>JAITNX010000219.1 GCA_031290235.1 Synergistaceae bacterium | reverse complement strand
GGAGATGACATTTATCGTGGCTCACTTCGGCGGCGGCAATTCTGTCAGCTGCTGGTTCCACGGGTGCTTGACCGATGTCGTGCCCGGAGATGCCGGTACATTTTCCGCGGAACGCTGCGGCTTTATTCGTGGCGAGCGGTTGCTCGCCCTCTGCAACCAGTACGACGCAAAGACTATAACCGGCTGGTTTCACGGGAAGGGCGGCATGGTCTCCCTGCTCGGGACAAACGACCTGAGGGAAGTGGATAAAATGATACAAGACGGCGATGAATACGCCCTTTTGTGTCAGCAGGCAATGGCATATCAGCTTTCAAAATCCATTGCATCCCTTTTCCCTGTCACGAGCGGCAATGTAGATGGCGTGATCCTGACCGGCGGCGGAGCGTATTGGAATGCGCTCGTGGATGACATCAGGGCTCGCCTTTCCTACTTAAATGTGCCTATCTACGTTCGCCCTGGAGAAAACGAGATGCAGTCACTTGCCGAAGGAGCCCTTCGCGTGCTGAGAGGCGAGGAAACAGCCCATGTATATAATGGCTGAACGGTCCGAAAAGAGTACCGACAAATTTAGTATGCAAGGAGAATATCTATGAATCTTCAGACTTTTGATGAAATTCTGGCTATGTCCGGCAACAGCAAAAAAAAGAGCGTCATGGCCGTAGCTGGCGCGGGTAAGGCGGCTGTCATAGAAGCAGTGTTGGAAGCCGCTGAAAATGGATTGGTCGAGCCGGTTCTCGTGGGCGATCCTGAGGATCTCAGTGAGCTTTTACGCCAAAATGGCAAGAATGTTTCTGATTTTAACATCGTTAAAGTGACAGAAGGCCAAACGCCTGCCGAGACTGCCGTAGACATCATAAAGAAGGGGAATGCCGACTTTTTGATGAAAGGCTCGGTGGAAACGTCCGATCTTCTAAGGCCCGTTGTCAAGAGGGAAAACGGACTTCGCACAGGGCGCACGATCTCTCATGTGGCTTTTTATCAGCTGCCCTTCTATCACAAGCTGATTGTGACGACCGACGGCGGCATAACCGCATACCCCAACCTCGATATGAAGCGCGATATCCTTCTTAACGCCGTCGAGGCGCTGCGCCTGCTGGGCTATGAAACCCCCAAAGTTGCCGTTTTGTGCTGCAAGGAGACCCCCGACAAAAATATGCCGGAAACCCTAGACGCCCTGGAACTCAAAAACATGTGCGATCGCGGCGAGCTGGGTAATTGCGTTGTGCAGGGTCCCATTTCCTACGACCTTGCCATGAGCAGCCAGCGCGCGCAGCTAAAGCACTACGACTGCCCTTATTCTGGCGATTTCGATGTTCTGCTTGCGCCTAATATCCATGCCGGGAATATACTCGGAAAATGCTGGGAGCTGTTGCCTGGCGTCAATATGGCAAGCTATGTTTCTGGAGCGAAAATCCCCATAGTGCTTACCTCAAGGGCGGCGCCTCCCCAAGAGCGTTTGACATGCATCGCACTGGCTGGCGTTATTGCTGGACGCAGCGCAAAAGTATGAGTTCACATTGTGGAGTGGAGGATGCTTCGCGTAATGAAGCCAGCCTTATAAAATCGCCTGTTCAAGGCGCACAGCTTAGAAAGCGCAGGTGGAGCATGAAAGAATCAGTATTTACAAACTGCACTGTAGGCGGTCCTGTCCGCGTCGTCGTGGGGGACGGGAAGATAAAGAGGATACGGCCCATTGTGTTGAGCGAAAAGGATGCGGACGGCTGGACAATTCAGGCGCGCGGCGATAGCTTCACGCCGCCCCGCAAGTCCACGGTTGGGCCGTTTGTATTTACAGAGAAACAGCGCGTATACGAAAACAGAGTCGCCTATCCCTATATCCGTGAGGATTTTGACCCAGATGGCGAGCGCCATCCGGAAAATCGCGGGAAATCCGGCTACCGGCGCGCCAGCTGGGACGAGGCCCTGAATTTGGTCGCGGCCGAAGTCAAGCGTGTACAGTCCGTCCACGGCAAGGAGGCGGTCACCGCCGTCACCGGCTCCCACCACAACTGGGGACTGATGGGCTACAAAATGAGCGCCTTCGGACGGTTTTTCAATATGATCGGCTATACCCAGATCTTCGACAACCCCGACTCCTGGGAGGGGTTCCACTGGGGAGCGCCCCATGTCTACGGATATTCATGGCGTCTTGGATGTCCGGAACCATACGACATGTTGGAGGACTGTCTCAAGAATACGGAGATGATCGTTCATTGGGCTAATGACCCCGATACTATCCGCGGCGGCTATAACGGGCAGGAGACCGCGATTTGGCGTGAATGGCAGCGGAAGCTCGGCATTGAGATGGTTTACATAGACCCATTCTGTAATTTCACGGCAATGAAAGACGCCACAAAGTGGATTTCCCCCCGTCCCGGCACAGACGCCGCCCTTGCCGAGGCGATTGCATACGTGTGGATTAGCGAAGGCACATACGAAGAGGATTTTGTGACGCGGAAAACCCATGGGTTTGAGCAGTGGAAGGCCCACATTCTGGGTGAATCCGACGGTAAACCCAAAACTCCCGCGTGGGCCGCGGAAGAAACGGGAATCAAGGAAGCGATAATTGCCGCGCTGGCCCATCAATGGGCGAAAAAAAACACGATATTGGCGTGCGGCGCCCGCGGCGGCTGGGGAGGCGCCCACAGG
>JAITNX010000007.1 GCA_031290235.1 Synergistaceae bacterium | reverse complement strand
TGTGGTGGTTCCAGAGTACGCATCTCGCTACGCTGTCCAGGTACGCCCCGTCCGTATCCTTGCGGAATCGCTGGCGGGTGAGTGCTATTACCGACTTCAGCACAAGCGTGTAATCGGTCTGTATTGCCGCGTCAAACTCGGGGCTGGGGCCAAGCCTGATTGTGCGGGTGATGTCCGTCGTTCCTCCGAAATAATGGGCGCAGACGTCGACGACCATAACTCCCTCGGGCTTCACCTTTACGGCTGTCTCCTGGGCTGGGTTGTAATGCGGCGACGCGCCATTCGCCATGTAGCCGCACATGGTGGGGAAACTGCCGTTGCAGATGAACTCAGGGCTGCGCTTGTGAAAATCCTCCAGAACAAAGTTGAGGTCGTACTCGCTGTAGTTGCCACCATCTATTTTTTCGTGCAGGAACTTCCAGAAGCGCACGAGGGCAACGCACTCCGTGATATTGGTCTCGCGGAAGTTTTTAATCTCGACCTCGTTTTTTACAGACTTGAGATCGTTGACTATGTCAAATCCCCGTACCACGTTTGCGCCTTGCGGGACTGAGGAGGAGAGGAGGCTGTTCGTTCGATAGACGTCGTAGTATACCGAGGCGCCGGACGGGATTTTTTTTATCTCAGCGGGAGCCTCGTTGACATCGTGGAGCTCATAACCGGAAGCGGCGAGATCATCCCGCAATGCCGATGGGATCATGTCTATTTTAGCGAAGAGCTTGACTTTATCATTGGTAAAGAGGACGTGAGACATGAAGAGGGGGTTTACGATATCGCGCCCTCGCATGTTTGTCAGCCAGACGACGCCTTCCATCGTGCCTACTATGTAGTGATTGGCGCCCCGCGACGCCATCTCCGCCCTGACGTCGTTTATCTTCTCCCTGCGATCCTTGCCAGTATACTTCACCGCGTGATCGAAGATCGGTTTAAAACCAGGCTCTGGGCGGTCTTTCCATATCGCGTCGAACAGATCCGTCTCGTTGTCCATGGCGGCGTCAAGACCCGCGAGCGCTCCCATTATGAGTTCCCTTCTAGCGGTCGTGACAGTCCGGCCATCGACACCGAAGACGGCTCCGGATTTTTTTATGCCGGACAGCGCGGAGACAATCCACTCCAGGTAATAGTCCGCGCCCTGTTTCGTGACGTCATATAGCTCGACGCCAGTTATCCCCACCTGTTTTCCCGCAATAATTATGTAGCGGGCGTCAGTGAAAAACGCCGCGCGCTCCTGAGTGACCAGCGCGTAGGCAAGCGTACCATAGAAACCTGTCAGCCAGCGCAGTGTGCGCCAGTAATCATCGGCGGATTCCGCCAGATACGCGTCCTCCGTCGTCACCATGTACATGTCGATGCCGTTTTTTCTCATCTCGGCGCGCAACGCGGCAACCTTGTCGTTCAGATCCATATCGTCTATCCCTCCCGCATCACTGTGGATAATCATGGCGCCGGCAGACGGGCGTCACGTCAGCGTTTCATGTAGCGCGCTTTTATCCTTGGATCTATAAAGGCGTATAAAATATCGACGAACAGCATTATGAGGGTGAAGCAGGTAGCCAGGGTGACTGTGGCCCCCACCACAACCGGGATGTCCTTCATCCTGATGGCCTCGATTATCAGCGAACCCACTCCGGGAAGCGAGAAGACCGTCTCGATTGTGACCGTGCCGCCCAAAAGTGCGCCGAACTCCATGCCGAGTATGGTGACGACAGGAAGCAGGGCGTTGCGAAGGGCGTGACGGGTGATAACCACGCGCTCGAGCTGGCCCTTCGCCCGCGCTGTCCGAATGTAATCCATGCGAATCGCCTCCAGCATGGAGGTGCGCGTCATCCTCAGCATCGACGCGATGAAGACGCAGGACGTGGTGAACCATGGCAGTACAAAATGCTTCCAGCTCCCATTGCCGAACGACGGCAGCAGGCCCAGCTTCAGGGAGAACAGGATGATCAGCATCATCCCTATCCAAAACCCTGGAAACGAGGCCAAGATCATGGCAAATGACGTGCCGGCTATGTCGAGGTAGCTATACTGCTTTACCGCCGACAATATTCCAAGCGTCATGCCTACGACGAGTCCTATAAAAACCGCGCCGGCGGCCAGCGTGACGGTCGTCGGGAAACGGCGGACTATCTCGGTTATGACCGGGGTGCCGCTCTTCCACGAGTTGCCGAGATCTCCCTGGGCGGCCCGGATGACGTACCTGCTGTAGCGGACCAGGAACGGATCGTTGTAACCCAGCTTCTGATTCACCTCCGCGACGGCCTCGGGAGTGGCCCTCTCGCCGAGGATCAGAGTGCCGGGGTCGCTGGGCGTCAGGCTCATTATGAACGAAACGATGAAGATCACTATCAGGAGCATGGGTATCATCATTAAAATTCGCATGATCACGTATCGCGCCATATTCCTACCTCCGTGATATCTTCCAAAACAATGGCATAGCCTGATTCGGCATCATTCCTCGTAAAAGGCCTCGAGGTCGCGGAAGAACTGTTTTTTCGCCTCGGGGTTCGTGTAGAACATGTGTCCCCCGTCGTAGGACTTTACGATGAGCTTCTTCCTCACATCGGGGGGAATGTCCAGATGGTTCAGCGAGTACAGAGACGACTCGCGGTTGCACATGAGGTCGTAGTTGCCGGCGACCATCATGAGCTTCACCTGGCCGTTGCGGCGCAGGCTCCTGGAAAGTTCCGCCATGGAGCTGGCGTAGCCGCCCCCGCGTCCGTTGTTCTTCGGTACGCCTGTGGTGAAGTCCCAGGTCGGGTGTATGTCCTTGTTGCTGAACATATACTCCTCGTCGAGGACGATCCCTATCTCCTCCGTGAGTACGCTCATCAGTGCAGAGACAGCCGGGAGCTGAGCCCTGAACAATGACGGGTCCTCCTCGAAGCAGTGAGCGCCGCCGCTCGTTACGCATCTCGTGTCGTACACGCCGAGAAAGGCCCTTCTGTCCCGCAGCAGGTTTCCAGCGAAGTACTCGAGAGGAACCCTGAGATCAAGCTGCAGTATTTCATCGACCGACAGCCCGCTGTATGACGCGTGCTTCTCCGCTATGGCCCGCTTCTCGCCGCCATCCAGCTCATTGCCCCTCCAGAGCGCCGAGAGGTACTCCTCTCCGGCCCACGCCTTGGCCTCCTGGTAGGCGTCCTCCTGGGACATCGACAGGAGTCTTTGCGGCAGTTTTTTGTGATACCAGGCCGAGTTCGTCATCGTCGGGAGGGTGTGAACATAGGGGCGATCGTTCCCTATGGCGCCGATGAGCTCCTGATAGCTCAGGGCCGGGGACACCAGCACCAGTCCGGTCGGCTGAATACCGACGTCCTGGAGATACGCGGCCATCTCTCCCGCGCGGATGCCGCCGTAGCTCTCCCCGACGATGTAGACCGGCGACATGTGGAGTTTGTTCCGAGTGAGGTAGAGCCTTATGAATGAGCAGACCGACTTCGCGTCCGACTCCACCCCCCAAAACGTCTTTGCCGTGTCCTCTGAGGACTCGCCCTTGCTGTAGCCGGTGCCGATCGGATCTATGAACACGAGGTCCGATATCTGAAGCAGCGTTTCCTGGTTGTCGATGAGGCGATACGGCGCGGAGGCAATTTCGAGTCCGCCTCCGAGGTCGACGGTCCTCGGGCCGAGGCAGTCGATGTGCAGCATCAAAGACGCGCTGCCCGGGCCGCCGTTGAAGATAAACGAGATGGGCCTCGGTCTCGCCCCTTCGTCGCCGGTCTTTTTATAGGCTACGTAGAAGAACTTCCCGAGCCTCTCGCCCTTGTCAGAGCTTATCGGCATAAACCCGGCCTCGGCCGTGTATTTGAGCGTAGCGCCCTTTATCACGGCGGAGCGCTCCGACCTGTAGATCTCAGGAGCCTCCGGCGAAACCGGCAAGGTCGCGGTCTTTTCGGTATCGGCTGTATTTTCCATAGTCATCCACCCCTGTTATTATTTTTTATATACGGCGCAAGGGGAGCGCCGTCCCCTTGCGCTGTGGACTCCGCCTCTCGCGGCTATCTGGCCCAATGATAGTCGAAAATGCGATATGACTTAGGGTTGGTGGTGGTCAAATCCACGTTGCGCGGGATCGCGGACTGAAACACGAACGTCGAGATGTAGGGGACATCCTCCATGAACTTGTTGATGACCTGCGTGTAATAATCCTTGCGCTTCTGGATGTCGGCTGTGCCGCGGGCCTGCTCGATCAGTTTGTCCATCTCCGGGTTGATGTAGAAGCTGTCGTTGCCGGCGGTGCCGAGGTTGTTCGAGTGCAGGGTGGCGCCAAGGACCTCCTCTATGTCATAAGCTGAGCCGACCCAGCCCATCGGAAATATGGAGAGGTCCTCGTTGTCGAGCTGTGCGAGGAAAGTCGCCCTCTCCATCGGCTCCACCGTGGCCTTCAGGCCTATGTCGTTGAGCACGCCCTGGAGATATGTACCGATGACGGCATAAGGGTCCGTGTTGTAGGACTTCACAACGACCGAAGCGCCCTCGAAACCGGCCTCCTTCACCAGTTCCCTGGCGCGGTCGAGGTTGTACTCATACTGAATCGCGGGCACGATATTCGGATTTGCCGTCATGGCGTCGCCTATGTCGCCAGGGTAGTTGATGACCTTGCCGAGGCCGTCATTGCCGACTGTGAGAACATCCTCCTTGCTGATGGCGTGCGCGACCGCCCTGCGCATCTTTACGTCGGCGAACATGCCCTGTTTGCAGTACATGTAAATCGCCTCGTTGCGGGCGCTCATGAACTCACCCATGACTATGTTCGAGTTTCCGGACAGCGTCTTGTACGCCGAACCGTTTATCGGCGTCAGGCAGAGGTCGAGCTCACCTGTCTGCATGGCGACTATCGCGGCGTTCGTGTCGGTTATTCTGTGAAGAACCATGTTTTTGATGTCAGGCGCGCCCATAAAATAATCTTCCTTCGCCTTGTACGTTATGGAGACGTTCGGCTGCCAGTCGGTGACTATATACGCGCCGGTGCCTATAATCTTGTCGACCGCGCTGCCGTAATCCTCGCCATATTTGTCAAAGCCGTGCTTAGGCATAATGAGCCCGTTCCCAGCGGCCAGCTGCGATATGAACAGGGCGTTCGGCTTTTTCATGAAGATCTTGATCGTGTAGTCGTCAGGCGTCTCCATGCGCTCGATGTTCGCGTCGTAAATCCACGAGTACGCGGGCTCCTTGGCCAGGCGGCTAAACGTGAATTCGACGTCCTTCGCTGTGAACTGAACGCCGTCCTGCCATTTTACATCCTTCCTGAGGTTGAAGACGTACTCCAAACCATCGTCGGAGATGCTCCACTTATCGGCCAGGTTCGGGTTGAAAACGCCGTTATTATCCTTGAATAGCAGTGTGTCATAGACCTGAGACATTGAAATTATCTCAGGAACACCGATGGATTTTCCGAAGATGAAGGTTGGAGCGATGGCCTGGTAGGTGAAGTTGACGACGCGGTTGTGGTCGGGCGCCGCCGCGGCGTACGATGGAAGTGCCGGCACAAATATACAGCTTGTGATCAGTAATGCGATTAACAGCGAACGAAATTTCATCTCTTGATTCCTCCCCATATTTTGGCTGTTATTATTAAATACCGGCCGCGATGGCCGGCATCAACAATTAAATCAGGCGCCCGCCCAGCTGTAGAGGGAACAGGCTACCAGGTGATTTCCCCCCTGCTCGGTGAGCGGGATGTCGTGTCCAAGGCACTCCGGCTTGTTGAAGTCGCACCTTCTGGCAAATCTGCAGCCCGGCTCCGGGTCGATAGGGTCGGAGACCTCGCCTCTCAGAAGTTTATCGCTCTGGAAACTCCCCAACACCGGCTGCGGTATTGCGGAGAGGAGCGCCTTCGTGTAGGGGTGCATCGGGTTTTTGAACAGCTCGTAGGAGCTGGCCCTCTCCACGCACTGACCGAGATACATCACCATGATCTCGTTAGATATGTGCTTGACAACCGACAGGTCGTGGGTGATGAACATGTATGTGAGCTTCATCTCCTCCTGCATGTCCATCAACAGGTTCAATATCTGAGCCTGAATGGACACGTCCAGCGCGGAGACGGGCTCGTCGCATACTATGAACCTGGGCCTCAGGGCCAGCGCCCTCGCCACGCCTATCCTCTGACGGCGGCCGCCGTCCATCTCGTGCGGATACGAGTTTATAAACCTATCCGCGAGGCCGACTGTGTCCATCAGCTCCATAACTCGCGCCAGCTGCTCCTCCTTGCCGCGGCAGGCTTTGTTCATGACGAGCGGCTCGGAGATCAGCTCGAACACGGACATGCGCGGATTGAGGCTCGAATAAGGATCCTGAAAAATGATCTGCATCTTTCTGCGGCGTTCCGCCATCTCGGCCTTGCCGCAGCGCAGTATATCCTTGCCGTCATAGAAGATCTCGCCGGATGTGGCAGGCAGCAGGCCAAGCACCAGCCTGCCAAGGGTGGATTTGCCGCAGCCGGACTCACCGACCACGCCAAGGGTGCTTCCCTCCTCTATCTCGATGTTCACGTCGTCGACCGCGTGCAGGAAAGCGCTTTTGCCGATCTTGAAATATTTTTTCAGGCCGACGGTGCGCAGGAGGACGCTCATAATCCTTCTCCCCTAAAGAGGTTGCACAGAATCCTGTGCCCGCCCTCGTCGTACAGGAAGGGATGGCCGTCCCGGCACTCTTCCAGGCACTTGGGGCACCTTGGGTGAAACTTACAGCCCTGGGGAAGATCGCTCGGGTCCGGCATCAAACCGTCTATCGGCTGAAGCCTGCGCGTCGACTCGTTGAGACTGGGAATTGCCTTGAAAAGTCCGACTGTATATGGGTGGTGTCTGGTTCCCTCGAAAATATCCTTTGCTGTCCCGTACTCGACGATCTCCCCCGCGTACATCACAGACACCTTGTCGCAGGTCTTGGCGACCACTCCGAGGTCGTGGGTTATCATTATCATGGAGGTCCCCAGCTTGGTCTTCAGCTCCTCCATCAGCACGAGGACCTGAGCCTGTATCGTGACATCCAGGGCCGTCGTCGGCTCGTCCGCTATCAGGAGCATCGGCTCGCAGGCCAGGGCTATCGCAATGACTATACGCTGTTTCATCCCGCCGGAGAACTGGTGCGGGTACTCGCCCTTCCTGCCTGGCGATATGCCGACGAGCCTCAGAAGCTCGTCGACCCTTGTCTCCAGCGCCTCGGGCGGATGGCCGTCAGTGTTGTGGATTTCAAGCGACTCCAGTATCTGATCTCCCACTGACAGGGTGGGGTTCAACGCGGTCATGGGATCTTGAAATATCATGGAGATGCAGGCGCCCCTTATCATGCGCATCTCGTCTATGTCCTTTTTCAGAAGATCCTGGCCTTTATATAGGATCTCCCCGCCCAGGACGTGGCCGGTGCGCTCCGGCAAAAGCCTGAGTATGGAGAGCGCCGTTGTAGTCTTGCCAGCGCCAGTCTCCCCGACTAGGCCGATGGTCTCCCTCTCGGCGATTGTAAAACTTATGCCGTTTACGGCATAAACCACCCCCTCGTCCGTCCGATAGACAGCCTCCAGGTTCCGTACGTCGAGGACAGGGATTTTTTCGCCGGTTGCCGCCGATCCCGCTGTCATTGCCGTCTCAATCCTTCAGCTTGGGGTCGAGGGCGTCGCGGAGGCCGTCGCCCATCAGATTCAGCGAAAGCGCGGTGAGTCCTATCGACAGGCCTGGGAATATGACGGTATAAGGATAGTTGAGCATGTAGTTCTTCGCCTCGTTGAGCATGGCGCCCCACTCCGGCGTCGGCGGCTGAATGCCCATCCCGAGGAAACTTATCCCTGCCGCGTTTATTATCATCGTGCCGACCGCCATCGTGGCCTGAACTATGATCGGGCCGATCGCGTTCGGGATTACGTGAGTGATTATTATCAAAAAATCAGGCGTGCCGCACGCCCTCGCGGCCTCGATGTAATCCTGTCCCACTACAGAGAGCACGGCGGCCCGCACTATCCTCGTATAATGGGGCACATTGGCTATCATCATCGCAATGAGCACGTTGACGAGGCTTGCGCCGAGCGCGGCCACAATGGACAGCACAAGAAGCATGAGGGGGATGCACATGACGGTGTCCAGGGTTCGGACTATGGCGGAATCTATGAACCCGCCGTAGAAACCCGAAATCGCCCCCAACAGCCCCCCTATTATTATGCCGCACGTCACCGCGCCGATGCCGACGAGGAGGGAGTTTCGCGAGCCGTGTACGATGCGCGCCATGATATCGCGTCCGAAGTTGTCCGTGCCAAAGATATGGCCCTTCACTCCCGGCGCTATGAACCGGTCCGCGATCTTTTGGGTGATTGCCAGGTTATAGGAAATTATGAGGTCGGCAAAGAGAACTACCAACACGATAAGAACAAATATAAACAAGCCGACCATCGCGGTCTTGTTTTTTTTGAAACGCCGCCAAATCTCCCCAGCGCGGCCCTTTTTTCTGAGTTTTTTCTTCAAATCGATTCCCGACAACGAGACCTCAGCCATATATCAACCCTCCCCAGCGTCGTGTGTCCCGAACGAACTCCTATTAGGACGTAATTATACTACATTCATTCCCTCATTCAGTGACTCGATCAGCCAGTTTATTATATCCCTGGCCGCGTTCCGCTTGCCAAGGGCCTTCGCGTTCTCCCTCATCCGCTGAATTTCAAGGGGGGAGGCGATCAGCTCCTCTACCTGCTCGCCGGTCCTTCTGATCTCGTAAATTTTCCGGGCGGCCCCATGCTCCAGCAGATACTCGCAGTTGTATCTCTCAACCCCTGGCAGCGGGTCCATGAGCAGTATGGCCGCGCCGCAGGCAGTGGCCTCGGCCGCCGACAGTCCGCCTGGCTTGAGGACCACCATGTCGCTCGCCGCGTAATAGTCCTGCATGTTGTTGACGTAGCTGCATACGTTGACGTTCTTGAATGGATAATACTTGTCCCTCAGCGTCTCGTACATGCTTCTGTTGGCGCCGCACAGGATCTCGACCCGCCAGTCCTTGCGGTCGAGCATGGAGTCGGCTATGACGTCCATCGCTCCAGCCCCGATGCCCCCGCCGGTTATTGACACAAGGACCTCTCCGTCGCCGACAGACAGCTTCTTTCGGGATTTGCCCCTGTCTGGCGGTTCGGAATACGACCGCGACACAGGTATACCGAAATTTTTCACGGTCGCGTCGCACGACGGCACGTTGTCTGCCCTGAACTGGCGCGACGCCTCCTCGCTTCCGACGAACCAGCCGTCAAACCTTGGGTCGCGCTGCAACAGGTGTGTGGCATAGTCCGTCGCGACAAAATATATCGGGATCGAGTGCTCCCAGACGTCCAATAGGGCGGACATGCCAAAGAAGTGGGTCGTCAGGACGACGTTCGGCTTGAATGTCTTGACCTCCGCCATGAGCTTCTTGAGACATGCCCTGCTTACACCCCTGCCAAGTCCGTTCCAGAAGCGCGCGGCGACTCCGCTCCTCACGTCCGTGTCCTTGTAAAGCCGCTCCCATATCCACGGGTAGCGCCTGGCCATCGCGAGATACGACGACCTGACGCTCCTGGCGAGCCATTTGGGGGCATATCGCAGGAGATCCTTTTTCATTATCTCCGATCCGGGGCGCAGCGCGCCGCACCACTCGCCCAGGGCCTCGGCCGCGGCGATGTGGCCGGTACCGACCGAGGCATGGAATATCAACAATCTCAATTCTTCATCCGGCATTACAGCGCGCCCTTCAACAGATCGCCAAGGGTGACTCCCAACCCGGACGAACTCTCATTTTGGGCTGCCAGGGCCGCGACTATGCTGTCCTTTATGCCGCTCTCGCTGTAGTTGGATGGAAAGTAGAGCGCGGCGGCGTCGCCATGGCCTCCGCCCCGGATCCTCCGCCCGTCCTTTAACAGGGAGACGACCCTGCCTGCCAGTCCCTCGCGGCTTCTCAGCGAGACCGCCCAATTGCCTCCGGGCTTTTTGTACGCTAGAGCGACCAACAGCGGCGCTTTCTTCGCGTCCTCCGGCCTGTCCAGAATCATGCCGCAAAAGTCGGATGTGTCGCCGAACTCGAGGTAGCCGTCTCCAAGGAACGACATGTCCCCCGGCCCGTTTGCCCCTCCTATCCTGCTGTGCGTCAAGTGCTCACGCGCCATTTGAAACCGCTCCTCCTGGCGCGCAACGAAGCCGTGTACCGCGTCACGCTCGGAGTCGGTAAAAGCCGCGCCCGGATTCGCGACGAGCCGCGCGAAGGCGCCCCACTCGCCGCACATGGTCACCATAGCCTGCCACAGCCTTCCGTCAGGGTTTTCGTTTATCCAGAGGTCCCTGTCGTTGGCTACTTTCACTATGCCATCCAGTGGGCGCACCCTGCCAAGCGCCTTCTCGTCCGCGTTTCCGGAATGCAGCCAATCCCAATAGACCGCGGCGCCGCAGCGGTTCACGTCCAACACTATCCACGGCCTGTTCGAAAGTTTTTCGAACGTACTGGCGTGATGGTCAAAGAGAAACGGGGTGCCCTCCTGAGGAAACGAGGTGTCTATCTCGTCCACAGTCGCCTGAAATTGAGGCGAGAGATCGAGCGCGATCATCCTGCCCCCGCTCCTGAATGTCTCTATTATGAGGTTGTCAACCTCGCCGTAACCTGTCAGGGACACCCTGATCGGGTTTCCCTCCGCGTGATGGACGTGCCACGCAAGGGCAGCGGCAGTCACCCCGTCCAGGTCGGTATGGCTTATTATATGCAGAAGTCCGTTCGTTTTTTTTGAAGACACCCTTATAAAGCCCCCCAGCGCTCGATACCAAGCTGCGATCAAGCGTTTGTTTTTAATTTGCCTGAACTCAATGATATAACCTGACTTTTACGCTTCACCCTTCATTCATTATAACTGCAAATTACCCTGTTTTGCGATAAAAAAACCTCCGAGCGGGTTCTTCGTGGGAAAAGACACGGCTCAATATTAGTTATTTTATGAATGCGGCGGATTTTATCTCATGATATAATGCATACCTGACGAGTTGCACATTATAATTAAGGTATTTGACTCGTTTAGTTGTTAATATATAGATCTTTGGCAATGATCCCTGACTCCTGTCACCGCGCGGGGACAGAGTGACGGACGGACGACGGCAAGCGGGGACCGTCGCCGGCGTCGACAATACAGAAGTCGAGAGGAGTGTTTAGTAACAATGCTGAAAATTTGTGGAGAAGAAATTGAACGCGGTACCAGGATGATTATCACCAAACATGTGATCAAGGGGCTTGGCGTGGACATAGATATAACTGCCCACGTTCTGGCCGGCGTTGAGGATGGACCGACGCTTCTGCTGACGTCCATGCTGCACGGGAGGGAGTGGTCCCCTGTCCTCATCATCAGGGAACTGCTCAAGCGGCTGGACATAGGCACACTCAAGGGAAACATCATCGCCATTCCGGTGGCTAACGCCCTGGCTTTCGACCCAGACACGAGGCGGCTTATGGACAATACGGATGAACCTGACGCAAACTGGCCGGCAAGAGGGCCGAACCACCTCAGCGGCACAATATCGAGGGTGATAGAGAAGGAGTTTATGACCCACGCAAACTATCTGATCGACTATCGCGCCAGCTCAAGGGGAAGGATGATGGCCAACACAGGATATCGCGCTAACTACGAGGACATGTCCGCAACCAAGGCGAGCACGGGGATGGCGCTGGCCTACGGTTTCCCGGTGCTGCGCGAGACGTCCCCCTTCGCCGGCGACGGGGCCGGCTGCGGCACAATGACACCAGCCTGGGCAAATAGCGGCATCCCAGCCATAACTCCCGAAATCGGCGGGCTCAGCGAGGATGCTCCCCGCGACTGGATAGACGCAAACGTGGCCGGGTTGATGGGAATCCTGAAGTTTCTCGGGATGCTGGATGGCAATCCCAGCTACTGCGAAAAATATCTCCAGGTGGGCGACCTGTGGCGAATATCGCCGATGAACGGCGGATACGTCGAGCTGGCTATGGGTTCTCCCAGCCTCCTTGCCGGCGTCCAGGAGGGACAGCTGCTCGCCAGAATAATATCCCCCAGGACGTTCGAGACGATAGAGGAGCTGCGCAGCCCTGGGGATGGGTACATAATCCACAGCAGAGGAAACTGCATGACGCACCCGGGCGGCTGTGTCTTTGGAATCGCGGACGCGAAAACCAGCGTCTGGATGGCGATCAACGTCCCAGCGCCGCAAGCCGAGGCCGCGGTCGCATAATTGATACCGCTTCGCGTTCAAACGTTTGTTTTGATTTGCCTGAACAAGGGTATAGCGTATAGCCTAATTTTACGCTTTACCCTTTAGGCCTCTAGCGATAAATTCGCGCTTCCGTAAAGCGCGACACCTCTCTGATACGAAACGATATCAGCTAAATTTTTTTAATTCCTTGACCCTGCCAATCACGGTGCAACCGCGCGCAGCTGTTGACAAATGATCGGACACTGCTTAACATTGTTTTAAAATTGATGCAAGCATCAAAGTCTGATACTTTTTTATATCGAAGGGGTGGTCTGCGTGGATGCTGAGCTCTTTGCTCGTATGTTCTCCGACCCTGGAGCGGCGAATTTCAAGAGGCTGCGGCGTCTGTACTCGATGGAGGCCGCAGCCGAGTTCATAACTCTTCTCAAGGGTGGATTCTATCGCTGTCTGCCGATACTCGATGTCGGCGGAAATCCGATCTGCTGCATCGAGAACAGGATTCGCGTTAAGGCGTCGGCTTACAGGGTTCTTTTCGCGCCGCCTTGCGGTGAGTCGGCGCTTCAGCGTTTCATGGACAGGGAGATCGCGTCCTCCCTCTTCCTGGAAGGAACGCCATACGACCAGGAGAGCGAAGCCGGGAGAACACTGAGGATAAAGTCCGGACTCGATTTTATCTCGGACTCATCCAGGAGCATAACAGTGGAGAACATATTCAAACTTCACTCACTAACCTCGAAGGACAGGGGAGGACTCCATGCTGGAAACTACTACAGGCACGGCGAGACGGAGGGCGATGGCGCGCTCCACTCGCAGCTTCCCAGACACATGAGGAGGCTGGTGGCCTTCATAAACGCGGAGGACGACATTAACGATCTGCTGAAGGCCGCCGCGATACACTTTTGCATCGTCCACCTTCGCCCATACTTCAAAGGGAACGGCATCATGGCCCGGCTGATTCATCTGTGGTATCTGGCCCGCCGCGGCTACCCATCGGTCATCGGCGCGCCGGTCTCCAGCCTCATTGCGAAAAACGAGAGGGGATATCGCCACGCTCTTAGGCTGATAAACAGAAACGCGTCTCAGAGCGGAGTAACTGATATAACCCCATTCCTTACATTCTTCGCCGACAAGATTTATAACCGCCTCGACTCCATGTCACAGGAGGACGGTGTGCCAAGCGCATACGACGAGGCGCTGGCGGCTGGATCGATCACCGAGAAGGAGCGCGACCTGTGGGGCTTCACGCGGACGGTCTACGCCATGGAGGACTTCTCCACGAAGAAGCTGGAGAAGGACTTCGGACACGCGGCCTACGCCACCATAAGGGGATTCGTGATGAAGTTCGAGAAACTCGGCCTGCTCTCGTCGCGGAAGTTCGGGAACAGGGTGAGATACCGAATTATTTAATTTTTCAATAACTCAACCATGCCTTCCGCTGAGCTTGATCAGCAGCAGCCGGGCGACCGCGATTGAGATTATCGTCGAGGGGATCATTATGGTGGCGTTATAAACGAGCGAGTAGACCAGCGGGTTTTGGCCATCCGGGGCATAGGCCGAGAAGAATATAACGCCGGATGCGACGTGAGAGACGAGGCGCGAGGCGCAAGCAACGGTCATGCCGGCTATCGTCCTCCGCCCGAAGAGACCGGATACTCCGAGGCAGGCAAACGCGAGCGGATAGTCAAGTATGGCCTGAACTGGGTGGACGACGTATCCGCCGTATATTATCTGAATGACACCGGACATCGCCCCGGCCGCTGTCCCCCACTTAACCCCACGGCGACAGGAAAAGACCAATATCGGCGCCATTTCGAGATTTATAGAGCCTCCCTGCGGCATTGTGAATACGTTCAGCATGGAGAGAACCACGGTTAAAGCAACGCAGAGAGCGCACTCCGATAAAACCCTCGTCCTGGAATCGCCGATTGCGGCTTCGTTCATAACAAAAACCCCCTGCCATAAGTATTTGCGAGGGGGCTTCATTTATACAACTCTTGGGCCTTCAATCAAATCATCTTCTCCATCGGCATTATCCGACCGAGTCCCAAGGGTCGAAGCCGCAGCTTCCTCTCAGCAGGGCCGGTAAACTCAAATCGCCGGCCAGCTCCCCCGATGCCCCATTATAATCCGGCCTTTTGTCAAAATTGTCAAGGCTCGAATTTTACAGCGCTATGCTCGCCGCGCCGTACAGCGCCGCGTCATTTCCCA
This sequence comes from Synergistaceae bacterium, assembly GCA_031290235.1. Classification (GTDB taxonomy): domain Bacteria; phylum Synergistota; class Synergistia; order Synergistales; family Synergistaceae; genus JAIRWR01. Next base: position 2,898 of record JAITNX010000007.1, on the reverse strand, counting down.
GCTTCGATATCCTGACGTCAAGCATATTCTTGAAGGGACGGGACAGGTACGGCGTTGTGCGCTCGTGCAGCGACTCTCTCAGGCCGGGCGCTCGGCTCATGCCGCCCCCAATTATCACTATTTCCGGGTCCAGCACGTGATATACGGTGGCGATAGTACGGGCCATGGCGTCAAGTGTTTCATCCAGCACGGAAGATGCCAACGGTTCCCCTCTTTTAGCCCACAGTTCTTTAAAGTCTCCGGGAAGTCCGGCCATCTCGGCTCTCTTCGATGTGCCGTCTGCCGCGGCAAGCGTTTCGGCGTGACCGACGCCGCCGCAGCCGCATGGTTTTTCACCGCCGACCACGACATGGCCGACCTCGCCCGCCATACCATGCGCGCCTGTCAGAAGGCGCCCGCCGGCCACTATGCCGCCGCCAATGCCCGTGCCCATAGTCAGGACGATGAAGTCGCTCATCCCGACGGCCTCGCCGGCAATGCCCTCCCCAAGTGCGTAGCAGTTGGCGTCGTTCTCTATCGCTACTGGCAATTGGCACCCGCGCAGCTTCAGTTCGCGCGACAGCGTCTCTGATATGTCGAGGTCGTCCCACTCTATCGGGAAATTCGGAAGCCTGCGGTTGTGCCTTCTGTCCACGTCCACCATGCCTGGCACTGCCACACCGACGCCGCTCACATCGTGTCCGCGCGCAAGTTCCGCAATCGTGCCGGCCATGGCGCTCATCACGTCCGCGATGCAACGGCCCGAGGGCGTATTTCCGGCAATCGTCCGCTCGATCCCGACCCGCCCAGGCGTTCCCTCCATCCCTGAGATCAGGGCCGCAATCAGCGTATGGCCGCCAAGGTCTATGCCTATTCTCATATGTTGAACCTTATCTCTATTATATCCCCATCCTTGACCCGGTACTCCTTCCCCTCCAGGCGGAGAACACCGGCGTCGCGGCACTTCGCGAACGAGTCCCCGTTGGCGGAGTAGTCTTCGTACGAAACCACCTGAGCGCGGATGAAGCCCTTTGCCAAGTCCGTATGTATGGCTCCTGCCGCGTCCACGGCGCTGTCCCCGTCCCGAAGGGTCCAGGCCCGGACCTCGTCGGGGCCGCATGTGAAGAAACTTATCAGGCCGAGCGTCCCGTATGCCTTCGCTATCAGGCGGTCTCGCCCGGGCTCTTCTATCGACAGGCCCTCAGTGAACTCCTCCGCCTCCTCCGGCGAGAGGTCCATCAGATCCATCTCCAGGCGTCCGTAAAGCTCCACCGCGCCAGCATCGGTCTCCGCGATGCGCTTCCCGATAGAGGCGGCCGCCGGCAGGCTCGATAAGTCCCTCTGCGTCTCGTCCATGTTTAGCACCATTATCTGAGGCTTCGCGGAGACGAAGGAGAACCCGCGCAGCGAGCGGGCCTCATCCGGCGTCAGATCCAGGGAGCGCAGCGGCCTTTCGTCCATCAGGCAGGAGTGACACCGCTCCAGAAGCCCCTTCTCCACATCCTCCTCGGGGAGAAGTTTTTTCTTTGACGACAGCCTGCCCAGGCGGTTCTCCACAACTCCAAGGTCCCGGAATATCAGCTCCATGTCGAGGATCTCCCAGTCCCTCAGGGGATCTACCGAACCCTCGGGGTGTTCGACCGACATGTTGTCGAAGCAGCGGATAACGTGCAACAGGGCGTCCGCGTCGGCGACGAACGAGAGGAAGGAGTTGCCTAAGCCCGCCCCCTTGCCCGCGCCCTTTGACAACCCAGCCAAGTCCACGAACTCGACTTGAGCCGGAGTGGCCTTTTTGGGGTTATGCACCCGCACGAGCCGGTCGAACCTTGCGTCCGGCACTTCAACGACGGCCCTGTTGGGATCTGTCTTTCCTCCGGCGTATGGCTTGACCTCGGCCCCGGCCCTGGTTATGACGTTAAATACGGTCGACTTCCCGCTCAGAGGAAGCCCCACTATTCCACAGTGCAACATATCGGTTGTCCCCTTCTGTCCGTCGCATGTTCTCTTAAATTTTTGCGAAAACTCCAACGCACTGGATTATAACCGTCCCCGCCGCACGTGCGCAAGTGGTTTTCAAGCCACTCAACCGCAGGCGGGCAAGACTCACAACTTTGAGAAGAAGGGGGTCTTGCTCCTCTTTTTTGTTATCTGGTCGGCGATCTTTTCCAGGAATTGAAGGTAGCGAGCCTCCGGCGTGTTCCAGTAGCGCGTTTCTGTCTCCTCGACCTCGCGGAATATCGGGTCCTTTGTCGCTGCGCTTTTCATTATCTCCACCCCCATCTCGGATTATGATATAATAAGCAAAGCCCCGGTGTTGAGGGTTCCGGTCGGGTTCGTGGCCCGACCGGGGAATTACGCCCCTATCGTGGCCATCTGAGAATAAGTTTTAGCTTTAGAAAAAGAGCTATCCACGCTCGACGGCGCGGTCGGCTCTTTTTTTGGGGCTTACGCTTTTTCATCGTATCACCTCCCCCCGTGCGGTACTACTGCCGGGTGTTGCGGAGGCGTCCTTCCATCGCCCCAATGCGAACCGGGGCCTTGCCAATTAGATTATACCCATAATGTTATAGAATCGAACAATGCATGATATAATTTCAACGCGCGGGACCCCGGACGCAACACGGAACAACGGGGTTACGGAGGAACCCCATTTACACCCTGGATTATTTCACTCAAGGGAGGGGGTGAGCCAATGAGTAAAAAGAGAAAAAAGCTAAAGAAAAAACGCCGCCCAGTCATCATCTGGCCGACGTTCGTACTAAAGCTACAACTCTTATGGCGTTGGGTCAGAAAATCGGGTTAATACTTATCCCGGTTGAGGCCCACCACCTCGCCGGGATATAACCCTTTTTGGGGTCTCGCGCTATTATAACACACCTGTTTGCCTCGTGGCTATACCTCAATGTTATAAAACCGCAT
>JAITNX010000122.1 GCA_031290235.1 Synergistaceae bacterium | reverse complement strand
TGATTTTTTCTTCTCGTTCGGCCTTTGCTCTTAATACAAAGGGAATAACAGAGGACGTCAATTCGGGCGATAAGGAATTTTCCTCCACTTACCTGCCTTTCATGTTTCAGGTGAAAGGGAACAACCTCTATGGATTCGTTTACATGGCGGAGGGGAAGGGGCCTCATCCCACGGCTCTGGTTCTTCATGGCTTCCCCGGGAATGAAAAGTCTCTCGATCTGGCGCAGGCGCTGCGCCGGGGAGGCCTCAACGCGGCGTTTTTCACTTATCGCGGCGCCTGGGGCAGCGAGGGGAATTTTTCTTATCGTAATTGCATCGAGGATACGATGACCGCCATCGATTCCCTCAAAAAGCCGGAGAACGCCCAAAAATTTCGTATCGACACGGAAAATTTAATCGTGATTGGGCACAGTATGGGTGGTTTCATCGCAATGAACATGGCGAAGCTGCGCCAGGACATAAGAGCTTGCGCGTACCTGTCGGGCTGGAACGCGGGATACGTGGGAAAGCGCCTCAGCGGCGCGGGCAGAGAAGCTCAGGAGCAATTCAAACAAACGATAGCCGTCAGCGCCACCCCGCTGAAAGGAACCAGCGCCGATCTCCTGGTGGAAGAAATTTTTTCCATGAAAGACAGCCACAACCTCGTCGATTACGTTCCTGAGCTGAAAGGCAAAAAATTCCTTCTGGTTGCCGGAAAGCGGGATACGGTTTGCCCGCCGGAATATAACCATCAACCCCTTTATGACGCGCTGAAAAAAGCGTATCCCAACGACGTGTCGGAACTGGTTCTGGACGCGGACCACTCTTATTCCTCCGCGCGCATGGCAATGATACGCGGCGTATTCCAGTGGCTTCAAAGCGCAGGGTATTGACGGAAATTTAAAACAGAAAAAATGGAGGAGGTACACATGGATATCAAAAAGATGTCGGACTCTTTGATCGTGGTTTCCACTCTGCTGTGGGCCGTTTGCTGCGTTCTCGCCTGGAATGCCCTGTATCTGGAGGCGCTGTGGCTGGGCGTTCTCATCATAGGAATCTATCTCACCCTCGGCATGGCGAAAAACGGTTTCCTGCCCGTAAAAATCTTCATTTATCCAATTCTCATCTGGGCCATCATATGGATAGGCGGCTTCTGGGGCGCCGACTATCTTGCCGCCGCGTACAGGGGGGTCAGGCCGCCTTACACCATTCTGGGGATGCACCCCTCCTTTGCCGTCATTGTGTTCACTTACTGGGTCGGAGGAATCGTCACCATAGCTCTGGGGTTCCTTTGTTTTCGCGATGAATGGCTTTCCAAAAAAGATTGGAACGCCTTCTGCGAAAAAATGCAAAAACTTCGTTAACCGAAAGGAGAGAGAACCCTATGTCCTATGAAATTTCGGATTTCCATCGCATACTGATACTGATCTTTTCGCTGGGCCTGATTGGCGTTTCCTTCTGGGTCGGCTTTGTAGCGAGAAAAAGGGTTACAAGCGCCCAGGCTTTTTACGGCAGTACCGCAATGTTCGGCCCCATCACCATCGGACTTTCCACCATGTCCGGCATTGTCAGCGCCTTCGCCCTTGTTGGGGTGAACGGGCTGGTCTACGCCAACGGAAACAGCATGGGGCTGTGGATGATGACCGCCTGTGCCGGTCCGGTTTCTTTTCTTATACTGGCCAAAAAAGTCCGGGCCATGGCCGAGGTCGGCGAAGTCTCCTCCCTGGGAGACATCACGGATTTGCGTTTTGACGGGAGCAGGCTGATCAAGGCGATGATGTCCCTGATTCTGCTTCTCGGCTGCGTCGCCTACCTTGCCTCTCAAATCAAGGCCGGATCGGAACTGCTCGCCCACCTGATGGGATGGAACGAACTCATTTCCGGGTTCATCATTTTCGGCATCCTGACCCTGTACATGGTTTTCAGCGGCGAAGTCGGCGGCATCATGACTCAGACGTTCCAGGGGCTCGTCATGGTGATCGCGGGATTCATCATCATCGGCTCCTTTTTCTTCGTCACGGGAGGATTCGGCCCCATTGTGGAATCGGTTTCCTCCGCCGGTCCGGTCACCGCGGGCGGGATCACGAAAGAATTCTCGCCCAACATGATGAACGCCTGGGGAACAAGCGCCCCCGGCCTCATTTTCGCCTGGATCTTCATCCCCATCGTCGGCACTGTCGGGCAGCCTCAGTGCATCGCAAGGATGTACGCTTTGAAGGATCCCACGGATGTGCCCAAGTCGGCCTTCTATAACTGCCTGTCCCATGTGGTTGTCGCTACCGTGTCCATTGTTGTCGGCTTCGCAGTGATGCACCTCGTCGCCACCGGCAAAGTAGCGCCCCTTGCCCGGTCGGATCAGGCGATCTTTGTATTTGCCGATTACTGCGGCATCACCACCCAGCTTTTCGTCTATGCGGCGGTTCTCGCGGCGGCGATGTCCTCGGCGAGCATGTATCTGTCCGTGGCCTCCACCGCCGTTTCCAGAGATATTCCCGCCTCTCTCGGGCTGCGCATGCAACCGGAAACGCAGTTGCTCTTCTCTCGCGTCATCATGTTCATCATCGGCGTCGTCGCCATCTTCTTTTCCGTATCCAACCCGCAGGGCGTGGCGATCATCGGAACTTTCGGATGGGGTACCCTGATGACGGCCACGTTCCCAACCTTCATCATCGGCCTGTTATGGAGAAAAGCCAGTCGACGAGGCGTCAGCGCCGCTCTCGCCGTCGCGCTGGTCCTGAACCTGCTCTCCCTTACCGGCCTGAAGTGGCCGGGAACGCTTCCCTGGTACGTCAACGTAATAGCGATTACCCTCCTTGTGACGGTGGGCGGTTCCTATCTCTGGCCGGATACGAAGAAACCGGACGAGAAGCTGGAACTCGCTATGGATTTGTAACGGAGCAACTGTTTCCATCATATTTCATATTTCAGCTCAATGACCATTTACTCATAACCCGGCCTGTTGACGAGGAACCTGTGAGCCCTGCCCAAAGGACTCATGGGTTCTTCATTGAGGACCTGAAGGGAGGGGATAGACGCTGCGGAACGGGAGTCTCGACGTCTGCAGAGGTTTATCGGTTTACACATCACATTATGAGACGGGGGAGAAATATGGATGAAGTGACAATCAGCATTCTCGGTATTATTTTCGGTTTGGGGCTTTTGATGTTTTTGATCATGAAGGGCGTCAATATCTTCGTCATCGCGCTCCTGTGTTCGACAATCGTGGCCCTGTCGGGACAGATTGACCTTTACGAGGCGCTCAAGAACCACTATATGACGGGTTTTGTAGGGTTCATGAAAGCCAATTACCTGATATTCCTGACGGGAACCCTGTTAGGGAAGATGATGGAGGTGACCAACGGCGCCAAAGCCATCGCGCAGCTCTTAATAAAATTCTTCGGTAAGGACAAGGCCATCATTTCCGTCCCGCTGGCCTGCGGCATCCTGGGCTACGGCGGAGTGAGCGCCTTCGTCATCAGCTTCTGCGTGTTCCCCATAGCGCTCCAGATTTTCAGGGAGGCGGACCTTCCGAGACGTTTCATCCCCGCGGCCCTCACCTTCGGCTGCTCCACCTTCGCCATGATCGCGCCGGGCGCGCCGCAGATCCACAACGCGATTCCGGTCAACGCGCTGAACAAAATCATACAGGAGCCCCCCGCGGCTCTGCAGGAAATCGTGAAGAACGTCTCCCAGCTGGACCTCATGTCCGGCGCGGTGGTGGGCTTCATCTCCTGCGGCGCCATGCTCGTCATCGGCTGCATCTGGCTGATGCGGATCGTGGCCGGCGCGAAGAAGCAGGGGGAACACTTCGTCGCGAAACCCGTGGA
>JAITNX010000212.1 GCA_031290235.1 Synergistaceae bacterium | reverse complement strand
ACGACTCCAACGAGATAAATACTCTGAGGCAGAGTTATTTTTCTGTTTTTCCAAAGCCTTATGACAAGGCAGGGGATATACCAGACAAGCAGCGCGAGAGTCGTCGCTTCGTACCATATAAGGCTCGACGACAGGGGAACGGTGTCCATAAACAGGGACAACATGGCGAACAGGACACCCGTTGTGTAGGCGACCCGTTTGTAAATCCTGGGCATGCTCTCCGGAAACAGCATGTTCATGATCAAAGTCAACAGGATAATCGTCAGAGGCACAGTGAGATAATTGACGCGAAACGGGATCTCCCAAAGAACGCGCGGAAACATATCGAGAAAGGGATTGCGCTCGACCACCGCGGTGCGGACCATCCAGACAAAACAGAAGAACGCGAAATACAGGTTGGGCCGATAGCTGCGGAACATGAACCACAGGGTGAGATGAACGAAAAAAAGCGCCAGAAAACAACCCATGACGAGCGCCGTCATGTGGGTGGTTCGTATGAAGAAGGAGCGCATGAGGCCGACGCTTCCGATCATGTAGCCTGCGTGACTCTCGTTTATCCGGTGTGCGAAATTGGAGACCTGCTGCACGATTTCGATGACGCCCCCGCGCGGGCGCAGAGTATAATAAAAAAAAGCCCCGGCGGGAATCGCGCTTTCCGCGTCATGCCCCGGACGGCCCAAATCTTCCATCCATTCACCGTTCAGAAAGATTCTGACGGCTCCCAGCGGTGAGTTCTCCGAGATCGCACAGCTCATGCCCTCCGGAACCAGCAGGCGTATTCGGCTAGTTCCGTAACGCGCCCCGGTGTAGCGCGTGTCCGCAATCACGGCTTCGTCAGCGCGAAGAGCAAACTCCTCCGGCGTCAGAAGCGCGTCCTCTATATATTCCACTTTACCCTCAAACCGGACGATCTTTTGTGAAAAATCGACCGCACGCAGATCCCACACGCCGGTATCGGACAGGATAATTTCACGAGGAAATCCGCTCTGTGTGTACCAGACGCAAAAACAGGCCGCCGCCATCAACAGCAGCTCAGGCATTATCAGGAGGAACTGTTGTTTAAAAGTATGTTTTGGAGAGAGTGTCGTTTTGCTCAGTCCTCCCGTTCTCGTAAATGTTCAGCTCATGGGGGCGGAGTTCTAAAATTTTACCACACGCCATGTAGTCGTTGCCGATATCGAGAGGCTGGCTATGAAGCAAATCCGACCGTTACCGCGTAATCAACAATGTCTTTGACGCGACTTCCTGTCCGTTGACCAGCAATACGATCCGATGATTTCCAGGATAATGACGGCGTGTCGTTTTGTTCTCAAAGCTATGACTACGCCGCCCGGAGAGACGAGCGCCTCCGCCCGCCGTCTTATCCGACAGGAAGAAGGTTTTGCGCGATGTTCGCCCATGTGTACTGACGAAGTCGATTCCATATTCGAGACGTAAATGCAAAGGCTCGCCGTCGCGTACAGTAATCGTATATTGCAGTTCGCATCTCTCGCCAATCGCCAATTCCAACGGCGACACCGAAAACTCGGCGCTGCCGACAAGCGGCCTCTCATCCGCTGCGCTTTCGTAAGCAAACAGCGCCATCGCCCTCGTGTTGGCCTTTCGAATCAGAGTGCGGCAGCCCCGTCGTATAATCCAGTCCGTGTCGGGGCCGTGGCCTTTCCAATGTTCCGCTGTTTCAAGTGTCGCGTCCGGGTTGTCATGCGAGATATCGTTCAGGTTGTTTGCGACGCTCTTGCGCACATATAGCGACGGGTCGGCTTTCAGCAATTCCAGCACGGAGATAACGGGCGATGGGTCTTTCTTGAACATTGGAAGCGCTTCACCCCATGGCAGACGCGGGCGGCATCCCTCGCTGGAAAACCTTCTGACGTGCTCGCTGGGATGTTTCGCCCATATCTTCATCCGCTCTATAACGCGCTCCGGTTCTTTCAGGAGAAATGGTCTTATGGCAAATTCAGCCGAATATTTTTGCGTAAAAAGTTCAAGCGCGTCCATGGACTTCTCCCAATCGCCCGCGTTCTGCCCATATACGGCGACAAAATCCGGGAAAACCACATAAGGGAACCCGGCGCACTCATCCGCTATTCCAACTAATATCGCGAGCGCCTCATTATAACAATCCGGCAGAAGCATCCCAAGCGTTTCCGTGATTTTCCGCACCCGAGCTTTAAGGGTCATACTGTCCCATATATCCTCAATCGCCATGCCAATGAAAGCAGCGACGTCAAATGGCTTGTAAACGGCCTGAATTTTATTTCCAAACTGACGAAGGAAGTCAGCATCATAAATATCCTTTAACAATTCAGCCATACAGATTCTCCGATCACCAGATTTTCGCTCTCTTCTCCGGAGTCATATACATATCGTCGGTCTCGGCGATATCGTAGGTCTCGTAGAAGGCGTCGCAGTTCGAGAGTTGCACGTTGAGGCGCAACTTCATCGGCGCGTGGGGATCCGCCGTCAGCAAGAACGTTTCGAACTCCGGTCTGAGCTTTGCCCTCCAGAGTATCGCGTAACTTTCGAAGAATTCTTCGAGCGAGGCATCCTGCTTGCTTTTGAGGACGTCAAGCGCGCAGTAGAGCCCGCCCGCGTCGGCAATGTTCTCGCCGAGCGTCAGCCTGCCGTTCACATTGCCTCCCCCGTAAGGGATGCCGTCGAAGAGGGCGATCATCGCGTCTGTGCGCCTCCCAAACTCGGCCGCGTCCTCCTCGGTCCACCAGTTTTTCATGCTGCCGTTCTCGTCGAAGAGCGAGCCGTTGGAGTCGAACGCGTGCGATACCTCATGCCCCATCAGTACTCCTATGGCGCCGAGGTTTGTCGAGTCGTTCTGATCCTGCGAGTAAAAGGGTGCATTCAGGATTCCGGCGGGGAAATTGATCGAGTTATCAGTGTGCTGGTAGAACGCGTTGACGACATAACCGCTCGTAATCCATAGCGCCCGATCCGGAGTCTTTCCGTACAGCGAGAAATTGTGCAGACGCCACGCGCGCCCCAAAGCAGAGATATTCCCGTACACCGTACCTCCATCGCCATGCGGCGTGACGCTGTAAAAATCGTAAACAGGGGGAAGTTCGTCAGGGTATCCAACGTTGATCTGCAAAGCGTCCAGCTTGCGGATCGCCATGGCCTTCGTCGCGCCGCCGAGCCAGTCGTTGTCCTCCAGCCTCTTTCTGTAGACAGCCACGAGGTCCCGAATCATCCCGGTCGCTTTTTCCCTCGCCTCAGGGCCGAAATATTTTTGGCCGTAGTATATGCCGATCGCTTCGCCAAATTCAGCGGTGACATACGAGTATGCGATCTCGCTTTTATCGGTCTTCTCCTCCGCGCCATCCAACGCAGCGTAATACCGCCATCTCGACGACAGGAAATCGCCGCTCAGGTATCCCGAGTAGTTGTACAGAAACTTTGCCTTCAGCCAGCTCTTCATGGCAGCGAAATTTTTTTCATTATACAGGTCGTCGAACGAGTCGAAGAAAGCCTCATTCACGACGTTTACCACGCCGGGTCTCTCGCCGGCCAGCCGCTCGACCAACAGGCCGAAGTCGATATTCCTGCTTTTTGCGGCGAGTCCATCGATGGGGACATGATTATTGTAGTACGCGGAGTTTTCCTTGGTCTCCGCGTCAGGCTGTTTCGCCCCCAGCAGGGCGTCGAACGACATGGCGCTCCTCGTCTCCAGGCGCGCGGACGCGTCGTCAAACCCGGCGGCCTTGAATAACTCCACCAGCATTTCCTCGAGCAGTCCCTTCCTTCTCTTCCCCTCCTCGCTGCCCTCGTCGTAGTAGCTCACGTCCGACAAGAACGGGCTGCCCATGCCGATTTCCACAATATATCTAGTCACATCGGACATATCCTTTACGACCTCTACAGTGAAAGGCAGCGGCATCACATCATAGATCCAAGCGGACGCCAGAGAGGAGAGGCCGGCCAGGTTTTCCAGAGCATCTATCCTGCTGAAATCCGCGCTGGCCGGGGCAAATCCGTCCAGGTCGCGCTTGTCAAAGTCACGGAACAGCCTGTAGTACTCGACCGCCATCTTAATTCCAGGGTTGTCCGCGCTCTTCGTGCCTGATGCCATCGCGTCGAGGTCAGCGATCAGGGTGGCGCGGATCTCAGTCTCAATCTCTGTAAAAGCTGAGACCCACGCCTCGTCCGGCGGTATCTCGGTCTCTGCCAGCCAATCGGCGTTGACGTAAGCGTAGTAGTCGTCCTCGAGACGGACCGCCGAAGCGAGGCCGCCTCCTCCACCGCACCCCCCGGCGCCGAGCGCGAAGAGCGCTAAGGCGGCAAATATCAGAGCGTAAAACGATGAGTTCCTTCTCATTTCAAGATAAACCTCCATTCGCTTAACGAGAAGGCCCCGGATCTTTTGCCCGAGGCCTTCGATTTTTTAAAATGGGCTGAACTCTCCCTCGAGGATCGACGAGAGCTCGTCAAGCGTCTTAGCGCCGAGCTCGCCGCCGGACCTCGAGCGGACCGAGACAGTTCGGTTCTCGGCCTCGCGCGCGCCTATTACGAGCATGTATGGGATTTTATCCATCTGGGCGTCGCGGATTTTTTTGCCGAGTTTTTCGTCGCGGACGTCTCGCTCCGTTCTCACGCCAAGTTTTTTCAGCGAGGCCTCGACCTCCGCGGAGTAGCCTTCGAACTCGGATTTTACCTGGATTATCCTGGCCTGGACCGGTGCGAGCCAGTAGGGGAACGCGCCGGCGTAGTGTTCGACCAGTATCCCTATGAAGCGCTCCAGCGAACCCAGTATCGTGCGGTGAAGCATGACAGGGCGGTGTTCCGCGCCGTCGCTTCCTCTGTACGTTATGTCGAATTTTTCCGGCATCTGGAAGTCGAGCTGTATGGTGCCGCACTGCCACGTGCGGCCGATGCTGTCCTCCAGGTGGTAGTCGATCTTGGGGCCGTAGAAGGCGCCGTCGCCGGGGTTGACTCTGTAGGGAGTCTTTGTCTCCTCGAGCGCCTCCTGAAGGCGCTTCTCAGCCAAGTCCCACAGCGCGGGGTCGCCCATGGAGTTCTCCGGCCTTGTCGAGAGTTCGACGCTGAACTTGAAGCCGAATATATTGTAGACGAACTTGTCCAGGTCCATGACACCCTTGACCTCGCCGCCGATCTGGTCCTCGGTGCAGTAGATGTGGGCGTCGTCCTGGGTGAAGCAGCGGACCCTCATCAGGCCGTGCAGGACGCCCGAACGCTCGTGTCTGTGAACCGTTCCCAGCTCCGCAATCCTCATCGGCATGTCGCGGTAGCTGTGGATTGCGGTCTTGTAGACCAGGATGCCGCCGGGGCAGTTCATCGGCTTTATCGCGAACGGGTGCTCGTCTATCTCAGTGAAGTACATGTTCTCGCGGTAGTGATCCCAGTGTCCTGAGCGCAGCCAAAGTTCCCTGTCCAGTATGAGCGGGGTCTTTATCTCGCTGTAGCCTCGTTTTGTGTGTTCGCGCCGCCAGAAGTCCACAAGGGTGTTCATCAGCACCACGCCCTTGGGGTGGAAGAAGGGAAATCCGGGTCCCTCAGGTTGGAAGCTGTAGAGGTCGAGCTCGCGCCCCAGCTTTCTGTGGTCGCGCTTACGGGCCTCTTCCATTCGGGTTATGTACTCTTCGAGGGAGGCGGCGTCCGCGAAGGCTGTTCCGTAGATTCGAGTGAGCATTACGTTTTTCTCGCTGCCCCTCCAGTATGCCCCGGCAAGGGAGAGCAGCCTGAAGTGTTTTAGCTCTCCGGTGTTCGGGACGTGCGGACCTCGGCACAGATCCCAAAATTCGCCCTGGCCATAGAGGGAGACGCCTTCCGCCCCGATATCGGTGATCAGCTCAGTTTTGAAATTATCGTCCTTGAATTTTTTCAAGGCATCTCGGGATGTCATCTCGACCCGCTCTATTCTCAGCTTCTCCTTTGATATTTTTTTCATCTCGGCTTCTATCGCGGGCAGATCTTCCTCCGAGATCGGCTTGGGGAAGAGAACGTCATAATAGAACCCGTCCTTTATGGACGGACCCACGCCGAACCGGGCGCTGGGGTAGAGGCGCAGAATCGCCTGGGCCATGAGGTGGGACGCGGAGTGGCGCAGTATACCCAGCCCCTCCGGAGTGTCCGGCATGACAGGCAATACGGCGCCGCCGTCCGATAGCTTTGCGTGCAAATCCACAGGCTTGCCGTCCACAGTCGCGGCTATAGCGCCGTTTATGCCCCAGGACTTGAACAGGTCGAACGGACTCGTTACGTCGCCGCTGTCAAATTTTTTTGCTTCCGGTCCGTCGTAATGGGCCATAGAGATCATCTCCTTGAAGGAATACTATTACCTTCCGTCCCGTCTTCTGTCGGAACGGAAGTTGCCGCGAGGGCGATCGCCCCTGTCCCCGCCGGGGCGTGAATCGCGCCTGGGAGCCGGCTCGCCCTTTGGAAGAGTCGAGTAGCGCTCGTCGCGCGCGCGCTCTATTGGGAGCTGCGGAGCGAAGAGCGGGTTGGCTTCCGCCGAAGCGCTCTGTTCTAGCACCCTCTTGCGGGAGAGGTTTATGCGGTTCATGTCGTCTATCTCCTTGACTGTGACCAGCACTTCGTCGCCAACGTCGAAGGCGTCCTCTATCCTCGGTATGTGGTGCGAGCTTATCTCGCTCACGTGGAGGAGGCCTTCCTTGCCCGGGAGTACCTCGACAAACGCGCCGAAGTTTATCATCCTCGTCACGCGCCCTATGAACGTCTCGCCGGCTTTTATCTCGCGCGTCAGATCCGAGATTATCTTCATCGCCATCTCCGCCGCGTTTGATTCAACGGCCGAAATATAGACCCTGCCGTCGTCCTCCACGTCTATTTTGGCGCCGGTCTGGGCCACTATCGAGCGGATCATCTTGCCGCCAGGACCTATGATCTCGCGAATTTTATCAGGGTCGATCATCATTGTCAGTATGCGAGGGGCGTTCGGCGATATCTCGGGGCGCGGTCCCGGCAGGGACTCGGCCATCTTGTCGAGTATCTGAAGCCTGCCGCGCTTTGCCTGGCCGAGCGCCTGTTCCAGTATGGCCCTCGTTATTCCGCCCGCCTTGTTGTCCATCTGAAGGGCAGTCACGCCGTCCTTTGTGCCGGCGACCTTGAAGTCCATGTCTCCGTAGTGGTCCTCCAACCCCTGAATGTCAGTCAGGATCCCGAACTTGCCGTTGTCGGCTATGAGTCCCATGGCGACGCCGGCGACCGGTTTTTTGACTGGCACTCCGGCGTCCATCATAGAGAGGCTGCCGCCGCATACGCTCGCCATCGAGCTGGAGCCGTTCGACTCCAGGATATCCGAGACCATGCGCACTACGTAGGGGAACTCCTCCTCGGAGGGCATCATCGTGCGGAGGGCTTTTTCGGCCAGTGCGCCGTGCCCTATCTCGCGCCTGCCGGGTCCCCTCATAGGGCGAACCTCGCCGACCGAATAAGGAGGGAAGTTGTAGTGCAGCAGGAATCGTTTGGGCGGCTCATCCAGCTTGATGCCGTCGAGGAGCTGGTCGTCGCTGCCGACCATGCCGAGTGTCGTCACTGAGAGCGATTGCGTCTCCCCGCGAGTGAACAGAGCCGACCCATGCGTCTTTGGGAGTACTCCGACCTCGCACGTTATGGGGCGAAGTTCGTCCATAGCCCGACCGTCCGCCCTGCGTTTGTCGTCCAGGATGAGCTTTCTGACGCCCTTCTTCGTAAGTTCGTCCATAAGCCCTGTTATATACTGTTTCGAGTTCGGATAGCTCTCCGCGAAATGCTCGACCGCCCTCTTGGAAATAGCGTTTATCGCGTTGGCCCGTTCGGCCTTTCCATGCAGCTGAATGGCGCTGTAAAGGTCGTTCCATAGCTCACTTTCGACCCACTGGTCTATCTCCGGTATGCGCGCCGGGTCGGGAATGACGATCTTCTCCTTGCCGACCCGCTCCCTCATGCCGAGGATGAAATCCACAATTTTGTCGATCTCCCTCTGAGCCAGCTCGAGCGCGTCTATCAAGAGCTCCTCGGAGACCTCGCCGGCTTCTGCCTCGACCATCGTAACGCCGCCCTTGTGACCCGCCACTACGAGTTCGAGATCGCAGTCTGGCAGCTCCTGCTCTGTAGGATTTACAACGAAGCTGCCGTTTATGTGGGCTATCTTGACAGCTCCAATCGGCCCGTTCCACGGTATGTCCGATATGGCCAAAGCCGCCGACGCGGCGTTTATCGCAATTATATTCGGCGCCACCACCTGATCGACGGAGAGGACAGTGCTGACCACGTGAACGTCATTGCGCATATACTCCGGGAAGAGGGAGCGTATGGATCTGTCTATGACCCGGGCCGAGAGAATGGCCGACTCCGACGGACGTCCCTCCCGCTTGATGAACCCGCCTGGGATTTTTCCGGCGGAGTAATAGCGCTCCTCGTAATCCACGAGAAGCGGAAAAAAATCCAGCCCTTCCCTCGGTTTGTCCGATATCACCGACGTGACGAGCACCACCGTATCCCCGCACCGCGCCAGTATCGACGCGTTTGTCTGTTTGGCCATCCGGCCCGTTTCGAACGAGATGGTCCTGCCACCCAGTTCGAGGCTAAACGTCTCAGCCATTTTTTTCTCTTCCTCCTCTATCTTCTTTTGACAACACATTCTATTGTACATCAAAGGCGGCGCAAAGAGGACGGCGTAAGCGCAAGTTCCAGAGAAGGACTGATTTATACGAATTTGAAATCAAAGGCCTGATAGTTCAGACAAATTAAAAGCCGCCGCGGGAGCGCGCACAAAATAAAAGCTATGCAAAAACCCGGCGATGCCGAGAATTTGCATAGCGTAAATACGCGTTCAGTAAGGCTCTAGTGACGCAGGCCAAGCCTCTGAATGAGGCCCTGGTATCTGCCGAAGTCCTTGTTTCTCAGGTATTGAAGCAGCTTGCGCCGCTTGCCTACCATTATGAGAAGTCCCCGCCGCGAGTGATAATCCTTTGTGTGAATCTTCATGTGCTCGGTCAGCTGCCTGATGCGTGTGGTCAGTATTGCGATCTGAACCTCTGGCGAACCGGTATCCGCCCCATGTGTCTTGTACTGCTCGATTACCTGTGTCTTTAACTCCTTGTCGATCAATTCGCGTCACTCCCAAACATAAAAATCCTAAAACTCAGAATGGCGTCGCCTCAAAGCAAGCGCGCACGTCCGGGTAGAAGGTCGAATAATTATAACATATTTGTTGGTCGTTTTTTGCTGTAAAACTCGGGAATCTATGCCGATGACATAAAAGCCATTTGTGTGTGATAATGTTGATACGTTGATACTAAGGAGGCGAACACAATGACTTATACCGCGAGGGCCGTTGCAGAGTGGGTTCTCTGGCTCGCTGCCCAAAAAGGCAGGAAGCTCTCCCCCATGCAACTGCAAAAACTCCTGTATTATGCCCAGGGATATTCACTTGGAATGACAGGCGAGGCATTGTTCGGCGACGCCATAGAAGCTTGGACTCATGGCCCAGTCGTCCCTGATGTTTATCGCCTTTACAAGCGTTACGCTGGAAATATTATTACGCCGCCCGGCAACGCCGAAATTCCCGATGAAATACTCGGCATTATCGATGTCGTAGTATCCGAAAAAAGCGAGCTGTCTGCCGCTATTCTTCGCAATGACACTCACGATGAGGATCCATACAAGACAACAAACCAGGGAGAAGAAATAACAACGCAAAAACTTGAGGCGTTCTTCGTTGATAAATTCTGGACATCGGATGAAGAGGACGAATACGAGCCAATCTTCGATACGAAGGAAGAGGAAATACGATTTTTCCAGGAATCCGTCTCTGACGAAAAGAAACGAGCATTGATTAATGCTTCTTCCAAGTAGAGGCGATATCGTCATTGCCTATTTTCCACAGGAGGATAACGCCTCTTCCGATTTAAGACCATGCCTCGTCCTATAGACGTTGCGAAATGATTCCACTGCAAGACGCTAAGCGCGTAGTCGCCTCGCTAAAACCGGAAATTCTTAGAGACATCTGTGACATTCTGGCGACATTGGCAAACCGCTAAATCAAATTAAAGCCTCTCGCTGGGTTCGGAAACAAGGATCTATACCTTCCGAATCTTGAGTTTGATGGGTTTTGTGCTGCCGGCCGGACTGCGTGCCGCAGCGCTGTCATGGCTTCCGCCAAATATGCGTTTGTCTTTCGATTTAAGATGCGATGCTGTATAATGAAATTCGTGCCGCGTGAACATAATATAATAATATTATGAATGTTCTTAATGGCGGGTTTCTTCCAAAAAACTGATGTGAGACACCGTGTGGCGGCTGTATTTTGAGGAAACGGGGCGCTGTCTGTTGATAAAAGTGATGCGAATGCGTATTGCCGGCAAAACGATACGCGCTTTGCTGGCGGCTTTCGCGGTGCTGTTCTCAATCTCCAATGAATGCCGCGCGGCCGGCGGGCTGGATGAGTATTCCTTCTACTCCAGTTATCGCGAAATACCTGGGGTGACGTCGGGGGATATCGCGGCAATAGAGGCGATAAAGCATAGGAGGGACTCCTTCGTCTATGCGGCGTGCCAGACGACCGAGGCGTTCTATAACGAGGAAGGAAAGTTAAAGGGGTACTCGGTGCTCTTCTGTGAGTGGCTTTCCGCCCTTTTTGGGATGCAATTCACCCCCGTGATCTACGAGTGGGGGGACCTGATCAGTGGACTGGCGTCCGGCGAGGTCGATTTTTCGGGTGAGCTGACCGCCACTGACGAACGGCGGAGAGCCTATTTAATGACCGACGCCATAGCGGAGCGCTCGACCAAGTTCATGCGCATAGCCGGCGGGGAAAATCTGTCGAAGATAGCGAAGGAGCGACCGCTTCGTTACGCTTTCCTGGACGGCGCGACGATGCGCGACCTCGTCGCGCCGTTCATAAGCGATCCATTCGAGACGTTTTTCTTCGACGACTATAATGAGGTCTATAAAAGAATGAAAAGCGGGGATATCGACGCGTTCTTCGAGGAGGGGCCGGCGGAGGCCGCGTTCGACGTCTATGGCGACGTTGTGGCGGAGGATTTCTTCCCTCTGATTTACGCTCCCGTCTCCCTGGCGACACAGAACAAAGAACTCGAACCCATCATACGGGTCGTGCAGAAGGCTCTGGCGAGCGGCGGGGGGCATTATCTGATCAAACTTTACAACATTGGGAGCGATCAGTATCTCAAACACAAGCTCTTCGCTCAGTTCAGCCCTGAGGAGTTGGAATACGTGCAAGCCCGCGCCGGACACGGGACCGCTATTCCGATAGCGGCTGAGTATGACAACTATCCTGTCAGTTTTTACAATAATCCTGAGAAGCAGTGGCAGGGCATAGCTTTCGACTCGCTGTACGAGATCGAGAAGCTCACCGGCCTCAGATTCGAGGCCGCGAACGGTGAGGACGAGAAGTGGTCTCGTCTGCTCGAAATGCTCGAAAAGAACGAGGCCGCGATGGTATCGGAACTCCTTTACTCGGAGGAGCGGAAGGGGCGCTTCCTGTGGGCAGACACGCCGCTTCAGACGGACTTTTATGCCCTATTGTCGAGCGTCGATTATAAGGACGTGAACGTCAACGAGGTCCTGTACGCCAGAGTTGGACTGATTCGGGACACGGTGTACGCCGAACTCTTTCGCGAGTGGTTCCCCAATCACTCCAGATCCGTAGAGTACGACTCGACGTGGGAGGCTTTCGCGGCGCTGGGGCGAGGGGAGGTCGACCTCGTCATGGCGACGAGGAATCTGCTGCTCAGCATGACTAACTACCTGGAACAGCCTGGATATAAGGCAAACATCCTCTTCAACAGAAGCTACGACTCCACGTTCGGCTTCAACCTCTCGCAAGCCACTCTGCATTCCGTCGTGAGCAAGGCGCTCAGGCTCGTTGACACGGCAAGCATCACCGACAAATGGTCTCGAAGGACATTCGACTACAGCAGTAAACTGGCGAGGTCTCAGATACCATGGCTGATGGGAGTGTCGTTCATGCTGGTCTGCCTGCTCGCCATGCTGTTAGTCATGCTGAGAAGGCGTCAGGAGGAGGGGCGCAGGCTGGAGGCCATAGTGCGCGAGCGGACCATGGAGCTGCAGATGCAGACAGAGGCGGCAAAGGTGGCGTCAAGGGCGAAGGGCGAGTTTCTGGCCCGGATGAGCCACGAGATACGCACCCCCCTCAACGCGGTAATCGGAATGACAAAGATCGCCGAGAAAGCGAAGACCTGGGAGAAGATAAAAGCCGCCATCGGCGAGATAGAGATAGCGTCAGGCCATCTGTTGGGTGTATTGAACGACGTGCTGGACATGTCGAAGATAGAGTCAGGGAAATTCACGATGGCGAGCGAGGGTTTTTATCTGCGCGGCGCCATGAGGGAGGTCGCCAACATCATCTCCCCGCGCTGCGGCGAGAAGGAGATACAGTTCGCCGCTAATTATGACGACATTCCTAACTGCGGCGTGGTGGGGGACAAGCTGCGGCTCAAGCAGGTGCTGATAAATCTGCTTGGCAACGCTGTAAAGTTCACGGGGGGCGGCGGCAGGATCGACTTCCTGGCGTCAATTACCGAAGAGGACGTGTCGAACGTCGTCTGCTCCTTCAGCGTGGCGGACAACGGCATAGGAATGACGGCAGATCAGCTTTCCAAAGTGTTCAGCGCGTTCGAACAAGCCGACTCCAGCATTGCGGCACGCTTCGGCGGGACCGGCCTTGGGCTTGCCATCAGCCAGAACCTCGTGGGGCAGATGGGAGGGGTGATAGATGTGCGGAGCAAGCCCGGGGAGGGGTCAACCTTCTCATTTTCCATCTCCATGCAAAAGACAGACCTCGATATGGCGGCCGACGAACGGAGTGACACGCTGCTCCCCGAGCTGAAGGGCAGGAGGATATTGCTCGTCGAGGACATCGAGATAAACCGCGTGATACTTGCTGAGCTGATGGAGGAAACGCACGTTGAAATAGAGGAGGCTGAGGATGGAGTTCAAGCGGTGGAGCGCTTCACAGAGTCTCCGGACGGATACTACGACCTCATTTTCATGGACGTTCAGATGCCCAATATGGACGGATACGAGGCCACGCGCCGAATACGCGCGCTGGATAGGCCGGACGCAGCAACCACGCCCATTATCGCGATGACCGCGAACGCGTACCGTGAGGACATAGACCGCGCGCGCGACTCAGGGATGAACGGACATCTGGCAAAGCCCATCAATATAGACGAGGTCATGAGAATCATCGGTGATAAAATAAAACCATATTAAGGTGAAACTTGTATTTTACAGTCCGCGCTGGTGTCCGCGTTTTTGTTGATCCGGTTGAGCCTCGTCAGCGTTTTGAT
>JAITNX010000111.1 GCA_031290235.1 Synergistaceae bacterium | reverse complement strand
GAGCAAACAGCTGCTCCCAGTCTATGATAAGCCGATGATCTACTACCCATTGACGACTCTGATGCTGGCTGGCATCAGGGAGATTCTCCTGAGATCAACTCCTCTCGACATAGGCCAGTACAGGCGCCTTTTAAATGACGGCTCGCAATGGGGCATAAAGATTAGCTATGCCGTTCAGTCCGAGCCCGGAGGGTTGGCTCAAGCGTTCATAATAGGGGAGAATTTCATCGGGTCCGATGGATGCGCCCTTGCCCTTGGGGACAACATATTTTATGGGGCTGAATTTCAAAAGCTCCTTCTTGACTCGTCAAACATGGACGGCGGAGCGGCGATTTTCGCATACAAGGTTGGAGACCCAAGTCGATATGGCGTCGTTGCTTTCGATGATAATGGGACGGCCTTCGATTTAGAGGAAAAACCCAAAATTCCCAAATCAAACTATGCCGTTGTGGGCCTGTATTTTTATGACGGAACCGCCGTGGAAAGGGCAAGGAGATTGGTTCCATCCGCCCGGGGCGAACTGGAGATAACGGATCTGAATAGATCGTATATGAGAGATAACTTGCTCAACGTCAAGATAATGAAGCGCGGCTACGCGTGGCTGGATACCGGTAACGCCTCTTCATTGCAGCAGGCGTCCAATTTTGTGGAAACACTGCAAAAAAGGCAGGGGGTTTTGATATCCTCTCCCGAGGAAATAGCGTTGGGAAAAAAATGGATTTCACACGATGACTTTCAGGGAATACTGGCAAAAATGCCGGAATGCGAGTATCGGGACGCATTGAGGCGTTGCTGTGAGTAGGGGATGATATGATTTGCCGATAGTGACTATTGCAATCCTGGCATACTATCGCGAGTTTCTTGATGAATGCGTCGCGAGCGTGCTGGCTCAGAGCTATAAAGACTTTAAAGTTGTAGTTTATGACGACTGTTCTCCGGAGGATCTCAGGTCCGTCCTGTACACCTTCAACGATCCCAGGCTTTCGTATGTAAGAAATGAAAGAAATCTTGGAACTTTTGCCAATGCGAATTTGGCGCTCGATTTATGCGATACGGAGTATATAAACGTATTTCACGCTGACGATAAAATGTTTCCATGGATGGTTGGAAAACTCTGTAAAGTTTTAAACGACAATCCAACCGCCGGGATCGCCGCGTCCTCCCGAATGTGTGGAATGGGTTCATCACAGGTATCTTTATCGAAGCTATTTTGGGGAGGGACCCTGTTTTCGAGAGATGAACTGATTAAAGCGACCAATAAAAAGAGGCGAAATTTAATTGTTTGCCCGTCACTGACGTTTCGAAAAAAAATAATTGACGACGCCGGCATAAGATTTCGTCCCGACGTGGGCCCGGCAGCGGACATGATGTTGAGCTTCGAGGCAAATCACAACGGAATAGAGATTTATGGCGTAAGGATGCCCCTACTGGAAACAAGATTCCATGATAAAAATTGGACAAGCCTGGCTGGCGTCGAGAACTGGAACAGATCGCTCAAAAAGGTCGATGATTATTTGACAGATTCGCGGTTGAATTTTGATATCAATGGCATCAGGGAATACATGGCGAAGATGGATATTCTTACATTATCGAGTGGAATGTCCACGGAGGAGGATTTTGCCCTTTTGATCTCAAGAAGAAAATATTTGGAGGAGGAGAAGGGCTGGCGCATCAGGGATTCTGTTTTTAATGACGCGGTGTCGATCGGGTACTTGAATAAATATATAGCTTCTGCCAGGAGCAGCGGAGCCTCAATGGAGCAATGCAGAAAAAAACTGTCGATGTTGAGGGAACGAGGGGTAAGGGCGTCTTTTACAAGAAAACTAAAATGGTTTATTAATCATAGAGTATGGGTCGGCTTTGACTGAGAGATATTATATTTGTATCCAGCGCGTAGATCATAGCTCTGTCTCACGGTCGAAACGGGCGCGCTCGAAATCTCCCGTTTCTTCTTCAACCGCGGCTTGGATTGATTCAACAAACGCATCCCATTCAGTCAGCCTTTTCTCAATCTTACCGGAAAGCGTTTTGTCGTTTTTCTGCCTTAGGTACTGCAAAAAATCAAGAATTTCCGGCATTGTCACGAGCAGCTTCAAGGAAATCGACGAGCTTCAGCGCAAGTACGCCCCAATCCCATTTTTCAGTCGCATTGCGCAATGTTTCTTTTCTCATTTTGAGATATGTTTCGTTGGATAACTCCGAGGATTTTATTATATCGTTTTCCAACTCTCCGGCATCTCCAGATGGGAAAATAAATCCAGTCTCCCCTTCTATTATCTGTTCTTTGAGCCCGCCTGAATCGGAGGCTATTGATGGCGTGCCGAAAGCGGCTGACATAGGTATCACGCCGGATTGAGTCGCGCCTTCGTAGGGCAGGATCGTCATGAAGGCGTTCGCTGTCAGGGTAGCTATCTCCGAGTCGCTCAGCCAGTGGTTGAATATCTTTAGCCTGGTTTGGGGGATTTTTGCGATTTCGGATCGCTCGGACTCCGAGAATGTTCCGCTGCCGGCGATCACAAGGATTCTTTTTGTCTTATCCAAGGAGTCGCGAAATGCCTTTAGCATCGTTTCTATTCCCTTGTATTTTATGATTCTGCCTACGAAGAGAAAATATTCTCCCGTATGCCCCTTCAACGACTCGAACTCTTGGAAATTTTCCAGCTTCGAGACGGAGTTCCTATAGCTGGAGAATATGCCATGCGGCAGGACGAGGACCTGTTCCTCCGATATGTTTTTTGAGCGGATGAAAGCGTCCTTCTGCGATTCGTTGAGGAGTATATAGAGATCGGGTCTCCGCGTCTCCAATGCGGCAATAATTTTATTTATCAACGCTCCTTCGCCGGGGTGGATCAACGGGTCGTGAACCGTCATCGCGATCGGTGTGTTTTGCGGGACGATGCGGTCGAGGATGAACTTCCAGTAATGCGAGCCAGGATAATAAACGATGTCCGGTTCGCACTCCAAGATGTACTTTTTTATCGCAAGGAACTTGGGTATGTTAACAAAAGAGAGAACGCCGCTTATATTGTTGTGATAAGTGGATACTTCCATGCGCCGGCAGCTCATTTTTCTCCATTCATCGATGTTCTCCGAGCCGGAGGCGACAAGCAGACTTACGTCGCATATCTCCGCTAAGGCGCGGGTCATCTCCAGTCCGTAGACAGGAAATCCACCCCTTCTACCGAGCGATATTGAAAGTATTCGCATTATCCAGCCTCGTCCCTCATTGTCTCGGCAGGGCTGTCGTCGCTTTTTTGCCTTTCGTCGAGCAGATCGCCATACATCTCGTCGTGCAGCCGTATCAGGTTCTCTATTCTCCACGCCGGGTCAGGGGTTACGGGCGGGTATGGTTCCTCGTACAGCTGGAGCATGGCGTCCCTTAGGGCCAAGACGTCGCCCGTTGGGTACGCCAGGCCTCTGTGCGGCTGAATTACGTCGATGACGCCGCGCGAGTCGGCGCCGATCACCGGGATGCCCAGACATGCGGACTCCATTGCGGAGCGGGAGAGTCCCTCCCTCTCCGATGGCATAAGCGTTGCCCTTGATGCCAGCATCAGCGGCCTTGGGTCGCGTATCTGGCCCAAGAAGTGGGTTCTCTGGTGGACCATCAGGGTTCGAGCCATCTGATGTATTTTTTCCCTGAGTGCGCCGGCGCCGGCAAACGCCACGTGAACTTTGGTATTTTTCGTCCTGGAGAGGGCTGTGATGACGTCCTCATGGCGTTTGCCCGGGTTGAATTCCGCTGTCATTGTGAAAAGCACGTCGTCGGCCTTGAGGCCCAATTCGTCCCTTGCTTGGCGGACCTCGATGGGGCTGATGCTGTCCGCGTCATACCTCGCGAAGTCCAGGCCTATGCCTGGCATGTATATCAATCTGTCCTGTTTCGTTATTTTATACTTGAGAGCGGCTTCGTAATCATCGTGATTTATCACCACCAGGCGGTTGGTCCACCGTCCGGCCAGTCTTTCTATACCTCTGTAGAGCATGTTTTTTGATTTTTTGCCGCCCTTGAAGAAATGAAAGCCGTGCGCGGTATAGACTATCTTGGGCCGGCTCTTGAGCGTCAGCTTTTTAAGCGAGTATCTCGTGACGAATGACGCCACTGGCGTGTGGGTGTGCACTATGTCGTATCTGCCCTGTGTCGCGATTTCTCTGATCTTGGCAGGCGTTCCGGCCAGGTTCCCAATGCTGTATGGGTTTCTGCTCCATGTAACGTCGTGCACGGCGTCGAAGTGCGGCGTCAGCTCCTGCGCGCTCGATATATCGCTGGCCATCGCGTCCACCCTCCAACCCAGCGCGCGGAAGTGATCAGCGTATGGCAGCAGAAATGCCTTTATAGTAGCCGGTATCGTGGCCGCTATGAGCAGCCTTGGACTGCCGTCCAGGTTATCGCTCATTCTTCATGCGCCTCAGGAGCGAGCCGCAGGAAGTGTTGCCGCGCTACCTCTGTCAAGAATATCTCCAGCAGGGATGAGTCGGCCGGCGGCGTGGGAGATGCCACCTCAGGCATGGCAAGCTCCATCTCCTCTCTTTCGATCGGATTATCGTCTATGAAAACGAATGACTCTGTGCCTATGCCAAGCTCGTCGGCTATCGATTTGAGGTTTTCCGGTTTGGGATCCCTGTTTATGCGGATTGCGGCGAAATCTTTCTCGCGAAGCAGCATGGCGGGATGGCTGTTGATGCCGGCCATGGCTTCCTCGGCGTTGTTCTTGGATATCAGCGCAAGCAGCACGCCATCCTCCTTGAGGTCCAGGATCCTCCGCTGAAGATCGTAAAATCTGGCTCCTGAACCGACTGTATCGAGGTGTACGCCATCTATGCCCAGCTCTCCCATGTCCCCGCCCCAGAGGGTGTTGTCGAGATTCAGCACCAGGCATTTTTTGCGTGGCGTCTTCAGAGCCCTCCAGATTCGGTCCATCTCCGCGGCTATGGCATCTTCGCCGGTCTTTGAAAATGGTATGTAACCCATATACCAGAGCCTGTTGTTGTAAAATTCCCTGTGCCCTATTTTGGCCGATATCTCGGACAGCTCCAGTATCGGCATTCCCATTCCCTCCAGCGACTCCCGCCAGAAGGCCGCCGCCTGTGGCTCCGGTCTCGCCGACAGCAGAGGCCGTATTTTCATGATGGGAATGTCTATGGTCGACACGACGAACGTCGTCTCCTTGTGGGACTCCTGTGCCGAGCGAATGGCGTCGAGAAAGACCGAGAGAGCCGCCTTGGCTTTCTCCAGGCTGGAGATGCCCTCCTCGCCGAGGAGCGTGCGCCCATGCAGGATGATGAATACACACCCGGGCTCACACTGATACAGCTTCGAACCGGAGTCCTTCAACCCTTGAAACCACGTGTTCCTGCTCAAGGGGTAGAATACGTCGGTCCGCGCGAGCCTGCTCGCCTTCATAGCCACGGATGTTATTGTCGCGTTAGAGATCAGAGCGATACTCATGGCTTCAGCCTACCTTTCCCCCCTGAATGGCGGCATGGTCGCTTCTCCTGCCGCTGAAATGCCCTCCCTGCGAAAGGCGGTTTGTATCGTCCTCCAGATTATACCAATATCGAGCGCGATGCTCCTGTTATCCACGTACCATACGTCGAGCGCAAACTTCTCGGGCCACGATATGGCGTTCCTTCCATTTATCTGGGCCCAGCCCGTGATTCCTGGCAGCACATCCAGCCTCCTCCGCTGTTCCACGCTGTAAAGCGGAACGTAATTCATAAGCAATGGGCGCGGGCCCACCAGACTCATTTCACATCTCAGTACGTTCCAGAGCTGCGGCAGCTCGTCCAGGCTCGTGGATCTCAGCCATTGACCAAACTTTGTGATACGGTCCACATCGGGTAAGAGATCCCCCCTTTCGTCGCGCTCGTCAGTCATGGTCCTGAACTTGTACAGTTTGAAGGGTCTGCCATGCGCGCCGGACCTCGTCTGAGAAAATATAGCCGGCGGCGACATCTCCCTCCTTATCCGCACCGCTATCCAGAGCATAAGAGGCATAAACAGAATCAGGCCCACCGTCGCTCCAGCCAGGTCCATCGCCCTTTTTGCCGAGCTGTAGAGCATTAGCCGGACAGCTTCATCGAGAGCACTTCAATGACCCTGTCCTGATCCTCCGTCGTTAAATTCGAACCGGACGGCAGGCAGAGGCCGTTTTTAAAAAGAGCGCCGGAGATGTCGAGCCCTCTGTGGCCATAGAACCTCGTCCCCTCGAACACTGGCTGTAAATGCATCGGCTTCCAGACGGGGCGTGATTCTATGTTCTGCGCCTCGAGAGCCTCTATGACGCTCATGTTCGTAGTGCCGGCCGCTGCGGGATCTATAGTCATGGTTGTGAGCCACCTGTTCGACCTGCTCCAATCCGGCTCCGGCATGAAAGCCACGCCTGGTTTTCCTGAGAGCGCTTCGTGGTATCTTCGGTAGACCGCCCTGCGCTGCTCTATCCTTTTTTCGAGCAGCTTCATCTGCGCCCTGCCTATTCCGGCGAGGACGTTGCTCATCCTGAAGTTATAGCCAAGTTCGGAGTGCTGGTACCAAGGGACTTTGTCCCGCGCCTGTGTCGAGAGAAACCTGGCCTTTACTATGGCCTCCTCGTCGTCAGAGAGCAGCATTCCGCCCCCGGACGTCGTTATGATCTTGTTGCCGTTGAAGGAATAAAAACCGAATCGCCCAAAAGAACCCGTGGTCCTCCCCCGGTAGAGGCTGCCCATGGATTCCGCCGCATCCTCTATAACCGGTACTCCATGGGAGAGGCACATCGGTATCAGTTCGTCCATGTCGCATGGCTGGCCGTACAGGTTTACCAGCATGACGGCTTTAGGGGCCGCGCCGCTTTGTTTGGCGTCATCGAAGGCTTCCTTGAGCGCGTATGGCGACATGTTCCAGGAATCGGGTTCCGAGTCTATGAGGACTGGTTTTGCGCCGCTCTGAACCAGAGGGGCGAGAGAAGCGACGAAAGTCAGGGATGAACAGAAGAAGACGTCCCCATCGCCGAGTCCGAGGAGGCGGGAGGCCAGGAGCGCGGCCGCGGTCCCTGACGAGAGCGCCAGGGCTGAACGCACGCCGGCATAGGCCGCGCACTCCGTCTCGAACGCCTCCACGTGAGGGCCGAGAGGAGCAACCCAGTTCGTGTCAAACGCCTCCTTCACGTAAAGGAGTTCTTCGCCTCCCATGTGCGGTGACGATAGGTATATCCTCGCCTCGCTCTTATCAGGCATGTCCCTTCAACCTCGAGTCTCCCTCTGAAATTTTGCCCTGCATGCAAATACCCCCGATGTGGATATATAATACAATAGTTTTCCAAGCGGCGCATAAATCATTCGCGTCTGACACATTCTAGCATGACTCGTGATATCGTGCCCCGCTAGTCTGGACGCGTATTGACCGCAGGCTAAAATAATATATAGTATTCTTAGAATGTTTCGTCTGAAATTAATTTAACGCAAAGGAAGTCGATTTGGGTGAGCTTTAGAAACTACGTTCTTCGCAGTCGTTTTATGCCGTTCTCCCTCAGGATTCTGGGGGCGATGGCCGTCGCCGCTCTGAGTCTCGTGACAGCGCTGCCCGTCTTGGAAGCATCGATCTACAATGTCGAGGATCCGCAGAAGCTGATGTTCACAATACACCTGCCAATGGCCGTGGGAGAGCAGGCAAAGGTGATATTTCCAAACGGTGGGGAACTCGAGATGGGCAAAATCAGGGCCATTCCCACAAAGAGCAGACACCCCGGGTTCACTGCCAGCAAGTATGGCCTGGGCGGACAGATCATAGCGTCAGCCGCCAATGCCCACCACATCCAGATCTCCGTCGAGGACGGCGCGGGAAGGACGATGAGCCTGATACCATCACAGACGTTCGCTGTGGCTCCTGGCTACGGCACGTCCTTTATAGTGGAGGGCGTCGGTGGGTCAGGGCTGTGGGGTCAGTACGCTCCATACGTAAGCAGCCCGGTATACATCATCAATAAGGCCGGGATGGCAGTCCTCTTCAACAGCATTCAGCTCTTCCAGTTCGCGACAGCTGTCGAGATAAGGGTTTACAGGCCATACGAGGATATCGAGTATTTGGACATAGAGAACCGGGAGGGCGGCAAGGCCTTGTATCACGACGCAAACGGCGATCATGACTTTGCTGTAGTCGAGAGAGGCGTAACAGGTACGGGGCGTTTTGAAGGGACTCTGTATCAGGGATTGGGCAGGGTCCGGGCGAACCACCCTGGCGTGATCTGCATTAGCACGTGCCGCAAGTCCGAGATCGGCGGTTTTCAGATAGTGCCCCTCAGCCATACATATTCGAAGGAACTCCAGAAGACGAGAAATATGTCCCAGTATATCGTCTTGCGCGGCCTCGATTTTGAGGACTTGACTGGTCAGCCGCCGTTTTTCAGGGGTTGGGTGAGGCCCGGCGACGTCGACGTCGACGACTCGCGGACCGGTTGGGTCGTCGGAAGGATAAACGGAGATTGGCAGGAGTTGCCCGATGTCTCCGGCCTTACGGAGAGCACTCTGACTAGAGTAGAGGCTTTCAGGATCTACCTCCGCTGATACCCTAGCTATGCCTGATTGCCGAGCGAACGAAGAGAATCGGTAATCAGACATAGCCGAGACACCACTTTAAAAAAAGGGATGATCGACGTGGATCAGTCAGCTTACGATAATTTGCGGGACGAGTTCAGCCGCGGCTACGTCCAGGTTTATACGGGAAACGGAAAGGGTAAGACCACAGCCGCGATAGGCCTTGCCGTGAGGGCGCTTGGGGCGGGCATGAATGTTTTTTTCGCACAGCTCATAAAGGCTGGGAAGTACAGCGAGATCGATATGCTGGAGAGGATAGCGGGGGCCGGAGACTCCCTCGTCTGCAAGCAGTACGGCGAGGGCTGTTTCATAATGAGGGAACCGGCCGAGTCCGACAGGGCCGCCGCAAGACGTGGCATCGACGAGGTTCGAGAGGCAATGAAGAGCGGGCGATATCAATTGATAATACTCGACGAGGCCAACGTGGCTGTAAAACTTGGGCTGCTTCATGAGAGAGATCTATTGACGCTAGTGGACGAAAAGCCGGAGATGGTGGAACTCGTGTTCACGGGCCGATGCGCTCCTGACGCCCTCGTCGAGCGAGCCGACCTCGTCACCGAGATGAGGGAGATCAAGCACTACTACACAAAGGGAGTCATAGCGAGAAGGGGCATAGAGAGCTGAAGTCAGCCCGTTTTTTAGTTGGCGGTAACTATGCCCGACTCCAGTTCGCCGTCCAGGTAAACGGAGAAATTTCCCTCGTAGACCCTGATCGACCCGTGGTCCCCCAGCTTGTGCGGGGTGGAGGAGAGCAGTTCCGAGTTGAACAGGTTGCCGCTCTGTTTGCTGAAGACGGGCAGATATAGTATCCCGTCGGAGTCCATGTCGAGAAAGAAGTGGGTTCCGAACGAGAGTTCGGGCGAGAAGTTCAGCTCTGGCACGCTGATCTCGACAAGACATCCGCAGTTGCATATCTCGTCGTAATGGACCGGCACTCCAAGCGCCGGGTTGCGGCTCCCCCATCTCCCCGGACCCGCAAGGATGTATCTGGTGCCCTTCAATTTTTTATTTATCTCGCCTACCGCGCGGGCGACAGCGGCCGGATCCCAGTCGCGCTTATATATTTCAGCGTCCACGTACGCCAGGTGCGTTATGTTCTCCAGGATTCCATTGCTGACCATCCTGTCTCCGCGAAACAATACCCTGTCGTCTGGAACGTCAGGCAGCACGACACTGCTCATCTCGGCATAAGAGGCAAGCGGACGCATCTGGAGCAGCTTGAACTCGGTTTCCGGCGCGGTGTCGTAGGAAAATTCTATGTCCACTGGGACGCCTGACGTATCCTCCATGTGCCTCAGCAGGTTCTTTGCGGTCTGGAAGAGCTTTCTCTCCCTTATATGAAGCTCGGGAAAGGAAAAAAGCGGCCGCACTGGGACGTCCGGGTCTGACAGGGTGGAGTACAGGTTATCGTCGCCGTAATTTTGTACATACGCGCCGTAATTTTTGTGTTCTTTCTGCAAAAAACGGGTGAAGAGCGATAGCGCGCCAGTCAGAAACGCCCCGTGTTCCATGTCTATGTAGTCGAAGTTCTCCTGGCTTGCCGTGGCTATCTGGGAGGGCAAGTTGCCCTCTGGGCGAAGAGACGGGTTCGTCAGGTAAAAAACCCTCGCCGGACATCGGTCTACGCTCCTGGTCCCAAGGCCGAAACAAAGACGCATGAGCCCGTCCTCCTTCTTTATCCTCGGGTTGGGGCGTCTGTACACCCGCGAGAAAAGTGTCCCCGCGAGTTCTGGGTAAAAATAATTTCCATGACGTCTTCCGGAGAGGGATTGAATAAGGACCGCTATCGATTCCTCCCGGTGAGCGTGGCCGTGTTTTTCGCGGTATGCCCTCGCCGATGGGTTGAAGAGAGAGGCGAACACTCTGCGGACCGAGGTCTCGATCACGGCCAGACGCTCCTCCCTCGTGCCGCAGTTAGGGGAGAAGCATGTCTCGTATTTGCCGGCGAAGGCCAGGGCAATGGAGTCCTCGAGGCGTGAGCTGGACCGGATGGCCAGGGGCGGAGCGCCGATGTCGTCGAAACGGTCCAGTATGCGGCCCAGTTCCCCGCGAAGGGAGTCGGAGAAGCCGGTTCTCTCGACGGCGCTTTTGGCGCGTTCCCAGTCGTCTTCGTCGTAGAGGTCGGACAGACCGTTAGAGTCTATGAAGTCATCGAAAACCTCCGTGGACAGCACCATGGTCAAATCGGGAAAATTTATCATACCTTCGAGGGAGGACCCTTGAATGGCACAGGCAGCGTAGGCCAACCCCTTTGCCTTGCCTCCGCACTCTCCCTCTCCTACGATATTTCCCTTTTCGCGGAAGAGGCTCTCAGCCTTGAAGGCGTCGTAATTTTTGAGAGATTGCTCCAAAGTGATTCCTCCATCCAAACGAGCAGCATTTGATTGGTTCAGGCGAAATAATTATGTGGTAAACTATACCATTATATTACCGTTTTGTGGAAGGTGGGGGTACCATCTTGATTCTCCCAAGATTGATAATAGCGGACGAGCACAGGCCGGGCAAAATTTCGGCCGGAATACTGATAGCGGTAGTCCTGAAGGAAATGGGTTACAAGCTCAAGCTATTCATGGGAAATATCGATGAAGCGTCAATGAGAGCGCTCCAGGTACTCTGCAACCAACCAGTCACCTTGTTGGATCCGACACTGTGCGATGGCCGGGCCAATCTTCGATGGCTCTTTCAGAATGTCGCGTCCCCCGACTGCATGAATTTGATATTGACGAATCTTGGCAGCAAATGGTCGGAGGATTCCGCGTTCCGGATTCCGAGGGAGTGTCTGAAGTTGGCGGAATATCTGGAGTGCGAGCTGATGCCTATATTATACAGCGATACGTCTTCCACAATCACCGTGCGCGCCGTCACAGAGATCATAAGGCAATTCGAGAACAAGCAGCTCTACAACATTCATTCCATAATGTTCAAGTCAGTTTTAAACAACAGGGAATTTGAGCTTCTCGATAGGGAGATAGGGCGTCAGACTAGCGCGGTCACTATCGGATCCATTCCAAAAAGACTGGAGCGGGACCAGCCCCTCGTGACCGACCTCTGCGCGGCTGGCTCCACTCAAGCGGCGCTTCCGATACGCTCATCCGCGATGCAGCTGAAAAGCCTGGAGCACATGGTAAAGTGGGCACTGTTCAATGCGCTCTCCAAGACCAACCAGGAGTGGAAACCCCAAGTAAAGCTGTGCGATCCGATATCTGACGCCGGAAGGGTAAACATAGCCGTGGTCAGGTATCCATCGCTGACCCTGGGAGGCGACGGCACGGAACATCTCATGAGGACGCTTGGCTGCAATGTGGTGGACGTGCCGCTGGACGGCGTAGTCAGCCACAGCGTCCCGATACATGGAGTCTATATTCCGCATGGCCTCGCTTATACTGGCATCGACAAGTTTTTCGGCAACCTATATCTCAAGACGATGCTCAAGAGGGGGGCGACCGGAAACTCATTCCTGCTGGCAGAGGGAGGTTCGACCCCCATGCTCGGAAGCGGCATAACTCTCCCTCCAACGTTCGGAGAGGACAGGGAGAGGCGGGGGTTTTCCATACTGCCGTACGACGCTGTTTACAATGCGTCGGTGTTTGGAGCCCCTCAGAGGGCGATGGCGGTGTCGAGGACGGCGAACCCGTTTATCTCAGGCTCTCAGGAGGTCGTATGGGGTTACTTCTCGCCAAATCTGTCGCTTTTTCCCCATGCCCCTGATGACGAATGCTGGGAGCTCAAAGAGAGCTTTGACGGCAAGCTGATCAACCTTGACGCATGGTGCAAGGGCAGGATCCTCGCTTCGCGGATGAGGCTTGAACCTTGGAGCGCGCCTGAATCGTTCAGGCGCTGGCTCGAGGGCTAGGTGGCGTTCATGAGCGATCTTCGATCGGCTCAGGAGACTGGGGCGAAGCTCCTTTACGAGGCTGAGGGGATGGCGAACGACTTGGTGGACTGGCGCAGGGCGTTTCACCAGTTTCCGGAGCTTAGCCTGGAGGAGCACATGACGGCGTCCAAGATAGAGGCGATACTCTCGTCGCTGCCAGGGATGGAGGTAATAAAGGGCTTCGGCCTCCCGACCTGCGTGATAGGCAGAATAGGCGGCAAGATACCGGGCGGGGCGCTGGCTTTCCGGGCGGAGATCGATGCCGTCGAGGTAAAAGAGGACACGGATCTGCCGTTTTGTTCCTATGACGACAGGGTATCTCACGTTCAGGGGCATGACGCCCACATGGCGTCTCTGCTGGGGACGGCGGTACTTCTCTCCGACCACAGGGCAAGCCTGGAACGCCCGGTAGTTTTCATATTTCAGCCGGCGGAGGAGGGCAAGGGAGGCGCAAAGCTCCTGATCGACGCTGGACTCATCGACGAGTTCAATATCGAGCAAATGCTCTGCACGCACTGGATTCCACAGCTCCCTTACGGTGAAATACACACCAGCAAGGGGGGAATCACCGCCTTCTCCAGCAAGGTTCACGTAGGCTTGAACGGTTCAGGCGGGCATGGCTCCTCTCCATATCTCACGTCAGATCCTCTGTATCTGTCCGCGCAGATAATGGTGGCCCTTCAGGGCATGATAACGCGCGAGGTGGACCCGCAAAAAAGCTCGGTCCTGTCGTTCGGGCGCATCGAGGCCGCGGACGTTTATAACGTCATAGCGGAGGAGACGCACCTGTGGGGGACGCTCAGGACCACGGACGGGGAGACTCATCAATTTCTCAAGACTCGAATAGAGGAACTGGTGAAGGGACTCGCCCGTCTGTCCCACATAGCGTCTTCCGTGGAGTACATGCTCGACTATCATCAGGTTCAGAACGACGAGACCCTGGTTTCTGCAATATTTAAGATTGGAACGATCCTTGCGGGAAACGAAGCCATAAAGATATTGCGCCGTCCTCTCCTTGTAGGAGAGGATTTTTCTTTCTTCTCGGAGCACGTGCAGTCGTGCATGATGTTCCTCGGGACCGGGATGGGCTATGGCTTGTACCATGCCAGATATGACATACCGGAGAATCTGCTGCCCTTTGCCTCGGCATGGGGCGCTTATCTCGCCCTCTTCCTGTAGAGGGCCGCAGAACCTCGAGAGGGGCGATCCTATATATGAATCCGAGACTTGATGAACTCATCATGCAGAGCTTCGCGAAGGCCCCAACTGAACCATGTCTGTGGTGGCGCGGCACTTGGTGGTCGAGGGGGGCGATAGACGAGCTGGTGGTGGAGTGCGAGGAGCGCCTCTTGAAGAGCGGTTTTTCAAGAGGGCAGAGGCTTGGACTCGTCCTGCCGAACAGCCCCATAATGCTGGCCTCCTGCATAGCCGCGTGGCGCATAGGGGGAGCGGTGGTCCCGGTCAACCCCAATCTGAAGAGTCCGCCAGTCCCTGAGTATCTGAAGAGCGTTGACGTCTTCGGGGCGATAGTCAGCCGGGAGGTCGAGGGACTCGTCGACTTTATAGCCGATGCCGGCATACCGGTTGCCCCGGCGGCTCTGAACGACGCGGCCCCGGTCATAGATGGGAGGACCGCGGCGCCCGATACGGGCAGCGACATAGCGGTGCTCTTCCACACGGCCGGCGCAAGTGGAGACGTCAAGGCCGTTCCCATAACGCACAACAACATACTCACCCTTCTCTCCTCGATACTTGAAATGATCCCGTCCATGGATGAGGACGACGTGATTTTGAACGCTATACCTAATCATCACTCCTTCGGCTTCGTTGTCGCGGGCATCATGCCGATAGCGTCCGGCATGCCCCAGGTCATTATCCCCTCCGTAGTTCCTCCAAAGACGACTCTGTCGGCGATACGCTCCACTGGGGTCACAATAATTCCCACTCTGCCATTGATGCTCGGCATACTGCTGGGGGGCGAGAGGGACATCGCGCCAATGTCCAAGGTGAAGCTGGTCTTCTACGGCGGCGGTGAGCTGATGCCTGGGGTGGCCGCGAAGGCCAAGGAGGTGTTCGGCGTGGAGCCGCTGGAGGGTTACGGGCTCACGGAGGCGTCAAGCGTGCTTGCCTTCACGCCGGCTGAGGATTCCATAAAGCCAGGCGTGTCCGGAAAGATACTCTCGTGTTTCGACGCCGAGGTGAGGGACATAAACGGAAATCTCCAGCCCTACAACGAGGACGGAGTTCTCTGGATCCACGGCGACGCCGTCGCTGGAGGTTATTACAGGGCCGAGGCGATATCGGCGGAGCGCTTCCGGGATGGATGGTTCGACACTCAGGACATAGTCCGAATTGACGAGGACGGGTATATAACCATAGTCTCGCCGGCTGGGGATGTCATAATGGTGGGAGGCGTCCCAGTTTATCCCGGCGAGATAGAGACCATACTGAAGGGCCATCCGGAGATTTCGGAGGTTGCTGTCGTCGGGATGCCGAGGGGGCTGAAGGGCGAGTACGTGCGCGCCTGTGTCGTCCTGAAAGAGGGCAGTACGCTGAAGCCGCGCGACATAGTGATGTACGGGCGGGGCAAACTGCCGAACTACAAGGCCCCAAGGTCGATCAGGATACTTCCGGAGCTGCCTAAGAACAACCTCGGCAAGATTTTAAAAAAGGAGCTTCGCGGTGTATAGCCCGGTTCTCTTCCTCTTCGACCGATCCGGGGATGGTCTGGTCATGCTGGAGGCGGGAGATCCCCCGAGGCTGCCTTCCCCTGGCGATCTGGAAAAATTTAGAGACTCCGTGGCGTTGTCCGGCAAAGTCGTCCGCAGCGGGGAGAACTCGGATATGTGGGCGAGGCTTGCCCCAAACGCCCCGACGCCGAGCGGCCTGATTCCTCACAACAGGCGCGAACTCGCCACGATGATGGGGCAGGATTTATTCATTCGATCGGGAATAGCGTTCCAGATGATGAACCTGACTCTGAAGAACAAATTCTGCGGCGTCTGCGGCGCGGAGATGAGGGACCACGATCAGGACCGCGCGAGGGAGTGTCCAACCTGCAACAACATTGCGTACCCATCGCTATACCCCGCCGTGATCGTCGCCGTCGAGAAGGACGGCATGCTCCTGATGGGCCATAACGTCAACTTCCCGTCGGGCCGCTACAGCGTGCTGGCCGGCTTCGTCGAGCCTGGCGAGACCTTGGAGCAGGCAATCGGACGCGAGGTGATGGAGGAAGCGCAGGTGAAGATCAAAAATATTCGCTACTTTGCCAGCCAGCCATGGCCGTTCCCCGCTTCTTTTATGTTCGGTTTCAATGCGGACTGGGAGTCGGGAGAGCCGACAGCGGACGGCGTGGAACTCTCCGACCTCAAGTGGGTTACCCCCAATACCCTCCCCGACCTGCCGCCGAGCGAGAGCATAGCGAGGAAACTGATAAACGACTGGCTGCGCCGCCGGGGCGTTATACCAATTTGAAATCAAAGGCCTGAAGGCTAAGGGCTGTCGGTCGTGAGGTCCTGTCCCAAGTCGAACAGTCCGCCCATATCAGCAGAATCACGTCCTTTCCATAAGCGACAAAGAGCTTTATAAACGACGCAAGGAAATAGGGCGTCTTTTTGAGACGTGTTTAAAAGGATTTCGAAAAATTTTCACACACTACGATAAACTGGATGATTTATTTGCTGGCTTCATACTATTTACACTTATTGTTGATGCATTACGTTAGAGTGAACACGCCCTGGTATAAAGTGATCTGGGAGACAAACTCGTGCTTGTGGGGACGCCTCCTCCTTTGCCAATGCCCTGGAACAGCAGGTACATTCAATTTCACCGCGAGACATAGCGTTTAACTAAATTGCAATGTGTCGTTATGTTCTCTTTGCATAACGACACATTGTTTTGCATTTCACAAAATTCAGTTTTTTCCTTATAATTGAGATTAGAAAAATGTAAGGAAGGAAGGGATGGGCGCATGGAAACGATTACCTACGGCAACTCACTGGGCGGCCCCTTGCAGATTCATACGGAGAATGGACGCATTCGTCGCGTCCGGCCGCTGGTTCTGCGCGACGACGAT
>JAITNX010000082.1 GCA_031290235.1 Synergistaceae bacterium | reverse complement strand
TGTTGTGTTATGGCTCGCCCGTGGGACTAAACAAAGGACTAAACAAAAACCAAACAAAAACGCCCCTCGCGGGGCGCTCGAATTTTTATCGCTCTTTCAGGATTGGAGTTTGGACGTGTTCTCACCTGATCCTTATCATGAACGAGCCTCCCGGCGCGTAATGGTCGCCGCTTTTGCTCAGTATGCCGTAGTCACTTCCGAAATCGCCATTTAGTATATTTTGCACGGAACTCTTCAGCGAATCGTCGTCGCCGAAGTCCCCAGCGCCGTTGAAACCCAGGTAGACTCTCTCCACACGGTTGTTGGCCACTATGGAGCTTATGTCGATGCTGCCGTAGCGCTTTGTCTCCTCACCGAAATCTCTGTTGTCGATGTATCTGTCGAGACTGGCGGCTACGACGCCGCTATCGGTGGCGATATTGTAGCTGGGCACGCCCAGCATCGCGAATTTGTCCGCGTGGTAGGAGAGCCACGCCGAACGCAGCGAATATAGCGCGTGAACGACCCTTTTCGCCTCGACCTGGGCGTCGACCCTGGTGCTGGACGACATGTTGATCAGAATGAGCGCCCCGATTATCCCCGTTATTACAATCACCAGCAATATCTCCACCAGCGAAAAACCGCCGTTCCTAAAGCTGAATGTACGCATGAAAGCCAACACCCCTCGCATTTTTTTAAAAAGCCCCAAGACCATTGGTCGATTGGTAAGTGTATTATACGATAATATTGTCCCTATTTAAAGAGCCTTGAGACTCATTTATTATGATATCCCCCACTCGCACGGGTCCGCCTTTTATGACGCGGCAGAAAATCCCCTTCTTCGGCATGATGCAGTCCCCGGTTTTGTAGAAGACCTGGCACTTGGTGTGACATTCCTTGCCTATCTGCGAGACCTCGAGGAGGCAATCGCCTACTGTCAGCCGGTCGCCGATTTCGAGCGAGGATAGGTCGAGGCCCTCCGTCGTCAGGTTCTCGGCGAAGCTGCCGGGCCCGATGTCCGGCAGCTTCGAGCGCATGACGCCGATATCCTCGTAGGCTATGAGGCTGATCTGTCTGTGGGCAAAACCGCCGTGCGCGTCGCCCTCCATGCCGAACCCCTCGACGAGCGTTCCGGAGCCGACGTTTTTTTTGACGGTTCCTTTCGAGGGGGACGTGCAGACGGCCATTATCCTCCCCTGAGACGCCGGCGCCTCAGTCGGCAACTCTTGACGTCTCCGCGGCGTACGGCTTCTCCTCAAAATCGCCGCAGGCGTTGCAACAGCCGTTGCAGAACGGAGCCGAGGGAATCGAGCTCTTGCGGTTGCGATAGTCGAGTATGGCCGCGCGCAGCGCCTCCTCCGCGAGGAGGGAGCAGTGCAGTTTCTGAGGGGGAAGCCCTCCGAGCTCGCCAGCCACGTCCTTGTTCGTTATCCTGAGCGCCTCGTCCAGCGTCATGCCCTTGACCATCTCCGTGGCCATGGAGCTCGTAGCTATTGCGGCGGCGCATCCGAACGTCTCAAACTTCACGTCCCTGATGACTTCGTTTTCGTCGACGTCCAAGTATATTTTCATAACATCTCCGCACCTGGGGTTGCCGACCTCGCCCACACCGTTCGCCTCGGCCAGGGCTCCGACGTTGCGCGGGTTCATGAAATAATCGATGACTTTTTCGTTGTACATTCTTCTTCCCCTCCCTTCGCGGGACTTTACTGCTTTTTATAGCGGCTATGCCTTGTAGGGAGACATCTTCCTCAGCGTCTCCACTATTGGCGGGAATTTCTCAAGGACGTAATCGACGTCCTCCTCGGTCGTGTCCTTGCCCAGGGTCAGGCGGACCGAACCGTGCGCCGTTTCGTGATCCAGTCCCATTGCCAGAAGCACGTGGCTTGGCTCGAGGCTCCCGGATGTGCAGGCGCTTCCGCTGGACACGCCTATTCCGGCGTAGTCCATCCGAAGCAGAA
Source organism: Synergistaceae bacterium (assembly GCA_031290235.1). Classification (GTDB taxonomy): domain Bacteria; phylum Synergistota; class Synergistia; order Synergistales; family Synergistaceae; genus JAIRWR01. The sequence goes on along the minus strand of JAITNX010000082.1, from coordinate 2,380 downwards.
TACCCTCCCCCTCTATGCGCCTAACGCAGACGCTCGCGTGGTACGGAAGCCGCTCAGTCCTGTGGCCTGTGACGAATGAGTCGGGTATGGAGGCGACTATCCCGTCGAGCAGCTTGTCCCTCAGCGCGCCAACCCTCTTCTCCTCGCCCTCGTCGTGCAGGCGGGCCGCGAGGCGGGCCGCCGCTCCGAAGCCGACCATGCCCGGGACGTTTTCAGTTCCTGAATAGAGGCCGAACTCCTGGCCTCCGCCGTGGATGAGGGGGACCAATTTTATGCCCTTTCGCAGGTAGAGAGCGCCGATGCCCTTCGGCCCGTACATCTTGTGCGCCGACATCGACATCATGTCGATAGGCAGCTTTTTGACGTCGATCGGTATGTGCCCGGCGGCCTGAACTCCGTCCGTGTGGAAGAGGACTCCCCTGGCGCGGCAAATTTCGCCCAGCTTCGCTATAGGATTGATCGTCCCGACCTCGTTGTTCGCGTACATGACGCTGACGAGCAGAGTGTCGTCCCTTATGGCCTTTTCCAGAACCTCAGGCTGAACCATGCAGTTCTCGTCGACCGGCAGGAACGTCACCTCGCAGCCGTTTTTCCCGAGCCACTTACACGTATCCGTTATCGCGTGGTGCTCCACGGCGGACGTTATGATGTGCCTGCCCGGGGTCTTCGCCGCCCACACAGAGCCTTTTATCGCGAGGTTGTCCGACGCGCTGCCGCCTCCGGTAAAAATTATCTCGTTGGCGCCAGATCCTATCAGCGACGCCAAACTGGCGCGAGCTTCGTCCACAGCGCGCCTCGTGTCGCGCCCCCACTCATGCAGGCTGTTCGGGTTCCCCATTCCGACTTTGAAAAAAGGGATCATTACATCCAGAACCTCGTCAGCCACCGCGGTGGTTGCGGAATTATCCAAGTATACCTTGCGCGTTTCCAACTCCATCACCTTCTATTAAAGATTTATCTTTTTTATTATACAGCATGACCATCGTCGCCCGTCGGAAAAAATTCAGGCAATTTCATCAAAATTTTAAAATTTTGAAGACACAAAGAAGATTTAGATATTGACATATTTGTGAAGAGAGGGAAAATAAGCACGGACGGCGATAGACCGCAGGGTCTATTTGTTTTTATGTCAGCTCAAAATACTTATTTTTATATGAGTTTCGACGCGCTATGTAGTATAATCCCTCTCAAAGTTTATTAAGTTTATTGAGGGGCGGACTGCTGATTTAGCTTGTACAGCTGAATGTTAAATGAGATTGGAGGATAGATCTAATGCAGGATTTGACGCGCATCAGCCCGATTACGCCGATTGAAATGACCGACCTGATTCCGCAAAAAAAGCGGGCGGACAACCCAGAGGGCGGTCCCTCTTTCTCCGAGGTCTTGAAAACGAGTCTTCTCAGGGTGAATGATATGCAGCTTGACGCGGACAATATGATACAGCGCATGTCGCTCGGTGAGGTAGAGGACATATCCGAGGTGTCCATTGCTGTGGAGAAGGCGGAGATGGCGCTCCGTCTCATGGTTCAGATAAGAGACAAGCTTCTCGACGCATATCAGCAGATCGGGCGCATGTCCGTCTGACCGGCGGAGGCTTGAGCGATGCGTGAAAAATTTGCGGAGTCGATAGAACGTTTCAAAACCTTCTGGGGGGGCTTGCAGAGGTGGCAGCAGATTTCGCTGGTGTCGGCGGCGGTTCTTGTCCTGGGCGGTATTCTCGCCTTGGGCGTCATTACGGGGCGCACGTCGTATGAACCCGTATTCTCCAACCTCGACGCCCGCGACCAGGACGCGGTCATAACGTACCTCAAGGAGCAGAATATCCCGTACAGGACCGACTCCCAGCTCAACGCCGTGCTCGTTCCGACGTCAGATGTCTTTGAGGCGCGCATCGCGCTTGCCGGCAAGAACATCCCGGCCGGCAGCGTGAATGTCGGCTACGAGATTTTCGACGAGACGAAAATGGGGCAGACGACGTTAGAGCAGAGAGTGAAGCTCTATCGCGCGATGGAGGGGGAGCTCTCCAGGACCCTTCGCGAGATAAAATCCGTCGAGACGGCCAGGGTCACCATAGTCGTGCCGGAGCAGACGCTGTTCCTCGAGCAGCGGCAGCCATCCACGGCGGCCGTCTCCCTTAAATTGCAATCCGGTGCTGACTTCAGCCCGGAGACAGCGAGGGCCATAGTTCATCTCGTCTCCCACAGCGTCCCCGGCCTCCTTCCCGAGAACGTGACGATAATGGACCTGGACGGGCGGATTTCGTTCGACGACCTCCTGGACGAGACGCTGTTCAAGACGGGGGACAAGCTCGTCCTCAAGCAGAGGGAGTATGAGAAGTCCTACGAGGCGGACTTTCAAAAAAAGATAAAAGACGTGTTGG
>JAITNX010000077.1 GCA_031290235.1 Synergistaceae bacterium | reverse complement strand
GAGAGTCCATTTTCGTCCCGCATACGAAAGGTCCGGATCCATCTGTCGTCGGGAAAGGGCGAAAAATTGAGATAGCCCATAAATATCGACTTCTCCTTGATTATTTTATCATATTTGTCGCCGCTGTGGAGCTGTCTCGTGACCAGAGAGCAGCCACAATATAGCGCGCGCTCCATAAATTCGGGCGTAGACTTTCCTTGAAACTCGGCATCGAAGGATCTCTGACACTCGTCACGCGCGAAGTAATCCAGCCTTATGCCCTTGCCGCCAGAAAACCGGGACGAGAACTCGCGATCCAACGGAGTCAGCGCCTTCATGGGCTCGAGTTCTGCGACTCTCAGCGTACAGTTGAGTACGTCTATCATCAGATGATTTCTTTCTGGTTCCGCAAGCAGATGCTTGAGAAATCCATCCCTGAATCTGTTTATCTCCCCCGGCAGCTCTCCCCGCCGCCGCACATCCTGGAACTCCGCTTCCATGTCATCCGTATATATCGTCCGATCCAAATAATCCACGCCCATCCCCCCGCACATGCGTCAGGAGTCAATTATATCCCATGGAATCAGCTCCCCTATACTGTCTTTTATTCTATCCTGAAATCGGCTATAACATTTTCGAGTTCTCTCGACAGGGCCGAGAGATCCTCGGCCTCGGAGTTCACTACACGGATTGCCTCGGCCGTCTTCTCCGATGAATTTACTACCTCCGCGATCTCGTTCGCCACGTTGTCCATATCCCGGCTCGCGTTCGTCGCCATGGTTGATATCTCATTGCCGGAAGAGACCTGTTCCTTTGCGACGGATGCTATGGTCTGGATCGCTTCGTCGAGGCGATTGACCTCATGCAGCGTATCTTTGAGGTTACGCTGGGCATCCTGCGCCATCGTGATGATGCCGGCTATCGCTTCAGCGGTGCTCTTTGTCGATTCAATGGCCGAGAGTGTGCCTGCTTTTAAATGTTCTATCATCTCGGCAACTCGTTTTGACGCTTGATCGGACTCCTCCGCCAGGTTGCGCACCTCGTCGGCGACTACGGCAAATCCGAGTCCCGCCTCTCCGACCCTCGCCGCCTCGATAGCGGCGTTCAACGCCAGCAGATTTGTCTGTTTCGCAATGCTCCCTATCGTTGAGACGAACTCCGTTATGGACTCCACCGCCGACCCGAGTTCGGTTATCTGGCTGCTGCCATCCAGAGACATTTTCCCGGCCTCCTTGAGGTCGGCGACGAAACGGTTCACCATGTCATAAACCTCGCTGGACAGGCGCGACGTGGCGTTCGAGGCTTCGGCAGCCTCCGTGGCGGACGAGGCCGTCATCGTGACGGAGTTTGTGATCTCGCCGACGGACCCAGCCGTGGACTGAACCGCGCAGAGCGCATTCTGGGCGCTGTCCCTGATGTTCAGCACGGCGAGTTTTGAGCCGGAGACGCTGTCACTCGCGCTCTCGGAAAGGTTGTGCAAAGTATGCGAGGCGGACGCCGTCCTGTTTATGCCGTCGCGTACCCTCGTCAGCGCCTCTGTGAAGGAGTTTCTCAGACGATGGAGCGACAGCGCCATCTTCCCGAGTTCCGTCCGGGAACCCAAACTGATCTCAATCGACTTCGTGGATTCGTCATCCGTCAAATCGAGTTCGGCCATCCGGTCAAGCGACCCCTGAAGCGCGGCAAGGGGACTGGTGATGCTCCTGATCACAAATGGGACGCACAGCACTATCAGGATGACGGCAATGATACCCGTTATGATCTGCGTGATCGTCACCCGTTTGACGATGCCCAACAGTTGAGAGTGTTCGAGTACTATCCCGGCGATATAACCGGATTTGCTCGGAGCGTAATAAACCCTCCTCATCGAGCCATGCAGTGTGTAATCGCCCCAGCCGGATTCCCCAGCCACCATCTTGCGCCCGACCGCGGCCAGCTCCGGCGAGATGTTGTCGCTGGCCTTTGTGAAATTCTCATCGATGATATAAGCCCTGTCCGAGTGTTCCAGGACAGTTCCGTCCGCCGCCAACAGCACTCCAAAGCCCGCTCCCACTACCCTGGCGTTCCTGATGTTCGCCGCGAGGCTCTCGGCGAACGCCTCGGTCGATAAGACGCCCAACAATTTGCCGCTCGCGTCCATCAGAGGCATTGAATTGGCGATCACTACATTCCCGGTCTGCGTGTCAACATACGGATCGGTTATGGCAAGGCCGCCTGCCGCCACGGCGGCCGTGTACCAGGGGCGTTTTCTCGAATCGTATTCGGGGCCAGGATCGTAATCCTTTATATGAAGAGAGCCATCGCTCTCCAATCCAGCGTAGATGCTGGATACGAAATCATGATCGTTCGAATCGGCGAGCGCGACCATTAACGCGTCGAGCCTGGGCAGATCGAAGGAGCCGTCCTCGCGCAGCATCCCCATAACGCCCGGCACCGCGTTCTTGCATACATTGCCAAGCCCGTTGAAGTACATGTCCACCAGCTTGGAAAGATCCGCCACTGTTCCGGCGGCCTCCATGTCCGCAATTTCGGTGGTCATATCCGACGTCTTCAAATACATGGCGGCTACAAGCACGATAGTGAGCGCAACGACACCGCACATAATCATCAACAGCTTTGTTTTTATCCTCATAAACGCACCTCCAGATTTAATAAAAATATCATTAATTGAAATTATCAGTTTCCCGCTCGCCCGCAAGCCTTTGCAAAGCTGGCGAATAGCCTCGCGGCGCTCTGGTGATATTTCCACATGCGCTCCGGGTGCCACTGAACCCCTATCGTAAAGGGGTGATATGGTCCGTCGGGCGAGATTGGCTCGATGGCTTCTATTATCCCGTCGCTCGAGACGGCTGTGACCCTCAGGCATGGCGCCACAGCCTTTACAGCCTGATGGTGAAAGGAGTTGACCTCTATGGACGAGGCGCCGGACTCGTCCAGCACGATGCGCCTTATCTGAGAGTCAGGCTCTAACTTTACGTCATGCGAGCACGAGTAGGTCGGCGCCTTCTGGACGTGCATCAGCATTGTCCTGCCGGCATTCTGGCTCCCGATGTCCTGAAATAGAGTCCCCCCCATCGCCACGTTGAGGACCTGCTCGCCCCTGCAAATGCCCAGGATTGGTTTTTTCTGCCTCGCCGCGCTCCGACAGGACTCTATCTCGAACAGATCCCTCTCCTCGACAAAGCTTCCGTTGAAGGGGAAATTTTCCTCTCCGTAAAGCCTCGCGTCGATGTCGCAGCCCCCGCTGAGCAGCAACCCATCCAGGCTGTTGACGACGCGCTCCGCCAGGACATCATAAGAACCCTTCAGTTCGATGTCAGGCAGGGGAATTATCAAGGGAGTGCAGCCGGCATGATAAATTGCCGCGATATAGTTGTCGTATACATATTGCTCTCCCGCCCTCTCTACGCTAGCGCTCACGCTGATACCAACGAGAGGGCGATCCTGTGCTGAACCCATATTCACACGTCACTCCAATCAGTTTTATTTATATCGATCATAGCATATTGTGACACGCCACAACATGTCCTCCGCCAATGTCCACGAGCTTTGGATTTTCCTCCGAACAGACGCCGGACGCGTTGGCGCATCTCGTCCGGAAGGGACAGCCCGAGGGCGGGTCCAGCGGGGATGGCACGTCGCCCTCCAGGATTATGCGCCGTCGTTCCCTGGCCTCCCTGGGGTCGGCTATCGGCGCGGCTGACATGAGCGATTTAGTGTAGGGGTGCCTCATGTCGCTGTACAGCTCGTTCACGCTTGCCACCTCGACGAGATTGCCGAGGTACATGACTCCTACGTTGTGCGAGATGTGCCGCACAACCGAGAGGTCGTGGGATATGAACAGATACGTGAAGCCGAATCGCTCCTGAAACTCCTCCAGTATATTTATGATCTGTGCCTGAATGGAAACGTCGAGCGCGGACACCGGCTCGTCGCACACTATGAACTCAGGCATGAGGGCCAAGGCCCTCGCTATTCCTATTCTCTGCCTCTGTCCGCCCGAGAACTCGTGCGGATATCTGTTTACGTGGTCATCCTTCAGCCCGACCATGTGTATAAGCTCACTGACGCGGTCATCCCGCTCTGACTTGCCGGAGACAAGTTTGTGCAAAGTGAGCGGCGCGCCGATTATCTCGCTCACCGGCTGCCTCGGGTCGAGCGACGTGTAGGGGTCCTGGAAGATCATCTGCATCCTGCGGCGATATGGGAAGAACTCCGCGTTCGACATCCCGGTGATGTCGGCGCCGTCGTAGATTATGTTTCCCTCAGTCGCCCTGTAGAGCTTTAGTATGGTTCTGCCTACCGTGGTTTTTCCGCAGCCCGACTCCCCCACCAGGCCGAACGTCTCCCCGCGCTTTATGGAGAACGTAACGCCGTTCACGGCCTTCAGCTGCCGCACCCCGCCTTTGCCAATGGCCGAGGTCTTTATGCCGAAGAACATCTTCAGGTTTTCCGCCCTGAGCAGGGCATCGCCCGCGCCGCTCATCGCGCCTCCAACCTCGCCCTCATGCCTGAGGCGAAGCTGTGCGTCAGCCAGCAGGCCACGCTGTGGCCATTCTCCAAAGACGTCAGGACGGGATGGGAGGAGGCGCAGATCCGCATGGCGTAATCACAGCGCGCCATAAAGGGACAACCCGCCGGGGGATTCATGAGGTCAGGAGGACTGCCTGGGATGGGAACCAGCTTTTTTTTCTCCGCGCCGTCGATGCCTGATATGGAGTTAAGGAGTCCAATCGTATACGGATGCCCCGGACGGTAGAAGATATCCTCCGCCATGCCGCTCTCCATGACAAGCCCCCCGTACATGACTACCACTCTGGTGCAGGTGGAGGCAATGACGCCGAGGTCATGCGTTATGAGCACCGTCGCGGTCGCGAATTTCTCCTTCATATCCTTCATCAGCTCCAGAATCTGGGCCTGTATCGTCACGTCGAGCGCCGTAGTCGGCTCGTCCGCGATGAGCAGCTTAGGGTTGCAGCACATGGCTATGGCGATCATGGCCCTCTGTCTCATGCCGCCGGAGAACTCGTGCGGATATTGCTTCAGCCTCTGTTCCGGGCTGGATATGCCGACTAAGTCCAACATCTCCGCCGCCCTTCGCCTGGCCTCCGCACCGCTCATTTTTTTATGGATGCGAAGCGGCTCCATGATCTGGTTGCCTATCGTGTATAGCGGATTGAGGCTCGTCATCGGATCCTGAAAGATCATGCCTATGTCGTTGCCCTGGATCCTGCGCATCTCCTTTGAGCTGTAACTCATGAGATCCGTGCCGTCGAACGTGAGTGAATCGGCCTTCATAAGAGCGTTATCCTCGAGCAGGCGCATGACGGAGAGCATCGATACGCTCTTGCCGCAGCCGGATTCTCCAACGACGCCCAAAAATTCCCCGCGGTCGACGTGAATGTCTATCCCTCTGACGGCGGAGACTACGCCGCTCGATATCAAAAAACTTGTCCGTAGGTTTTTGACGTCGAGCAGACGTTCTTCGCTCATTGTTTAAGCCTCGGGTCGAGCGCGTCGCGCAGCCCATCCCCTATGAAATTGAACGCGAAAATCGTCAGGCTGATCGCGAGCGACGGGAACAGCATAAGATGCGGATACATGTTCATATTTGACAGCGAGTCGTTCACCAGCGTCCCCCAGGATGCGACCGGGACGGAAATTCCTATTCCTATGAAGCTGAGAAACGCCTCGTAAAAGATGGCCTGAGGGATGAGAAATGTGACCGTGACGATGATCGGCCCCATGCTGTTCGGGATCAGGTGGTGAACGAGTATGTTAAGATCGGACTCTCCTATGACCCTTGCCGCCATGACGAAGTCCTGGTTCTTGATCGACAGTACCTGGGCCCGGACCATCCGGGCCGTGCCAAGCCAATAGGTGAGACAGAGCGCCGCCAGTATGCTTCGCATGTTCGGCCCGAGGAACATCATGATTATTATCATATAAAGCATCTGTGGAACCGCCGCCACAATATCGACAATCCGCATCATCATCATATCGGCGCCGCCGCCCAGGTAGCCGGCGATGCCGCCGTACAGCACGCCTATCACCATGTTGACCCCGGCTGCCACTATCCCCACCGTGAGGCTTATCCTCGCGCCGTACGACACTCGAACAAAGAGGTCGCGCCCGAACTTGTCCGTGCCGAACCAGTGCTCCGGACCAGGAGTCTGGTTTATCACGGAATAGTTCTGCTCGTCATAGGTGTAGGGCCTTACCATTGGGCCTAATATCGCGAACAATGTCATCAGGAAGATCACGACGAACCCGAACATGGCGAGCGGATCGCCCTTCAACTTGGCTCGCGCGTTCATCCAATACGAGACGCTGGGCCGATTTATAATGTCGGTCTGCTTTTCGTCATCCGGCAGAACCTCGAAGAGTTCGGGTTGGATGTCTCCGTCACTTGGTAAAAAGAGAGGGAGACTTGGCTCGAATTCGAAGGCGTCTGTCGTTTTTTTCATGGCGCGAACTCCCCCCTTAATCCGTAAATTTTACGCGAGGATCTATGACAGCGTAGGCTATGTCCACAATCAGGGTACAGAGCAGCATGAAGGCGCCGTAAAAAATCGTTATGCCCAGCACTACCGAGTAATCCCTCTCAGAGACGGCAGTGACGAAATAACGGCCTATGCCTGGGATCATAAAAAGCCGTTCGATGACAAAACTCCCGGTGAGAAGCGTGGCGACCAGCGGCCCGATATATGTGACCACGGGCAAAATGGAATTTCGCATTCCGTGCTTGGCTATGACCATGAACTCCGGAACTCCCTTGGCCCGCGCGGTTCGCATGTAATCCTGGCGCGAGACCTCGAGCATGCTGGATCGCATGAGCCTCGTCGTCTGAGAGACCGCGGAGTGAGAGAGGCCTATAACTGGTATTATCATGTGCATGGCGGTTCCGTACCCATAAACCGGCAGAAGCCCCAGTTTCATGGCAAAAACGTACATAAGGAGCATGGCGAATACAAAAGTCGGCACGGATACGCCGATCGTGGCCATAATCATAGAACACCAGTCCATCCACCCTCCTCTTTTGAGGGCCGCGATTATCCCCAAAGGAATGCCAACGGCGAGCGAGAACAGTATAGTCCACATGCCGACCCAGGCAGACGCCGGGAAACCGCCAAAGATAAGCTCGTTGACCGTGTAGTTCAGCTTTTTGAACGAACTCCCCAGGTCCCCGTGAAGCAGCCTGTTCATATAATTCAAGTATTGACGCCATATAGGAAGGTCAAGCCCATATTTCGCTTTGAGGTTCTCCAGGACCTTAGGCGGGATGTCCCTCTGTTCGCTGGGATTGAACGGGTTGCCAGGGACGGCGTGTAACAGAAAGAACGTCAGGGTTATCAGCACGAACATGGAGATGAGCGCCGCCGCGAGACGTTTAAGGATGTATTTTGCCATAGCCGGTCACCGTTTCTCTCAAAGCATAAATTTCAAGTCAAAAGACGCCGCCCAGACCCGCCAAGGTGGAATATCCCCTGGCGGGTCTGAGGCTGACTCGGGGTTTTACTCGATGTCGGCGAAGTTAAAGTATATATGCCCTATGTTGCTCTTGACTATGCCAGTTACCCCCGGCTTTACCAAGATCGGCTCGACTCCGTGCCAGACAGGGATAATAGGCATGTCGTCCAGTATCACGGTCTCGGCCTCCTTGAACAGGTTATATCTCTTCTCCTTATCGCTCTCGGCGGACGCGGCGCTAATCAGCTCGTCATATTTCCTGGAGTTTGGCGTGTCGTACCAGCGGGCGTCCTTTTCAGGACCCTCCCTATAGGCCTGCCACAGCCAGAGGTTCGTCATCGGGTCGTCGTAGTCTCCGGTCCAGCCGTCGCGCCCCAGATCCCAGTTATTCGTATCGAAGATATCCCAGTAGACCGAGGACTCGTGGGTCGTTATCTCGGTGTTGACGCCGATTTGCTTCCACATCGCCTGCCATGCCTGAGCCGCGTCCGAGTCCTCCTGGCCGTTCATGGTGATGACGCGGTAAGTCGGCAGGCCCTTGCCGTCGGGATAACCGGCGTCGGCAAGCAGTTTTTTCGCCGCTTCGATATCGGTCTTTACCAATGGGCCCACGACGTCGCGGTACTCCTTCCCGCCCCAGTGGATGCCGTAGGGGACGAGACCTTCGGCCGGCAGGTACGGCTGCCCAAGGATGTCCTTGACCAGCACGCTTCTGTCAATCGCAAGCGCCATGGCCTTGCGGACGCGAGCGTCCGGCACGTTGCCGGTGTGAATCGTGAGGTAGTTCGTGCCTATCCTTGGGAACACCTTCAGTTCTTCGGTGCCAGTGTAGGACTTTATTCCCTCGGCGTTGACGTCGTCGTTCACGTTGAGTTCGCCGTTCCTGTAAGCCTCGAGCGCCACGCCGCTGTCGTCGATGAAGTTGAAGTTGACCTCGTCGATCTTTATGTTCGCCGCGTCATAGTAACTCGGGTTCTTCTCCATCGTGAAGCCTACCTGGGGATCGAATTTCTTCACGCGGAAGGGACCATTCCCAATGTATGTCTCAGGCTTCTTGAACCATTCGGGGTTGGCCTTCACCACGTCCAGCTTATAGGGGAGGTAATAGCAGATGAGGTCCATAAAAAACGGCGTCGGGTTCTCGAACGTGATCTCGAGGGTGGCGTCGTCCGACGCCTTTATGGCCACGTCCTCGGCTCTCCCCTTGTTTTGGTTGTAGTCGCGCGCGCCCTTCACGAACAGGAAGAGGTCGACGCCGGGAGACGCCGTTTCGGGCGAGATCTTGTGCTTGAAGGAGTTCTCCCAGTCGTGAGCTGTAAGGGGCGAGCCGTCGGAGAACTTCGCGTCTTTACGGATTTTAAACGTATAGGTAAGCCCGTCGTCGCTCACCTTATAGGACTCCGCGTAGGCCAGCTCGGAGACGCCGTCCTTGCTTATCCTCGCGAGGCCGGTAAAGAGGTTGTTTACCAGATATGAAGTCTTTAAATAACGGTTCATTATCGGCTCGAACACGGGAGGCGCGTTGCCATTCGAGTAGTTGATCACCTTTGGAGCCGCAAATGCCGAGGACGCGAAGCACGCGATAAAAACGACCGATAAGAAAACAAGTATCCTTCTGTTCATTAACCTTCCACCTCAATTCATAACTTTTTTGACGTAAAAATCAGGCTATACCATTAAACGCAACTTTTAGGCGCGTCAATCCGCGTTCGTCATCGCGCGCCCCGTCTCAGAACACGCCCCGCCCTCCTTTCGCCGGATTCGCCCCTCTCTACTGCTACGCGTCCATTTACCAACACCATCTCTATTCCGCTGGGATATTGATGCGGGTCATCGAACGTGGCCTTGTCGCGAAGCGTTTGGGGATCGAAGAGGACAAGATCCGCCCAACACCCCTCTTTAATGGCTCCCCTGTCGGAAAGCCCGATGCGGGAGGCCGGCAGCGACGTTATCTTTCGTATCGCTTCCTCGAGAGAGAGCAGGCTGGTATCTATCGCGAAATGGGACAGGAATCGCGGGAAAGTCCCGTACGCGCGCGGGTGAGGACGGCCCCCGAGCGCGGGCGACGTGGCCCACGCGTCAGATATCACCGATGAAAGATGGTGAGCCGCCCCAAACTCCATCTCATCCCTGTCCATGCAAAATGACGCCATGGTCGCGTTGCATCGCATTTCGAGCAGAATATCGAAGAACGCCTCATAAGGCTCATCCCGCCTCGCATGGGCGCTGATGAGCGCCATGACCGTCTTGCCCTCGTACTCCGGGTGGTCAGGAGATGTGCAGATCAGAGTATTCTCGAACTTGGTTTTATCGAAGGAATTTGTGCATCCCGAAGCGGCGATTTGAAAATGAGCCTTCATCCTCCCGCGATCGTCCGGGTTCGAGAGACGCTTCAGAGCGCTCTCGAGACCTCCCTCGAGGGCGAAGTTGGGCAGCATTGCGCTGATGGTGGTCGAACTCGCCGTGTAGGGATAAACGTCGCAGCAGACGTCCACCCCCTCCTCCCTGGCCAGCTCCATCAGCCGCAGAGTGCGGTGCATTTTACCCCAGTTGTTTCGGTTCGCGGCCTTGTGATGCGAAATTTCGACTGGCACCCGGCATTTTCGTCCCAGTTCGATGGTCGCCTCGACGGACTCGATCAGCATAGACCCCTCGCTTCGCATGTGGGTCGTGTAAAGCGCGCCATAATCCGACAAGACGGACGCAAGCTCCTCTAACTCCGAGTCGCTCGTAAAACTGCCGGGGGGGTAAATCAACCCGCTGGACAATCCAAAGGCGCCATCCTCCAGGCTGCGCCTCAGGAGGAGCTTCATGGCGCTCATCTCCTCATCCGTAGCTGGAGACGGATCGAAGCCCTTCACCGCGACGCGGATGCTCCCCTGCCCTACCAAGCCGGCGATATTATGGCCTATGCCGGTTTTTTCAACTTTTCCCAAAAACTCGCCAAAACCTCTCCAACTCCAGTCGCTCTCCAGCTCTGGGGGGATGAATGGCAAGATATAGCTTCGCGCCTGCTCTCGCGTGGCGTCGGCCAGAGGGGCCATCGAAATGCCGCAGTTGCCCGTCAGCGAAGTCGTCACACCCTGCATTGTGTGGCTCTCCATAAAGGGAAGTCCCAGAACGGCCATGTCCACATGGTTATGCATATCAATGAAACCGGGGCACAATGAAAGTCCCCCGGCGTCGATCGACCTCGACGCCTCGCCCTTTCCCAAATGCCTGACGGCCGCTATTTTCCCCTCCCGAACACCGACATCGCCTTTTGTCGGAGGGTTTCCCGCGCCATCGTATATCCAAGCGTTCCTGACAGCTAAATCATACATTATTAATAATCGCTTCCAGCCGGGTCAGTCCGTCTTTATGTCCGCGAAATTGAAGTACACGTGCCCATTGCTGCTCTTCACAATGCCAGTGACCCGCGGCTTTATCAGGACCGGGTCGACGCCGTGCCAAACTGGAATCGCCGGCATGTCCTCCATCATGAGCTTCTCGGCTTGCATGAAGAGATTCAGCCGCAGCTCGCGATCCGTATCCACATCCGTAGAGCGCATGAGCGTCTCGAATTTCACGGCGTTGGGCATTTCGTACCAGCGGGCGCCCTTTTGGGGACCCTGTTTGTTCGCCCGCCATGGCATGAAGTTAACCATCGGGTCGTCAACGCCGCCGGTCCAACCGTCCCGGGCTACGTCCCAGTTATCGGTCAAAAAGACGTCCCAGTAGACCGACGGTTCATAGGTGCTTATCTCGCTTTCGATGCCTATCGCCTTCCACATGCCCTGCCACGCCTGGGCCGTGTCTATTTCCTCCTGGCTCGTCATCGTGATGATGCGGAGTGGCTTCAACCCCTTGCCGCCTGGATAGCCAGCCTCCTCCAGCAGCCTCTTCGCCTCATCTATGTCAGTCTTGACCAGAGAGCCGACGACCTCGCGGAATTGCCTCTCTCCCCAGTGAATGCCGAAGGGGACTATTCCCTCCGCGGGCGTGTACGTCCTGCCCAGGATATCCCCGATGAGAACCGGGCGGTTGATCGCCAGAGAGAGAGCCTTGCGGACCCGGGCGTCCGGGACGTTGCCCATGTGAACGGAGATATAGAATGTGCTGGTCCTGGCGAACGATACCAGCTCCGGCGTGCCGTTATAAGAATTTATGGCCTCGGCGCCCAACGATTCGAGTACGTTGAGTTCGCCCTTCCTGTACGCCTCCAGAGCGACGGAGACGTCGTCTATGAAGTTGAAGTCGACCTCGTCGATTATCACGTTCTCGGCGTCGTAGTAGTTTGGGTTCTTCTCCAGGACAAAACCGACCTGAGGATCGAGTTTTTTCACCCTGAATGGGCCGTTGCCGATGTATGTCTCCGGTTTTTTGAACCAGTCGGGGTTGTTCTTCACGATATCCATCTTATAGGGTATGTAGTAGCAGAGCAGATTCATGAAATAAGGCGTCGGGTTCGTGAACGTCACCTGAAGCGTGGACTCGTCCAACGCCTTGAAACCCACGGCGTCGGCGCTGACCTCGCCGTGATTGTAAGCCTCTGAATTTTTCACAAAAAGGTTATTTACGACGCCAGGCGAAGCGATCTCCGGCGAAATCTTGTATAAGAAGGACTCCTCCCAGTCCCGGGCCGTCAGCGGGGAACCGTCCGAATATTTAGCGCCGGGCCGCAGCTTGAAGGTGTAGACGAGTCCATCGTCGCTCGCCTTATATGATTCCGCGTAGGCCAACTCCGGGTACCCGTCTTTGCCGATCCTGGCGAGTCCTGTGAAAATATTGTTTATCAGGTAATATGTCTTATTGTAGTTGTTCATAACGGGCTCCAGCACGGGAGGAGCGTTACCATTGGCATAGCTGATAACCTTAGGCGCGGCCCAAACCGTCGACGCGCAGCCTATGGCAAGCGTAACCAAGATAAGAGCCATTATTTTTCTGTTCATTTCTTTTCCTCCTCATTGGATATTTTCAAAGAATATCGTGAAATTCTAACAGGCCCTGCATAAATGTCAAGGGCTATGGCTAGATTAAGGATTTCAGAGGGATTAAATGCGCTATTTTAAAATAATGCAGCTTAAAGACGGGAACGTGCCGCCAAACAGCTAAAAGGAGCGGCCATCCCGCCAACTACTTCACCCACGACTGCTGGAGGTCCTGCCAGTCTCGCTTCAGCAGGGAGAAGCAGTTCTGATCTATTAGGCCCTTTGGCGTCCTGGCATAGTCGCGCAGTGTGCCCTCCAGCTGGAATCCCAACTTGAGCAAAAGTCCGGCGGATCTGTCGTTGTCGAGGTTCAAAAACGTCTCGACCCGTTCGAATCTCATTATATTGAAACCATAATCCAGCGCCGGGCGCAGCGCCCTGCGCATGTAACCCCGGCCCCAGAACTCGTAGTCGAGTTCGTACCCAAGCTCGCTGCGCCTCAGGCCCTTGTTTATGTTGTTAAAACCACAGGTGCCAATCAGCCGGCCATCCATCTCGACGCCCCATCTGATGCCAGCGTCATTATCCCAGAGGGACTTCAGGACATAGAGCATCTGGACTGAATCCTCGTATGCCAGGGGGCCGCTCGACATCCGCTCCGTCACCTTCGAGCTGCCCCAGATGGAGCTTATGTCCACCAGGTCTTCGTCAGTGAGCTCGCGGAGGATGAAGCCTTCCGTCTTCAGCACAGGGAAAGCTCCGGTCATTCACTTTTCCCCCTCGATGAGAGTTTTTCCTATGTCGAACGCCCCGCCGACGCGGCTGCCCATGCCATAGTAGGAATGCCCGATGGGCGAGTACAAGAGCGGAGCCACGAGGGATGGATCGGCGTTGCCGCCGGAACCAAGACAGTCCTCGCTCACCCAGGACGCCAGGATTTCCCCAACGAACAGGACATGCGAACCCAGCTCCAGCACATTGATGACCCTGCACTCCATGCAGATTGGAAACTCGTTCACGACCGGCGCGTTGACGAACTCGCCGCGCCTCTGCG
This sequence comes from Synergistaceae bacterium, assembly GCA_031290235.1. Taxonomy (GTDB): domain Bacteria; phylum Synergistota; class Synergistia; order Synergistales; family Synergistaceae; genus JAIRWR01. Next base: position 907 of record JAITNX010000077.1, on the reverse strand, counting down.
TGAGGCCGGCCGAGGCGAACTTATCGACGCTCCTGCCGGAGACGAGTCCGCAGAAATCGGCGGCCTTCGCCTGTTTCTCAGACGGGATGTTGACTGTAAATTCCCGCTTGTCCAGTATCGCCTCATAAGTATACCTTGGACGCTGAAGCGATATTTGCACTGCCGGAGGGGTGCTGCAACACACGCCAACCCACGCGAGGGTCGCCAGATTCGGCTTGCCGCCGGCGTCATACGTTCCGCAGAGGGCGAGCGGAGTTGGACAGAGAGCCACGGATGCCCCAATATTCTTCTTTCCCGTCATTAGGATATCAACTCCTTAAAATATAAGTACTTCTTATTGTATCACAAAAAATATGGCGAACGCGACCCCGTGACATCATGAAATTATTCTTAATATATTACGATACTTTATTCTTGTTATTCAAATTTAACTATAGCCTTTGAAAAATAGGCAAAATTCCCGTTTAGGATATAGTCAATTTTTGGGATTATTGGATTACAAAGATCTGCTAGCGGGTTTGGTATTCTTTAATAGACTTGGGGGTGAGTTTATGAAATCCAAGGACACCGCCGCGGTGTTACACGACGTCCTGAGAACTCTGGCGTCAAAACCGCCAACCAGAAACGGGCGATCCTCGTTTTCGTCGGTTGTAAAAATGGGGTACGAGGATATCCGAGAGCTTAGAGAGAGGGGCTATAGTTTCAAGGCCATTCTCGACGAGCTGGTCGAGGCTGGTTTTTTTCCTGAGGACGCCGACCCTAAGTACCTGTGCCAGGCTTACGCAAGGGAGAAGAAGAGGAGAGACAATTTCACGAAGAGGGACAGGCATTTAGAGGGTTATAGATCCACGAAATAGAAATAGCCTCGCTTGAACCGCTTCGCCCGCAACGTCACTCAAACCGAAAA
>JAITNX010000071.1 GCA_031290235.1 Synergistaceae bacterium | reverse complement strand
GAAGAGCAGGGTTGGATCATTGAGTCGGCAGAGGAAGGCAAGGTATACGAGAGGGAACTCACCCGGAAGATGGACGCCGAGATCAAGGCGGAATTTCAAAGCGGCGGCAGGAACGTGGTCATAGAGCTGACGCCGGACGAGAGAGCTGCGTTCAGGAAGGCCGTCGATCCCGTATATCAGGAGTGGGGGCCTAAGTTTGGCGATATCCTCCAGCAAATTTTGAAGTCGCAATAGAGAGATCGAGGGGGGCAAATCCGTGAGGAAAGCGCTGGCCAAGATCAACGAGTTTTTTGACTGGTTTGAGAAGAGGGTCGTTCTAGTCGTTATGAGCGGAATGGTGATAATATTGGCCGTCCAGGTATTCACGCGCTACTGCCTTAACTTCAGCTTCTCCTGGGCGGAACAGCTCGTGAGGATAGGCTTCGTATGGGTAACCTACGCGGGGGCCAGCATGGCGTGCAAAAATTCCATGCATCTGACGATAGATCTCGTAAAATACTTCGCCGGCCCGACCCTATCCAAGGCGATCTCGATATGGTCCTCCTCTTTCACCGTTTTCTTCGCGGGTTACATGTGCTGGCACATCGCCACCCTGGTATTTCAGCAGATAGAAAAGGGACAGACGTTCTCATCCATGACGTGGCTCCCTGTATGGGTGATGTATTCCGCCGGAGTCATAGGCATGATTGGCATTGCGGTCAGGACCTTGATGTTCGGCCTGCTGCCCCTGTTCTCCCAGGCAAAGGAGGGCGCGGAGCGATGAACACCATTCTGATCTCCATGGTAGCGATGCTGTTCTTCCTGATGCTGTCCAACGTCCCGATAGGTTTTGCCATAGCGGGCGCCTGCGCCTTTACCCTGACCTTCGTCACGGCCAACCCGCTGGTCTTTAAGCTGCTGCCGCAGGCAATGGTGTCGTCGATAGACTCTTTCCCTCTGATGGCGATACCATTTTTCATGCTGATAGGGACGCTGATGTCCAAAACTGGGCTGTCGAAGGACATAATAGGCGTCGCCGAGGCGGCCGCGGGCGATTCTCCTGGGGGGTTGGGCTCAGCCGCTATAGTTGCCTGCATGATATTCGCGTCCATATCCGGCTCCGGCCCGGCTGTGGTGGCGGCGTTGGGCAGTATCCTCGTCCCGGCGATGCTGGACAGGGGATACGGCCCCGCTTATTCAGGGGCGCTCTGCGCCGCCGGCGCTACGATAGGGCCGGTCATCCCGCCAAGCATCCCCATGATAGTCTACGGCGTCACCGGCGGCGTTTCAGTCGTCTCCATGTTCACTGGCGGGTTCATTCCAGGAATCCTGATGGGCGCCGCGCTGATCACGGCTAATTACATCATCAGCAAAAAGAGAGGCTATGCGGGGGCGGCTCGTGGCGGCGGCGGCAAGTGGGTGCTGAAACAATGCTGGAAGGCGAAGTGGGCGCTGGGTCTTCCGTTCATAGTACTGGGAGGGATCTACGGAGGCGTGTTCACCCCGACCGAGGCTGCTGTGATCGGGTGCGTATACTCCTTCCTGGTCGGAAAGTTCGTGTATCGGAGCCTTGACGCCAAGGCTTACACCGAAGCCCTGATCGAGGCCGCGGTAATGTCCGCCATCATCATGTTCATCCTGGGCGGCGCAACCACCTTCGGGCGCATACTGACGATGGAGAGGATCCCGCAGCAGCTGGCCTCGGCGCTTTTGGGCCTCACTCAGTCGCCCGTTCTGATCATGACCATGATTATGATGATCCTGCTCGTGGGCGGCATGTTCCTGGACACAATCTCGAACATAGTGCTGTTCACACCGCTGTTTCTGCCGATCGTGAAGAGCCTTGGATATGACCCGGTTTTCTTTGGCGTGCTGATGACGATCAACCTATGCATCGGGTTCATAACGCCTCCGGTTGGCATCAACCTATACGTGGCCCAGAGCCTCACCAAGGCGCCGTTTGAGATGATAATCAAGGAGGCGTTCACCCTCGTTCTGGTATTGTTGGCTGTGATGTTCGTAGTCATGCTGTTCCCAAGTCTCGTCTTGTTCCTGCCAGGACTGCTGGGAAGATGACGGCGCGGATCGGCGTTCTGAGCGGCTTATCCTCGTTAGGACGCGAAGCGATATCAATTGGAGTGTTTTGCCGAATAAATTTAAGGAGCGTGTTGGAGTGAAGATTGAAATCACATTGGACAAGGTCTCTGAAAAATTCGAGAAAATAGGCATTCCCGGCCGGGATCTCTATGATCTGCCCTCGAGTGGCAAGACGTTTGACGACGGCTGCCATTATAGGATAGAGATGTCCGGCCTCGAAGGGCCCAAGGTGTTGGAGGCGATGATAAAGGAGCGGCGCAGACTGAACGTGCCGGTTCATAGGATAGTGTCGTTCTGCCAGGGGGCGAACTGGTTTTCAGACTCCGATCTAAAGGACTTCTGCCAGATGGCCGTCGACGACAACCTGGAGGCCGTGGCCATCCCGACGACGCGCAATTCCATCGACATAGGGCGGCAAGCGCTGGCCTCCGACGGCAAGGGAAGCGGCTTCGCCAATCAGAGGGGCTCCGACGAGCTGCGCAAGATCATCTATGAACTGTTCCGTCTGTACGAGATAGGCTTCAGGGGATTGATGCTGATGGATCCCTACGCCGTGAACGTCGTAAAACGCCTTCAGGACGCGGGGGAGTTTCCTAATGATGTCGTGATAAAGCTATCGGGCTGGGCCGGCATCGCATCTCCAGCCGGGGCGGCCGTCGTGGAGAAACTGGGCGTGGGGTCGTTCAATCCAATCACGGATCTCACGCTGCCGCAGCTCGCTTCGATGCGGAAGACGGTCAACGTCCCAATGGACTTCTACATAACGACGTTCGACACATACGGGGGGTCAAACCGCACTCTGGATTCAGCCGAGGTCGCAAAGCTGTGCGCGCCCTGCTACCTGAAATTCGAGCCAGCGCCTACGATAAGTTTCTACACGCCCTACGTATTTGACCAGACCCACATTGAGCTGATGGATAAGAAACTGAAACTCGCGCTCTGGGTAATAGAACACATCTCCCAGAATCAACCGCAGGTCAAGGTTTCTCCTCACGGGACGAAGGGACTATTCCTGCCAAAGATTTGAAAATGTGATATAGTTTTGAGCGAGGAGAACGACCGATTTCCCCGTTCTCCTCGCGTATTTTAATCGTATCGAGCGGCACGGTTTTACTGAGCGTCCCATGAGTAGGCAGTTTATGAGTGGTGGCGCGCGGCATCTTTCTCAAAAAATACGTGAAACACTAAGGGACTAACTCTACTATGTTCAAAGAAGTACAACAAAAATCATCTCTGATCGAAGACGTAATAGATCAAGTTCTTAGCGCGATAGAGAGCGAGCAAATGCCTCCGGGGAGCCGACTTCCTACCGAGCGGGAACTGACCGAACAGCTTAAAGTGAGCCGTCCTGTCGTTCGCGAGGCGACGAGCTCCCTGGCCGCTTTGGGAGTTGTCGAGCGCAAGGGGGCAAAGGGCACTTACCTGAGTTCCGACGTCAACGCCTCCCTCATAAAGAAGCTCTTCAGCTATATGGTAATACGCGGCTCGGAGCTGAACGATGTCCGGGAGATCACAGACACCAGGCGGGCGATTGAGAGCGAACTTATCGCGCTTGCCTCGGAGAGGAGAACGCAGTTCCATCTTGAGGAGATGGAGAGCGCCCTGGATAAAATGGACGGGCTCGATATTGGCACGACGGGTTGGTTTCAGATGGACTATCGCTTCCACTCGCTGATAGGAGAGGCAGCGAACAGCAAGTTCCTCCTGACAATTCAGACGTCCATTCGCGAAAAAATGCTGCATGTGATGGAGCTGGCGTTTTTTCCCCCTCAGATAGAACAGCTGAGATTAGAACACAGGGAGATGTTTGCCGCTATAGAGGCGAAACTGCCGGAACGCGGGCGAAAAGTGGCCATACAGCACATAGAGCTTGTCACAAAGGGAATAGTCCAAAGACAGCGCCAGCTGGAAATCGACGCCTTATCAGTCAAATAACGCTGTATGGCGCGTAGTTTCTCGACCGCTTGATGGTGCGAAATTGAGGTAAACCCCCAGCTTTGCCGGGGGTCGATGACTACAGCAAGTTTTTTCCAAAAAAACCGCGACTGCGTGACCGAACGAAAATGCTACTCTGTCCGGACAGCCTTCGCTATTTCCCCAAAAATAACGCCCAGTCCGTAGGCGCCCGCATCCGGGTATCCAAGGCTTCTCTCTCCGGCTGTGCCGGCGCGACCCATCCGAGCCACGATTTTTTCTGTCGACTTAGCCCCGGCAACGGCGGCTTCCGCCCCTTTCGCGAAAAGCTCCCCAAATCCAAGCCCCTCTTTGGCGCCCGCGCTCCATGCGTCAGCGCAGGGAACCAGCGCGTCGATTAATGTCTTGTCGCCCACGACAGCCCCACGCCCAAAGGAGCGTTCGCCTGTGATCTGGATGCCCTTGACCGCCACTTGCAATATACCGGCAAACTCTGTTGTGGTAAGCGATTTCTTGCCATCGGCCTGTTTTCCTGCCCAGCGAAAGGCGGAACCCCAGATGGGACCTGAAGCGCCGCCGCAATGTTCCATAATGATCAAAGCGCATGTCCCAAGAAAAGCGCCGATGTCAAGTCCAGGCGCCGCAGTGATATTTTTCCACTCGCGTTTTAACTGCCTGAACCCTTTGGCTATACTCATGCCAAAATCGCCGTCGCCCGCATGGGAGTCGAGTTCGCAGAAAGGAACCTCGTTCTTGATAATCGCCTCGCTCATAACGTCCACGATATAAACCATGTTTTCTACAGTCAAATCCCCGGCGATCACGGCATATTTGTCCGGGGTTTCGATCTCAAAACACACCAGGGATTCATCAATCGCCGCAGCTTCAAATGGGTCGCTGTATCCGGAAGGCTCCGAAGGTCCATTCACCTTAAACGCTGGTGTGTCGCAGGGGCTGTTCAGCAGACTTTCCAGCTCGCTGTCCAGTTTTAGGATGGATAAGGAAGCGCCCGCCATATCAATGCTCGTCATAAAATTACCCACGAAAACACGGGCGATCTCAATATTTTTTTCGGACAATTCCCTTGAAACCGCGTTGTTAAAAAGGTAAAGCTCCAACAGCGGCGTTCCTCCGAAGCCATTGATCAGCACAGCGACACGATGCTTTGTCCCGTCCGGCGCAAAACCCAACTCACCGCACAGCGAATCCGTCATGCGTTTTGCCAGGCTTTTCGCGTCCATCATTTTTTCCCGGCGGATACCCGGTTCTCCGTGGATGCCAACGCCGTATTCCATCTCGTCTCCGCTCAGTTCAAAGGTCGGCGAACCTTTGGCGGGAACAGTACAGGAAGTGAGGGCAAAACCTATACTATGGACATTTTTGACCACCTTTTCGGCAACCGACTTGACTTCTGGCAGCGAAAGACCTTTTTCAGCCGCCGCGCCTGCGATCTTATGCACAAAAATCGTACCAGCAACACCGCGGCACCCTACTGTGTACAGACTGTCCTGTACGGCAATATCATCATCCACCTTTACATAATCGACTGTGATTCCGTCTTCCCGAGCAAGGGCAGCCGCGTTTTTAAAGTTCATCATATCGCCGCTGTAATTTTTAATGATGAGGAGGGTACCTTTGTTGCCGGCCGTTTCCCGAATCGCGCCGTACACCTGTATCTGAGACGGGGACGCAAACACATCGCCGCACACCGCGGCATCTAACATACCCTCTCCGATAAAACCGGCGTGGGCCGGTTCGTGACCACTGCCGCCACCGCTGATTAAACTTACTTTGTTTTTGTTCAGATTTTTCTTTTTTATTACCATATATTTGCTTACAAGTACAACCGAGGGGTGCGCCAACACAATGCCGTTGCACATCTCCCTCACGATGTCTTCCGGTTTGTTGATGATCTTTTTCATAGTTTATTTCCCGCTTTGTACGCGCTTCCAATCCGGTCGGCTGTGATAATGGCCGCGGCAACCTCTGCCGGCGACACCGAAAACGGCATGGAATGCGTAGATTCCTCTGGGATGCAGGCCTTTTCCGCCACCGATGAAAGCTCCTCCTCAGAGGGCGCGTCCACACCGATGCCGGCAAGGTTTACCGGCAGCCCGACAGACAGACAGAAATCAAGCACCTGATAAAGCTCTTCGGTAGGGGCGTTTTCAAGAATCAGTTGCACCAGCGTGCCGAACGCGACTTTTTCGCCGTGAAAATACCGATGGGTTCCCTTCAGGATGGTCAGGCCGTCATGAATGGCGTGCGCAGCGGCAAGACCGCCGCTCTCGAACCCAAGGCCGGACAACAGAATATTGGCCTCAATAATATTTTCAAGAGCTTTAGTGACTTTATTTGCGTCGTTGGCCGCCTTGGCTTTTGCGCCATCGGCCAACAGCGTCTGATAGCACAACGTGGCCAGGGCAAGCGCGGCATTCGTGCCATGGGCTGGCGCGCAAAATCCACCCCGCGCGCCGCAGGGAAGGCCGGCATTGACATTGGCGAACGCGTTTGCGGTTGCCCGCGCCTCAAAGTAGGTGGACAGGGCATCCCCCATGCCGGAAACCAGAAATCTTGTCGGGGCAGCGGCAATGACGGTAGTATCAATCAGCACAACGCTTGGACTCTGTTTGAAATAAGCATAGTCATCGAAAGCGCCATCCGGCGTATAAAGCACAGCGGAGTGGCTGGTGGGCGCGTCGGTCGCCGCAATGGTCGGAACGATGATCAGCGCGTCGCCCTGCGCAACGCATTTGGCGGTATCGATGGCTTTTCCTCCGCCGAGGCCGATCGTACACTCGCACTGATTATCCTTCGCTACTTGCTGGAGGCGGGCCACTTCCTGACGGGAACACTCGCCCACAAAGTCGCTTTCGACAAAAACAACGCCGAAATTCTTTGCTGTCGCGTCCAGCTTGGCTTTTACCCGCTTCACATCGTCTTTGTGCGCAATGAGCAGGGCCGATTTGCCGAATGTCGTCACGAAATAGCCAAGATTCAAGATTTCATTTTCTCCCTGGACATACTTTGTGGGACAAATAAAAGCTTTTCTCATATCAGACAACCTCCCTTATTCGGTATATATATTCCATTATAATCCTATGTCTCCCATTTTTGAAATTACCTTTCTAACCACGTCTTCCACAATTTTCGTAGCATTGTCGGTGACTGAGGCCCTTTCTTTTTCACTGCACGAACAATTTTTTTTCTGTCCGTTCGCTGCCATGACCGGACAATCGGCACATGTCAGGGAACCGCCACTCAAAATTCCGTTGCGCGTGCGAATATCGATCAGTCTGTTCACCTGTTCGCAATTCAAAACATTTTGCTGTTTAATTATATTCTCTGTATACATCAATATAGTGGCATAACATTCCATGGATTCCAATCGGTACCAAGCTTCAAAAACATCACGTCCCCAAGAAAGCGCTCCGTGGTTTGCAAGCAACGCGCCGTTGTGCGTATGCACAAAGGCCGCGATTGAATCAGGGACTTCCTCGGTCCCGGGGGTTGCGTAACTGGCAAGAGGAATTTCACCCAATGATAGTACTCCTTCAGTCAAAATAGCTTTGTCCAGCGCCCTGCCGGCAATCGAAAAAGCCGTCGCGACAGGCGGATGGGCATGGGTAACGCCTTGAATTTCAGGATTTTCCCTGAACACGCGCAAATGCATTTTAAGTTCGGAGGAAGGCTTATGTGAACCAGACAATATTTTGCCGTTCAAATCCACCTTGACAAGTATATCTGGAGACATAAACCCTTTTGAAACTCCGGTAGGAGTAGTCCAGATCTCATTTTCTCCCACTCTGCAAGTGATGTTGCCATCATTCGCCGCAACAAATCCCTTGTCATACAT
>JAITNX010000123.1 GCA_031290235.1 Synergistaceae bacterium | reverse complement strand
TCCGTCAGTTATTTACGCCCATTATGCTCTGGAGTCTGTAGGACGAGAACAGGCTCATCTCCGTATACGGTATGTAGATTGTAAATCCCCACGCGTCGCCTGGTTCCATCCGTTCCGAGGACATATCTGTAACGGAGTTGTAGGGAGTTCCCTGCGAGTCGCAGAGATCAAACGCGACTCGCACGGCATTGAACGCGTGATCCGACCTGTTCAGGACCGTACCCGATATGTAGAGGCCATTCTCGTCCTCGCCGAGCGAGTTATCCGAGAGGACGAGTCCTATGTTCTGCATTGGAGCCGCGGCCGCGACCGCTATGGCCTGCTCGATTGGCGGCGTTTGTTCTGTTTTCGCTGTTCCGGAGGGGGTCCTGTTCTTGGGTGAAATGCCTCTCCGGTCCGCGGATGGGGCAAGCGTTCCTTGTTCACCGCGGTATATTTCAACGATCTCGACACGCGATTTGGACTTCGAGTACCCAAATCCTGTAAAAAATCCGAATAGATATCCCAGTCCGAAGAACAGGCCGAGGGCCGCGGCGAGCTTCCAGCTGGAGAGCCATGACGCCGCCGGTTCGAGCATCGGCTCCTCGTCGACCGGACGTTCCGGCTGAGGCTCACTCCACACTTTTTCGGCTCGCCCTCCCGAGGACCTTCATGTACGCCGTTTTCTTGAAATTTTGGGGGTCCGCCAGGTCCATTGCGAATGAGACCCTGTCCTTCCTGTTTGCGAAGCCGCGCACTATGAATCCTGTGACATACAAGTTGTTGTCCGTGTAAAAGCCGAAGTTCGAGCTGAAACTCAGGCCGGTGTCCTCAGGGTTGTATATCGTGATGGTTACATGTCCATTGTCACTGATGAAGAGCTTCTCGTATTGAAGCTGAGTTCCTGGGATCGGGCCAGACATCTTATATGGCGGAAGCGCGGGAGTCGGAGGCGCCTTCTTTTTTTTGACCGCCTCGGATTCGTGCGCCGTCTGGAGTATCAGGATTAAAATCGTCAGCACGACGAGAGGAAGTTTTTTGCTCCAAAGGCATCTCATGGCTCGATCACCCCTTCAAAAAATATATTTTTACACATGTATCACGCGCAGATTATACCCCCGCGGAGCGTATTCGCAAATGCTAATTTATCTCCCGCCAGTTGTCCCGCTCGCAATCCTGTGATATAGTATAACGGTTGTCCTGCCGCAGGCGTGGCTTCGTTTTTCCGGGTATAATTGAAATATATAGTCTCGAACCCGTTTTAGGAGGTGTTTTGAGCATGAAGAGAACGTTTCAGCCGCACAACACGCGAAGGAAGCGCAAGATGGGCTTCCTGGTCCGTTCAGAGTCGTCGAGCGGCCGCAAGATTCTCCGCAATCGCAGGCGAAAGGGTAGAAAGCGCCTTGCCGTATAGCAGTCGCCCTTAGATAACGTCGTGGCGGAGCGAACGGCGTCCTTTACCTATGGCCCGTCTGCGCGGCTAAAAAAGGGATGGGAATTCGACGCAGTTTTCCGCACTGGCCGTCAGCAGAGGGGCGACATGGTGCGGGTTTATTTTTTGTACAGGCCTGGCGGGCCGGCGAGAGTGGGAGTCGCGGTAGGCAGGAAGATAGCCGACGCGGTACGGAGGTCGAGAGGACGCAGGATGTTGCGCGAGTCGCTGCGGAGGCTTTTGCCATGGCTGAAGGACGGATTTTGGATAGTGGCGTCGTTGAGGGAGCGGGCTCTGAAGGAGTCGAGCGCTGTGGTCTATGCGGACATCGCGAGGTCGATGGAGAAAGCGGGATTGCTAGTCCCGGATTGGAACGGAGCGAACTGGACAGTGGACGCCTTTGTGGAGGACGCCGAGGAATCCTCTCCCGGTGTGCGATAATTTTCATCAGAGGGTATCAGCTTTTCGTCTCGCCTATGTTGGGGACGAACTGCAGATTCTATCCCAGTTGCTCCCAGTACGCGGTTGAGGCATTCGAAAGACATGGATTCGTAAGGGGAATTGTTTTGACGTTCTGCCGCATAGCCCGCTGCGGTCCATGGCATCCGGGTGGAGAGGATCCGGTGCCTGTGGAGTTTAAGCTGGGGAAAATGTTTCGGAGGATGTGAGCTATTTGAGAGCTCTTTGGGAGATGGGTAAGAATCTGCTGGGGGGGATACTGGATTTTTTCCAGCAGCAGACAGGTTCTTATGGGTTCGCTATAATACTGTTGACCGTGTTGGTACGCCTTTTGCTGTATCCGCTGTCGAAGAAGCAGATGGACAGTATGGCTCAGATGCAAAAAATTCAACCTCGCATGAAGGTTCTGCAGGAAAAATTCGCGAACGACAAGCAGAAACTCAACGAGGAGATGATGCGCCTCTACAAGGAGAACCATGTCAATCCTGCCGCGGGCTGTTTTCCGATACTGGTCCAGCTCCCGATAATGCTCCTGCTCTTTCAGGTCTTGATGGGCTATGAGGTAACGAATCAGGTCTTTCTGGGACTGCGGCTGGAGAAAACCGTTCTGAACGGCCTTGCGGAGGCCTTGTCCCTGGTTGCCGCCTCGGACGGTCAGGTGGGATTCATGTCGGTGGTCATGGCGGCTATCTCAAACCCAGCCGGTCTGGCGAACGTAGGTCTCTATCTGCCGAGCCTCATCCTAAACATCTTTATCTGCTTCATGACATGGTATCAGCAGAAGATATCCGGGTCTTCGAACAACCCGCAGATGGCCACAATGAGCATCATAATGCCGTTTTTCATGGGTTTCATCTGCCTCTCTATGCCTGGAGGCGTGCTGGTATACTGGGGAACGTCGTCTCTGATAGGCATCGCTCAGCAGTGGATAGTGATGAGGAGAACAAAAGCGGAGATAGCGGTGAAACCCGCTCTCTACAAGAACAAACCGATCCCTGGCGGAGTCAGGCAGCCTCTGACGGAGGCTGCCGCGGTTGACGATGACGAGTATGAGGATGATGACGACGAATATGAAGATGATGACGAGTATGAGGATGACGATGAATACGAGGAAGAAGAGGACGAGGTAAAGGGGAAATGAATAACAGCGGAAGCGGCAGGGAATCTGCAATTGAGGTAAGAGAGATGGCCGTCGAAACCATGGTTCTCGACGCCCCGAGCATAGACGCGGCGAAGGTCCAGGCCGCGGATCTGTGGAAGGTGTCAGCCGGCGACTTGGACGTCAAGGTACTGGACGACGGAAAGCGCCTCTTCGGGCTGCTCGGCAGGAAGATGAAGCTGGAGGTTTCGACGAGATATCCGCTCATGCTCATCCAGGCCCGCGACTTCGCCGAATCGGTCATGGGCCAGTCGGAGTTAGGCCTGAATGCCAGCCTCGGAGACAACTGTATCGTAAATCTCGATGGCGAGGATTCGGCGATAATCATTGGCAGGCACGGCGAAACCTTGAAGGCGCTGGAGTTTCTGACCAACCTTATCTACAGGTCCGACCAGACGATGCCCAAGATACGTTTCGATTGCGGGGGTTATCGGGTTCGCAGGGAGGAGAGCCTCGTACGCCTCGCGGAGTCCGTGGCCAGGGAAGTCATTCACAAGCATACCGCGATAAGCCTCGAGCCAATGTCCAGCTGGGAGCGCAGGATAATTCACCTGGCGCTCCAGGATAACGTAGACATAAGCACGACCTCCGAGGGTGAGGAACCGATGCGTAAGATAGTGATATATCCGAGGGCGGGCAACTCCGAGCGGCGCAGACGCACTGGCAAAAGGCGCTTTTAGAGTCGGTCCGGCTGAATGTTTCCCGTACTTTTCGAGATCGGGCCTATCAGGGTTGAATCCTACTATGTGCTGTGGGGAATAGCCATGGCTGCCATGGTTCTTTGGACCAGGCGCAGGGCGGTGAATCTGTACGGCATAGGTTTTAACGACGCTACTGACGTAATGCTCTGTGTGATATTCGGAGTCTTTGTGGGCGCGACCCTCGGCGGCTATCTGGATCACTGGAGCAGATACGCCGCGTCGCCCATACGCCTCCTATATTTCTGGGAGAGCGGCCTCTCCTCCGGCCCGGGCTTTATAGGAGGCGGAGTCGCGGGGCTGTACAAGCTCCGCAGGCTCAGGGTGTCGGTCAACTGCTTCGCTGAGTCTGCGTCGTTGCCATGCGCCCTCCTGCTGTTCATCGGCAGATGGGGTTGCTTTTTGAACGGCTGCTGCCAGGGCATCTCGACGGATTCACCCCTGGGCGTTGCATTTCCTGGAAATCCATACGATTTCGTCTACCCGACTCAGATATTCGAGTCGCTGGCGGCGCTTCTTATAGGTATATGCCTCTGGATAACCGAGGGGCGCCTGAGACGTTCCACAGAGGAGGCCGCGCGCGGAGCGATACTCTGGCCCGCGTTTCTGATATCCTACGGACTATACAGATTCGCGATGGATTTTCTCAGGGAGGGCGACAGGATATACGGCCTCAGGGTGGGGCAGTATACCGGGGTCCTCGCGATGGTTGTGGGGTTCGCCTGGCTGTATGTCTCGGTTAAAAATCTAAGGCGGGAGCAAATTGCCTGACTCTCCGATGTCATCGGACGTCCCTGGCTCGCCATGGTGGAGCCGCGGACTGCGCTTCTCCTGTGTCGGGTGTGGCAGCTGTTGCGGCGGCGGTCCTGGCACGGTTTGGTTCACCGACGAGGAGAGGGCGGCAATGGCCCGCTCCCTAGGGGTCGACGAGTTCGAGTTTGACCGCCTGTACGTGTGGAGGAAATACGGGCGCCCGTCGCTGCGCGAGGCTTCTAACTATGACTGCGTATTCCTGGGCGGAAACCGAGACAGATGCATGGTATACGAGTCTCGCCCGGCCCAGTGCGGCAGTTTCCCATTCTGGCCCGAGATTCTCAAAAACAGACAATCATGGGACGAGTATTCCCAAACATGTCCAGGCATGAACGAGGGAGACCTGCACAACGAAGAGGAGATTGCGAGACTTTTGTCGTCGGTCTTATGATTATTATGCTAGTTTAAAACTTGTTGAGCTTCGCCTCATAAGCTACAATGTCAGCGACGGGTTGGGCAAGCTCAACTGTGTATTCGATCTATAACTGTGAGGAGGTAATGACAGTGCCAGCAAAATTCAACATAGCTCCGAACGAAGTTTTCCCGGCGATTGAGAAGTTCATGTTGCGCGATGGCTATGACATAGTGGTGGACATGGAACGATCCAAGGGGAGCCATGTGATAGACGCCAGAACTGGGGACGACTGGCTTGATTTTTACACGTTCTTCGCCTCCGCGCCATTTGGAATGAACCATGAGAGGCTTCTGAACGACGAGTTCAAGGAGAAGATCTTCCGCGCCGCCATAAACAAGGTCGCGAACTCCGACATATACACCCTTGAGATGGGCGAATTCGTGAAGACCTTCACCGAGGTCGCCAGGCCAGAGGGCTTCGATCACCTCTTCCTCGTCGACTATGGCACGCTCGCCGTCGAAAACTCCTTCAAGGTGGCTATGGACTGGAAGGTCAACAAACTCCTGGCGAAGGGGCGTATCACTCCAGGCCAAGCTGTGGCCGGCGCGAAGGGGACCAAGATCATTCACTTCAACGAGGCCTTCCATGGCCGAGGCGGATACACGCTATCTGTGACGAACACGGCGGATCCCAATAAGACCCAGCGGTTTGCCAAGTTCCAGGATTGGCCGCGCATAATCAACCCCAAGCTCTCATTCCCGTTGACAGAAAGCAGCCTGGCCCTTACGGAGTGGACGGAGGAACAGGCGCTAAAGCAGATAAAGACCGCCATCGCCAATGACCCCGACGGGCACTGCGCGATAATAATTGAAACTATTCAAGGGGAGGGCGGCGACAACCACTTCCGCACGGAGTTCTTCAAGAAGCTGAAGGAAATATGCGTGGAGAGCGACTTGATGCTGATCTTCGACGAGGTGCAGTGTGGGATGGGAATAACCGGAAAGATGTGGGCGTGGCAGTACCAGGTGACGCCCGATATCTTCGCGTTTGGAAAGAAGTCCCAGGTGTGTGGCATATTTGTCGGCCCTAGGGTGGACGAGGTGGAGAACAACTGCTTCAACGTTTCCAGCAGGATTAACTCGACGTGGGGCGGAACTGTCGTGGACATGGTCCGCTCCACCAGGTACCTAGAGATATACCGCGAGGAAAACACGCTGGACTACGTCGCCAATAACGCTGGTCCCGCCCTCATGAAGGGACTTGAGGATCTCGCCAGGGAATTTCCGGGCTTCATCTCGAACGTGAGAGGCAAGGGCCTGATGTGCGCGTTCGACGTCAAGACCCCGGAGCTTAGGGGAAAGTTCCTGAAGATCTGCGCAGACCTCCACATGCTAATTCTGGCCTGCGGCACCAGGACAGTGCGCTTCCGCCCGGCTCTCAACGTCCCGCTCTCCGACATCGGCAAAGGGATGGAAATTGCCCGCGAGGCGGCGCGCAGGACGTTTAAATAGTTTAAAGGACCCTGGTATACCCAGGGTCCGGTTTTTTTTAACCGCAGGCGACGCGCATCATCCAGTCGTCGTCAGCTATCTTCAGGCAGGTCACGGATATTCCGTACTGTGACGACTCGTCGCTCAGGTATTCGGCCGCTGCCCGCAGCGCCCTGCTTGCGGAGTGGGTCGCGATGTTCGAACCCTCCGGCGTCGCGTCCAGGGCGATTATGCCCGCGCTCTGGCTGCTGATCAGGTAGGGGAGCGCGTACTTGCATGAGAGAAAGAAGCCCTTGGGACCGCTGTTCATGGCGTCGTCCCAGTCCTCCTCATCGAGGTCCAGTATCAGCTCGCCGTCTGATTGGGGGCGTTGGAAGCCGCTCGCATATATAAGGGTGTCCAATCCGCCGAATCTTTCAGCAGTCTCAACTATCGCCGCCGACAGATCCCTGGCCGAGAGGTTTTTTACAGGGCAGGCGACAGCTTCCGAACCAGCGGCCTCGGCTTCTTTGGCTATCCGGTCCGCAATGTTCACGTCTTCCCCGTACGTAAAGCCAATTCGGCTTCCGCGCCTCGCCAGGGCTATGCACAGTTCCGCTACCCGAGTCCCCTCTGTTATAAATGCGACACCGTTCCCGATCCCCATGCTGACGTTCCCCCCATTAAAAGATATTTTTCTTTACAGCCATAATTTTAGCAGAAATTTCGGCAGAAACTTGTATTGACAGCATAAAAGATGTATACTTTTTCATTGTTTCGGATCAAATATCTGAAAATGATAAAAATAAACTTCAATAATACTTCTTGAGGGATATTTGCCATTGTTGCAATAAAATTTTTCGAGGGGGTGCTTTTTCGTTGAAATTTTCCATAAACGTCTCTTCGTATTGGGTGAAGGTCTTGAACGGCATGGGGCTGGGATTGTTTTCGTCTTTGATCGTTGGTCTGATATTGAAGCAGATTGGGACATATTTGGGAATTGAATTGTTTTCGACGCTAGGAACAGCCGCTCAGCTAATGATGGGTCCCGCGATAGCGGCCGCCATAGCGAGGAGCTTAGACGCACCGCCTCTTGCCATATTCTCTGTCCTCGCGGTCGGAGCGATAGGCGCCGGAACGTTCAGCGGGTCCGCCCCAGTTGTCGTTGGCGAACCCATGGGGGCTGCGGTTGCTGCCGTCATAGGGGTTCAGGCCGCAAAATTCATCCAGAGCCGAAGCGGCGGGAGCATGGATATTCTCCTGATACCCATCGGTACGATCACCATCGGAGGAATAGCCGGAATAACTTTGGCGCCCTATGTAGCCTATATAATGAACTGGCTCGGCGCGCTCATAAACGCCGCGACTACGCTCCACCCCCTTACTATGGGCATGGCTGTCTCGGCAATCATGGGAATAGTCCTCACCCTGCCGATCAGCAGCGCGGCGCTCGCTATATCTCTGAACCTTTCCGGACTCGCCGCGGGAGCGGCGACTGTCGGCTGCTGCTGCCAAATGATTGGGTTCGCCGTGTCGAGCTTCCGCGACAATGGAGTCGGTGGGCTGATCTCTCAGGGGCTTGGCACCTCCATGATACAGATGCCCAATATCATAAAAAACCCAAAGATATGGATACCTCCAACCCTGACCTCGATAATCCTGGGTCCTGTCGCCACAGTAGCATTCAGGATGGAGAACAACAGCGTAGGCGCCGGCATGGGCACGAGCGGCCTGGTGGGCCAGGTTGGGACATTCACTGTGATGGGTTCCGCCGCATGGCCCGGCGTTATAGCCCTGCACTTCGTGCTTCCCGCCGTACTGTCGCTGGCCTTCTCTGAAATCATGAGGAGGAAGGGTTTAATCAAGGAGTCAGACATGGCGCTCTCGGTGAAGTAGCTCAATTGGCGCAGATATGCAGAGCATTTATCACGGAGGACTGCCGTTTGAGTAAAGGAACCTATTGGTATGAGCGCATCACCCGCGTCCGGTTGGACTACCCCAAAAGGAAGCGGGTGATGTGCTGGCGTCGGCCCGGCGTTACTTCTGGGAGACGCCGAACTGCATGACGCTCACGTTTATTGTATCGCTCGACCCATTTCTCGATACGATGACCTGTCCACTGCGATTTCCACCAGTGTCGTTCGCTTTAAAGGCAATGTGAAGCATGTCGTTCTGCTGAGCTATAGAGTACCAATCGCCGCCGTCCGACTTGGCGGCGGTCCAGGCTCCCTGTGACGCGACCCTTACTGACACGATATTTTCCGTCTTATCCGTGTTGACGGTCTGGGTACTCACGGCCAAAAGGGGCGGCTGGGGCAGCGTCACAGAGATCTTCTTCGTATGGGTGTTGGTCACTACATGGCCGTTCGGTTTGTTTTCATAATCAGACGCGTACACGAAAGCCCTCGTAACTTCCAGCGCCACGTCGAATTTCTCGATGTTCCGCCTTTCTTTCGTGGGTATGCTCCACGACCACATCTGACATGGATTGAACATGCTCGTCGCCAATAGCGCGCTGCCGGTTAAAATCCTGGCAAAACGAGCGCGATCATCGGCAAACTTCGACATCTTCATATCATACTGCCATGATATGGATTTTTTGCCCGCGTCGGAACTCTGCCTGAGCTCCACGTCCAAAACGTTGAACGTCTCGGACTGGCTGTAGGAGTAGCCATCCGTAACCTTATTCCCAATGCTCGCCCCAGGGGTCTTTCCAGAGATGCTGAACGAAGCGCTGGTTTCCTCGCTGTGTTGTATTTGTTGGGTTGCCGTCACAGTCGTGAGTCCGATCGCCTGTACGGGCGACGCGTTATCTAGCACGATATTGCTCAGGCTGCCGGATGAGTTCGCGGTAAGAGTGTTGTCTATTCTGTACGACTTTATAATATTGTCCATGATAGTTCCATACGCCCTGAAGCTCTTGTCGGGGGAAACCACGCTTGTGACTAAGTAGGGGTTTTTTGCTGGATCGTAGGAGGC
>JAITNX010000114.1 GCA_031290235.1 Synergistaceae bacterium | reverse complement strand
AGGTTCTTGAGGCTATTCTCAAGCGGATTGTACGATTCCGTGCCAAAGGCAACGACGACGGTATCGCACGGATAGAAGATCTCGTTTCCGTTTGAAACCAGGATAGCGCCATCGGGCGTCACTTCCTTCAGCGACGTGCGCGTGAAGATTTTTACGAACGTCCGGTTCAGCACGTCCTTCAGGTTATCCTTTATCCCGCCCTCCATATCGCCGCCTATATCGGCCTGTCTGGTGCTGATAGCGACGCTCGCCTTGCACATCGTTCCGAGAAAAGACGCCGTCTCCGAGCCAATCATGCCGCCGCCTACAACGAGTACGTTCATGCCGGCGTCGCTCTTTCCGGCCAGAACATCCTCCGCCTTCATCACCTTGGGGTCGCCGACGCCCTTGTGAGGTATGATAATCGGGCGCGCGCCCGTTGCGATGATGACCTTGTCGGGATGTTCAGCCCTGACGATCTCTGGAGTGAGCTCAGTGCCGAGGCGTATCTTCACGTCGAGTTTTTTTAATTGCCTCAGCAGCCATGCGGGATAGGCCGCAAAATCTCCCTTGTGCGGCGGATAAGCCGCTATGACGAACTGGCCGCCGAGCGTCTCCGTCGCCTCGAACAACGTCACGTCGTTACCCTTCATCTTCGCGGCCCTCGCGGCCTCCATGCCTGCCACTCCTCCGCCCGCGATGAAGATTTTTTTGCCGACGCTCGCCGGGGTATAGTCATATTCAAACTCGTGCCCAACCTCCGGATTGACCATGCAGTTGAGCGGAATACCCTGGTAGGTGGACGCGGTGCAGCCCTGCAGGCAGGAGACGCACGGGCGCACGTCGTCCGGGTCTCCGGAGAGGAGCTTTTCCGGGAGATGCGGGTCACAGAGCGACGGGCGCCCCATTGCGATAAAATCGGCGTTTCCGCTCGCTATAATCTCATCTGCCATGTAGGGGTCGTGGATACGCCCCACCGCGATGACCGGAATTTTGACCAGTTTCTTTACCTCAGCCGCATATCTCGCGCCATATCCTCGCGGTTGATAGAACGAACCAACGGAGCCGAGCGACGAGCGTGTTCCGTACATGCTGAAGGTGACGTGTATAGAATCGGCGCCGTACGCCTCTACGTCCCTGAATATCTGATGCGATTCAAAGACGCTGCGCCCTCCCTCGCACTCCTCATCGGCGGAAATCCTCACCTGAACGGGGAAATCGGGACCGACGCTTTCGCGGACGGCGGTGATGATCTCGCGCAGAAATCTGGCTCTATTATCATAGCTGCCGCCGTATTCGTCGATGCGCTTATTCGAGTTCAGCGAGAGAAATTGATGAATGAGGTAGCCATGCGCCGCGTGAATTTCCACGCCGTCGAAGCCGGCTCTTTTGACATTGGACGCCGTTTTTCCAAAATCCAGGACGATCTGTTTAATCTCAGGTATCGAGAGCTCGCGCGGTATCTCCTTGTTCCAGGGGCATGGGATTGGCGAACACGATACCGGCTGCACTCCGCCATTTATGTGATGATTTGCCTGACGGCCGGCGTGGTAAATCTGAGCGAAAATTTTCGATTCATACCTGTGAATGACCTCCGTCAATCTTCTGTGACTCTCCACCTGCTCGTCGTTATAAAGTCCGGCGATGAAGGGGTATCCTCCAGCGTGTTCGCTCACGCGATAGTCCTCTGTTATAATGAGTCCCCAGCCGCCCCTGGCCTTTTCCTCGTGATATCGGATATACTGTTCCGACGCCAGTCCCCTCTCGGGGTTCATGTTTGCGACCATCGGGGCCACAACGAGGCGGTTTGGGATTGTGCAACCGCCTATTTTGCCCGGAGTGAACAGATGCTCAAAATGCCCCACTGTAAATCCCCCTATAAAATAATTTATTACTGACGAGTCACAAGAAACGGCGCGTCGGACCGGCAAAGGAGAAAGGCTGTATGACGCGCCGTTTGACTCTCATCAGCCGAAAATGAGCGTCCCGAGCGGATAGATCAGCGCGGCGCAGACCACGACGCTCACAAGAGTCATCACGAGGCCGTTGCGAAACACCGAGCCGCCGTTGCAGTATGGGTCCGCATAAGCAAACCCTATGGGGACATAGGCCGGCGGAATGGTGTAGGCGAGGTTCGCTCCTATACAGACCGCTATGGCCACCACGACGGGATTGAGACCCATGGACATCGCCATCGGCGTACCGACGCTGACGAAGATGATGCCGGTGGGCACGTTGTTGGCGACGTTGGTCAGGAGGATGGAGAGGGTCGCGATGACCGCTATGACGGTAAAGGGACTGTGGCCCGCGGCGAGCGGCACGACGTTCGCGGCAATCCAGCCAGGAAGTCCTGTCGTATCCTCCCCCATGGCGCCGGCTACCATCATGATGCCGGCCAGCAATATTATTGGCAGCCAGGATATCTTTTTGAACGCGTCCTCTATATCGAGCAATGGTCTGCCATCGACGTGGAGCAGGCCAAGTACCGCGATACCCAGGTACAGCGGCATCGTAGCGGTCAGCTCATCCATGAGGGCGGTGAACGCCGAAGCAGGCGCCAGGAATGAGGCAAATCCCGGCAGAACCCACGCGATCAGAACGAGCAGGCAGATGATGGACACGTACTTCTCCCTCTTGCCCATTGGCCCCGGGCGAAGTTTTTCTATCATGTTGAAATCGACGTTGTCAAACTGGGAGACGTCAGGCTTTACGAAGTTGCGGAACCAGAAGTACATTATGAGCCAGATCACAAAACCCACAGG
This sequence comes from Synergistaceae bacterium, assembly GCA_031290235.1. Lineage (GTDB taxonomy): Bacteria > Synergistota > Synergistia > Synergistales > Synergistaceae > JAIRWR01. The sequence goes on along the minus strand of JAITNX010000114.1, from coordinate 1,599 downwards.
GATGCCGACTAGCATGTACGCGAGCATATTGACCGGCGTCCCGGTAATCCCGGCGTTGATGGCGAGAAACAGGATGGGGAGCGTGTGGCAGATCGGAGTCATAGTAAAACCTATGACCGCGGTGAACGTGATGCCGATGACGACTATAGTCGGCCAGGCGTCGCCCTTTTTGAAGCCCAGCTCCTTAAAAAGTTCGTGGGCTATGTTGAGCATGAATATCTGCGCCACGGTCACGTCGAGGAAAAGCGCGACGATCAGGCCGGACAGCAGAAGCATAAACGTGAAGGTCCAGGGATTTTTTCTGGCGTATTTTCTTGTGAGAAACCACATTGTAATGCGCCTGATGGTCCCCACCTCGTTCAGCGCATGACAGAGGACCAAAGTTCCGAGTACGAACAGGGTTATCCAGTTGCCAAAGGACTGGATGCCCGCCTCGTAGATGCCGTGCATCTGATAAGAAGCGGGATAAATTGTCTTGGCCTGGAATGCGAATAGGCAAATCGCGATAAACGTCGGCCACACCATGTCGACCAGGCTCCACAGTATGATCAGCCCTATGAAATATCCAAGCAGGGCCATGCCTGCCTGAGTGATCGGCGGAGGCGGGGTGATGAATTGGAAAAAAATCATGACCGCAAGCCCTATTGCCGCCTTAATGTAATATGACGTAGTATTTGGGAGCTTTTCCGGCAAGTTTGTATTGTTAGACGTCCCTTCTATTTCGCTCATGTGGCGCCTCCTCAATTTGAATATCACGATACTGGCACGTGGATCCCTCTTTGAGAAACATGAATAATTTAGAAGTCGATCAATACGCGTCCCCCCTCTCGCATCATCTTGTCTGTTGCCACAGCCGCCTATAATCGCAACAAAAAAAGAGCCTATTTCAAGGATGGATGATATACAAACCTTGAATAGACTCGCTCAATCAATAGCGACATTAATTCGCTAACAAAAGCAAGCTATTTTCTATGAAATTGTTGACAGAAAAACCGATCTATATTCACACTAGCACAAAGTAAGTTTGTTGTCAATACCAGCGAGGCGAAAATTATGACTACAACGGCTCGGAACCAGAAAAAAGATGCCAAAGCCACTCTAAATCAGATGTATCCTTGAAGATTTTATTTGCTCGAAAATAAATACTGTTGCCCTGGATAGCAGATCGAACCCTGAGAGATTATCGTGATCATCTTGCTGCTTTCTCTCGGTTCGCAAGCTTCTGTCTGCACATCAGGTATTGTCGGCTTCTTTTTCATCCGCAATGCTTCCTGTGCCCGACTTGGTATAATGGGTGGAACCGAAGGGTTATTTTTTTATTTTTTATCAATAAAATTCGCAAAATAGATTGTTTTTTATATGTAAAAATGCTATATTGTGAACATGTTCATTAAGAGATCATGTCGGAGTTAAAAAACTAAAATTACGAGGTTCTATTAAAAAGGAATGAGATGGTAGATATGCAAAAGAAATTTTTGATTGTATCCAGAATCACTTTGAGTCTTATTGTTTGGATGGGTTTATTTTTGTCGGGAGCAAATGCCGAAATTGCAATGAATGTGAGCGATTTCTTGAAATTGTGCGCGGTTGGCTCGCCTA
>JAITNX010000216.1 GCA_031290235.1 Synergistaceae bacterium | reverse complement strand
GCGCTGTTCGTGCTGGCGTAGGAGTCGTACAGCGGCTTGCAACGATCGAGGTATACCTGCTTCTCATCAGCCGTGTGCTCGTTGATCTGGACGCCCTTGTCCTTGAGATCGCCGACGTGGCTCGAATTCTGGTCCATCAGTATTTTGCGCTCTATTGTCTGAGTCTCCTTCAGAATCTCCGAGATCGTACTCCTCAGATCATCCGGCAACCCATTCCAGTAGCCCCTGTTCACGAGCAGCATCGTAGGTGTGTATATGTGACCTGTCAGTGACAGGTATTTCTGCACCTCGTACAGCTTGCCGGTCGTGATGACGCTGATCGGGTTCTCCTGCGCGTCGACAGTCCCCTGCTGGAGGGCCGTGTATAGCTCCGAGAACGCGACTGGGGTCGGGCTTGCTCCGAACAGCTTGAACGTCTCGACGTGGAGCGGGTTCTCCATCGTGCGTATCTTGAGCCCCTTCAGGTCGTCCGGGTGCTTTATCGGACCACGATTGTTCGTCATGTGGCGGAAGCCCAGCTCGGCGGCATATAGGATGAGTATGTCGTGAGGTTCGAGATATTTGTTGAACTCCTCGGTCAAGAATTGATCGTAGGCCTTGTGGGCTATTTCGGAAGTCTTGAAGATGAAGGGGAGGTCCATTACCTTCAGCCTGTCGTCAAGAGTCAGTATGCTGGAGCCGCCTATCGCGGCCATCTCGAGCGTCCCGATGCTCACGCCCTCTATGGCCTGCCTGTCGCTGCCGAGCTGCGCGTTCGGGTAGATCTCGACCGCGACCCTGCCGCCAGTCTTCTCTTCCACGTTCTTCTTGAACGTCTCGTTCAGCGCTATGTACTGTCCATGTGCCTCAGGTCCTATGAACGCTATGCGGAACGTGTACTCCGCCGCGAACGCCACGCCTGCCGTAACCATGAGTACCAATGCCGCAATGATGACCAACGAAAGTTTCTTCATCTCAATTCACACCGCCTTCTCCGGTCTCGGGGCGGAGACGGCTTGCGCCGGCCTCGCCCTCTCTGGTCGCACAATGTTTCAGCTCTTGGAAATGCCTCCTATGACACCTTCGCCACGAGCGCCTTGAACTCAGCTTCATTCAAGTCGCGCTTCACCTCTATCGACTTGTTCTTCGCCAAGTCAAGCAACTCGCGCTCCTTCTCCTCCGGGACGGATAACCCTGTCTTTTTCAGCCAGTACTTCAGGTTATCCTTGCCGCTCTTCTTGTCGAGGTAGAGCACCGGCTCGCTCGCCCCGATGAGGTTGTAGTGGTAGGGGAGCATGATTAGCGGGTCCTCCTGTTTGGCGTTGCTCCACAGGCTCGACGGCAGGCCGGTGGACCATCCGAAGAGCTTATTTCCAACGACCGGCTTGCTCGGGTAGACCGGGTAGTTAGACAGCTCCGCAACGAGCTGAGACAGCTCCAGCAGTTTCTCCAGATTTATGCCGGTCTTCACTCCGTACAGGGCCTCCAGAGATACGGCCAGAGGCTCCAGCGCAACGCTCCCGGACCTCTCGCCTATGCCGTTCACCGTCACGTGGGCTACAGCCGCCCCTTCCTTGAGGGCCGCGATAGTCGAGGCCGTGCCGAGGTCGTAGTCGCTGTGGAAGTGCGCCTCTATCGGGAAGCTGAACTTCTCCCTGAGCTTGCGGATTCGAAGGGCCGCTCCCTCTGGGGAGAACGTGCCGAACGTGTCGACAAGGGCCAGGGAATCGACGTGCCCTTCGCTGGCGACCTTCTCAGTGAACTCAGTCAGGTACTCGAAGCGCGCGCGCGATCCGTCCGCCGGGAAGAGGGTGACGTAGAGGCCCATGTCATGAGCCGCCTTCGTCGCCTCTATGCAGGCTGCGGCCGCTTGCTCCGGCGTCCACCTCTTGCCGAACTTCAGCATCTCCTCGCTGCCTATGATCTCGCAAACAACTCCGTCCACCCCGAGGGATTTCGCCAACTCCATGTCCTTAGGCATCGCGCGGCAGAAGCAGAATATCTTGGCTTTGAGCTTCAGCGACGCTATCTCCTTTATGGCGTCGGCGTCCTCCTGGGACGTCGCCGGAGTGCCTGCCTCGATGCGGTGTACCCCTATCTCGTCGAGCTTCTTCGCTATCCTCACCTTGTCGTCCAGCTTGAGTACGATTCCGGCCTGTTGTTCGCCGTCCCTCAGAGTCGTGTCAAGGATCTCGATCTTAGGCGCGAAATGATAATCGCGCCTGACCTCGTCGTCGTAGTTGGACGGCGACACCCACCACTTGCCAGGTTCCTTGTTGCTCATTTCAAAATACCCCCATTTCGTTTCTTGACTGTCAGTTTTTTCTCACTCTCGCTACGTTTTTTAAATACGCCGTTACAGGACTCTGTTCGGCGCCTCGCCCTCCAGCAGGGCCTGCCTCATCGTGCGGGCAGCGAAGACCCTTATGTCCCTGCCGGCGGCATCGGAGCGCCATGCGGCGTGGGGCGTGACTATCAGGTTCTTCAGGGAGAAGAGCGGGTCGTCGAACGAAGGCGGCTCCACCTCCAGGACGTCAATCGCGGCGCCCTTTATCCACTTCTCGCTCAGAGCCTTGTACAGTGCCGCCCCGTCCACGAGGCCGCCTCTCGCCGTGTTCACCAGGTACGAGGTCGGCTTCATCGAGCGCAGAGTTTTTTCGTTGAACATGTGATGGGTCTCGTCTGTCAGAGGTATGTGTATAGATAGGACGTCCGCCGCGCCGAGCAGATCCTCGAGCTTGTCGATCACCTGGACCCCGAGCTTTTCCGCGACGTCCCTCTTCATGTAAGGGTCATACGCCGCTACCTCCTTGAAGAATGGGCGAGCCTTTGCCGCCACTATCTGGGCCATGCGGCCGAAGCCGGCCAGAGCGAACGTCAGTTCGTTGGCCCTGCGGCTCAACGGGGCCTTCAGAGAGTTCCAGACCCCTTCCGAGATGTCCCTCATGTAGTACGTCATGTCCCTGACGAGCATGAGGGACATGGTCACAGCGTGGGTCGTGACCTCGTCCACGCAGTAGTCCGGCACGTTGTAGGCCTGTATCCCCCTCTCCTTGACGGCCTTCATGTCGAGGTTGTCCACGCCAAGCCCCTGGCGGACAATCACCCTGCATTTTTTCAGCTTCTCTACAGCGGTCCTGTCCACCTCGGTCGTTAAAATGATCAGTCCTTCGACCTCGGGGAGCAGCTTTTGATACGCATCCTCGTCCTTCCACGCCGGGTTTATGATCTCTATCCCGCTTCCCTTGAAGACATCGTCCTCGAGGCCGTGCTCTGAGTTGTTCAGCATTCCGTAGATGCCGACCTTGAACTTTTCAGCCAACGCAATCGCCTTCCTTATTTATAGATAATTAATATCGCACCGCTCAGGCCGCGACAGACGGCCATCTCCACAATTTTTCTCAGTCGTCTTCCCAGGTCAACACCACCTTTCGCAGCCAGAGTCGTCGCGCACTTGTCACTTAAACAGGGTAGGGAGGAACATCGAGAGCTGCGGTATGTAAGTCGTCAGCATCAGAGTTATGAGCATGGCGATCATGAACGGGATTATCTTGCTCGATATCTTGGCTACGGTCGTGTCGGCCACAGCCGCGGCCACGAATAGGTTTATCCCGTAAGGCGGCGTGCAGAACCCAATCGCCAGATTCACAGTCATGATGACTCCGAAGTGGACCGGGTCCACTCCGAGCTTCATCACTATGGGCAGGAGTATCGGAGAGAGTATTATGCAGGCCGATATGTTGTCCACGAAGCACCCGACCATCAACAGGAAGACGTTTATGATCATCATGATGACGAAAGGGGAGTCGGAGACGACGCTCAGGTAGTTCGCGACCATATTGGGAACCTGCTTCATCGTTATCAGCGTGGCGAACGACGTGGAGAAGGCGAGGGTGAATACCGTGGCGCCCGTTATGAGTCCCGTGTCCTTCAGAGCGCCGTACACTTCCTTCAATCCTATCTCCCTGTAGATGATCTTGCCTATTAGCAGGGCGTACACGCACCCGACGACAGCCGCCTCCGTCGGGGTGAATATGCCGCCGTATATGCCACCCAGGATGATGACCGGCATCAAGAGGGCCCAGACGGACTCCTTGAACGTACTCCACTTCTTCGCGCCGGTGCTCTCGCTGCCGGAGTAGCCAAGTTTCTTCGCCATCACGTAGTTCGCGACCATGAGGGCGGCGCCCATGATGATTCCCGGCACTACGCCGGCCAGGAAGAGGTCGGAGATGGATACTCCAGTGATGACCGCGTAGATGACGAAAGGGATGCTCGGCGGGATTATGACGCCTATGGAGCCGGCCGCGGCTGTGATCGCGGCCGCATAGTTCTCATCGTATTTCTTGTTTTTCATGGCAGGTATGATTATCGTCCCTATGGCTGAAACGGTTGCGGGGCCGGACCCCGATATCGCCGCAAAGAACATGCAGGCCACTGTCGTGACCATGCCCAGCCCGCCCGTGACCTTGCCAACGAGAACGTCGGCTAGGTCGAGCAGCCTGCGGGATATGCCGCCGTAGAACATCAGGTTACCAGCCAGCACGAAGAAGGGAAGCGCGAGCAGCGGGAACGAGTCGAGGCCCGCGACCGAGTTCTGTGCCACGACGAGCACGTTGAGGTTCGACATCCACACGATTACGACGGCAGTCGTGACGCCGAGAGCTATGCCTATAGGGAGGCCTATCGCCAGCAGAACGACGAAGCAGATGAGCAGAGTCGAGAGAAACATCACACCACCCCTTTTCCGCCGGCCCTGAGCCTCGCCGCCAGGTTCTGCATGAGCCGAATGGACATGAGGGCGCACCCGAACGGCACAGCGAGGTAGACCCATCCCATCCTGATCTGCATGGCCGCCGAGACCGTCTTCCTGGTGAATATGGTGTTCGTCAGGCGGGCGGAGAGCCAGGCCATGTAAAGGGCGAAGCCGAGCCATATTATGTGAGCTGCCCAGAAGAGAATTTTTTTGACGTTTGGCGAACAGAGGTTGACTATTATGTCCAGGTTTATGTGTCTCGAGTGCTTCGTAGCGAAGCTGGCGGCGATCCATGCCTGCCATATGAACAGATATCGGGCCAGCTCCTCGCTCCAGAATATTGAGTTCCGGAATACGTACCTCATCACGACCTGGGCGAATATCAGGATCACGCTGAACGAGAGCGTGGCGACCAGGAATAGCTCCTCGAACTTGTCGTCCATCAAATGAAGCAGTTTTTTCATGGGACATCCCTCCTTTACCTACGTTTAAGGCTTCGAGATCTTGGGGCGCCGCCCAAATTTCGGCAGGGAGCCGGCGCCCGGCAATCTTTTCTATGAATCTTTTAAATGGCCCCTGTTCTTATGCGGAAGTCAGCGATTATGAAACGTTCGCCGTCCCATATCACCGGGTTGAGGTCGAGCTCCTTCACTGCCGGCACGTCGAGCAGCAGGCGCTGGAGCCTGCACATCATGTCGGTCAGGGTATCCGTGTCGACGCCAGGGCGCCCCCTGTAGCCCTCCAACACTGGCCACGAACGGAGGGACCTCAGCATGGACATGGCCTTTTCCCTGCCGAATGGCACGTGAGCAGCCGCGACGTCCCTGTGGATCTCGACGCCGGTGCCGCCCATGCCGGCCAAAAGGATCCGGCCCAGGTTCGGGTCGGAGTTCACTCCCAGTATCAGCTCGATCCCGGGGCGGACCTGCTCCTGGACGAGCACGCTCCTCGCTCCGCCGAACTTCCGGAGCAGCTCCCCAACAGTCGAGCGCAGATCCTCAGGGCCGCCGATGTTCAGCACCACGCCCCCCACGTCGGACTTATGTACTATGTCCGGGTGGTCGATCTTCGCGACGACAGGGTACGTCAGGCCGAGGGAGCCAACATTGTCCTCGTCACTCAAAAGAGCCTGGCGCACTATCGGCAGACCGTACATGTCGAGCAGCCTGCGGCAGTCGTCCTGGGGCAGATAGCCCTCGCGGGACGTCATCTCCCTTATCTCGGCCATCCTGCACAGGAGCGATTCTCCTCCCTCCAAAGCGGGCGCGTATGGGACCGAGGACGAGCGCATGAGCCTCAGGACCTCCACCGTCTGCTCCGGGTATTTAAACGTAGGGATCCCGGACTCTGTCATGACTCTCTTGCCTCCGGCCCCAGCCGACGTCCCGAAGAAACACGAGACCACCGGCAGCTTGCCGGAGGAGAGGCGGCCCGCTACTGCCTCTCCTATGGAGCCGCTATCCACCCCGACCGGCGGCACGACCATCAGTATGAGCGCGTCGTACAGCCCGCTGTTTATGAGGTAATCGGCCGCCACCGCGTAGTGTTCCGGCGGCGCTGTCGCTACGAGATCGAGAGGGTTGCCGGTCGATGCCTGCGGCATCAGTTTTGACGCCAGCTCGTTCCGCGTTTCCTCCGGAAGCAGCGGCAGAGCGAACCCGGACTCGGAGAGGGCGTCGGCGATCAGGGTCCCTGGACCGCCCGCATTGCTGATCACGCCGACCCTGTTGCCGCTGAACCTCCGCATGTTCGACAGGGCAGAGGCGAGCATGAACATCTCCTCCAGGCTAGCGGCCCTTATCGCGTTCGACTTCTCGATCAGGCTCTCGGCTATGGCGGAGTCTCCTGCCAAGCTGCCGGTGTGAGAACTCGCGGCCCTCGCTCCAACCGCTGTGCGCCCGGATTTAACTATCACGACCGGTTTTAGTTCCGATGCCTTCCGAACGACCCTGACGAACCTCCCAGGGTCCGGAATCGTCTCGAGATACGCGATAATGACCGACGTGTTCCGATCCTCCGCCATTAGAGGGATGAGGTCGTTCATGGTAACATCCGGCTGATTGCCGGTTGAAGCGATCATCGAGAACCCTATCCCGAGCGACTCCGACAGGTCTATCAAGGCCGAACCTATCGCGCCGCTCTGGGTGATGAAGCTGACCCCGCCTCTCCTTGGGGTCACCTGGAGCATATTGGCGTTCAGCGAAACCGCCTCATCCGAGTTGATCAGGCCCATGCAGTTAGGCCCCAACAGCCTCATGTTGTGGCGGTTTACAGTTTCCATTAATTTTTTCTCGAACTCGACTCCCTCGCCCCCTATTTCCCTGAAGCCGGACGAGAGGACCGCCATGGCCTTGACTCCTCTGTCGCCGCACTGCCTCGCTATTTCGACGACAACCCCGCCGGGAACTGTCACGAGGGCCAGGTCCGGGGTCTCGGGCAGCTCCGCGACCGACGAGTACCCCTTCGCTCCGTGGACGTCCTCGCCGTTTCGGTTGACGGCCCACAATTTCCCCTTGAATCCTCCGTCCACGATATTTTTCAGAGTGCCATTGCCGAGGCTCGGGCGCGCGGATGCGCCGATAACGGCGATGCTCCTGGGCGACATGAGGGCTTCCATGGATCTCTCGTGAAGAGGGAGGTTCTCGTCCCAACTCTCGAACTTGAGGCCATCTGGGATGTGTTCCTCCCTGTAGTAAACTTGTCCCTCGGCGTCAGTCCCGAATCGGCCGTTCGCAATCTCCAGCACGGTGCGGGCCCCGACGAGGCGCCCCTGCTCATTGACGGGGCCGAGATAGAGTTTTGTCCTCTCTTTGCCCTCCAGGCCGTCGTTCCCCACTTGGACCGCGGGCGAGATGATCAGGATTGGGCCTCCGTCTATGACAGGCGTGGCGAGATAGCTGCTCGCTCTCAACGCTCGCTCACCTCCGGCAAGTGAGCTGCCGATGCCGTCGGCCCCGGCGTAGGCGCGCCGGCCGTCCCTCATGACCGACAGGTCGGCCGGATGCACGCCGGCAGTCGTTATGCTCCTCGTGATCACATCAGTCGTTGCCCACACATATCCTGCCAGCAGCAGCATGGAAGGGCTGTATTTCGCGAGCCTCTCCAGTATCAGTCGGTCGTAATCGGCCCTCGCGGCACGGTCCTTCATTGGGACGTCCCGCTTGGCGTAGAAATCCCTGATGTCAACCGTCTCGCACGGTATTCCCAGATCCTTCGCCCTGCTTGCGCACTTCGAGTCCGGCGAGTCGCAGACGACCGCGACGACCTCGAACGGGCTTCCTTCCCACGTTTTTTCCAACTCCCGCTGGAGTTCGAGCGCCCTCCAAAGCGTATCCCCTGAGCCCGAGGCGAGTCCAGCCACCCTCAGCGTCCCCTGCGCCGGATTCCATAACGGTGTTATCAAAAAAATCCCTCCCCGACAAATGTCTGACCGAAAACCTCTAATTTTAATATATATTTATGTGTTAAGCCGAGCGCTCTCGCTCATCCCGCGACATCTGTCTGTATGCTCTCAGGATGGACTCGTGGTGCTCTTTTGAAACGCGAATTATTTCGCCGGGATCCCGCTTCTCCAGCGCCGCTAGTATATCGAGGTGTTGAGCGTAAGCGTCGTTGCCGATCACAGGAAACTGTTCCTTCTCCCGTTCGAAGAAGCGGACCCTCTGGAGGCGGACTATCGCGTCAAGCTCCTCCAGCCGCCGAAACATGAGGCGGTTGGGATGCGCCGAGAATATCGTCATGTGAAAGAGGTCGTTCTGCTGGATGACCTTAAAATACATGCGCCCGGCCATCAGGCTCGTCATTTTTTTGTTCACAGACCTCAAGAGGTCGAAATCTATATCATCTATATATGGCATAATGTTCTCCGTTATGAAATAACGCATGGCCCACTGCATCTCCAGGAAATCGACGAACTCCGCCATGGACATGGAGTTGACGCTCCATCCCACCCTGGGCTTGAACGACGCCAGACCCTCGCTCTCGAGCCGCCCCAGCGCCTCGCGCACAGGAGTCTTGCTCGTGTTCAACTTGCGTGCCAGCTCGTCGACGTTCAGCCTCTCGCCGGACGAATACTCGCCGTTCAATATGCGGCCCCGAATTTCGTTGCAGATAATATCCCCTACACTCGGTATTTCCATTTGATCCACCTTATTTATTTTGATCAGATATCGTATCCGATTTAAGTGTGTGGGGACATTCTACCGCAGGCTGCGGCAATTGTCAAATGAAAATAAGATTTTCAGGGAAAAGCTGATTTATTAGATTTCGGTCAGCATTTCGAGCCGCGCGCTGAAACTTACGGCTGCGTCGTGTCTCTTGTTGGTGGTTTTTTACGCTTTACCATTCAGACCTTTGATTTCAAATCGGTCTGAGATCTTCCGGCTTGCTACAGTTCGGCTCATTTGATACTATGTTCTGGTGTGCTGCAGGTAGTTCGCTCGATTGCTCCAGCGTAACGCGGGATATTGTTGGCTGTCATTGGCCGCAAGAGGGTTGAGCGATCACCGTGTGCTTTATAAAATTTATGCGCGTCGACAATTCTGGAGGGGTTTTAATGGGTTCTACATCGAAGTACGATTTTAATTCGCCAATCAACAGAAGGGGTACGAACAGCTCCAAGTGGGACGGGGCCGTGAAGGTCTTCGGCAAGGAGGGGCTTCTGCCGTTTTGGGTGGCTGATATGGATTTTCGCTCGGCGCCGGAGATTATAGAATCGCTGCGCAAAAAAGTCGAGTTTGGCGTCTTTGGATATCCCATCATGACGGACGAAGCGAAAAAATCAGTCGCGGACTGGGAGAGGACGAGACACGGATGGGACGTCGATTTCAAGCACGTCTCCTTCATGCCAGGAGTAGTAGCGGGACTCTCAGTGGCAGTGCAGACATTTACCGCGCCAGGCGACGGGATCATAATACAAACGCCGGTCTACCCTCCATTCTTCCAGGTGATCAAGGACAACGGCAGAGTAGTGGTCGAGAACCCTCTAAAAGAAACGGACCTCAGGTTCGAGATGGACTTCGAGAATCTCGAGCGCGTAATCACGGAGAATAAAAACGTGAAGGCGCTCATCCTTTGCAGCCCACACAACCCGGTCGCAAGGGTGTGGGACCGGTATGAACTTGAACGCCTCGCCTCCGTCTGCCTGAGACATGATATTATGGTGATAAACGACGAGATCCATCAGGATCTTATTTACAGCGACGCCAAGCACACGCCGCTGGCTGTGGCGGCGAAGGAACTGTCGCCTCTATTGGTGACGCTCGTCGCCCCTAGCAAGACGTTCAATATAGCTGGACTTTCCGCGTCGGCGTGGATAGCGGAGGATCCGAAAGTGGCGGAAAGACTTAGCAGGTCGTTTGCCACGCTTCACATCGGCAGCATCAACCTTCTCGCCATTGCAGCCCTGGAGGAGGCTTACAAGAATGGAGCGCCATGGCTGGAGTCGGCTCTGAAGTACCTTGAGGGGAACCGCTCCTTTCTGGAGGATTTCCTTAATAATAAGCTGCCGAGGGTCAAGATGAAGCACCCGGAGGGTACGTTCATATTCTGGCTCGATTTCAGGGACTATGGGTTCCACAACGATGAGCTGCAGCGCATCCTTGTGAAGGAGGCCGGAGTGGCGCTCAACCCCGGCACTAATTTTGGAGCGAATGGCGACGGCTTCGCTAGGCTGAACATAGGATGCTCACGATCCCAGCTGGAGGAGGGACTTGAGCGGGTCGAAAGGACGTTCGCTAAACTTTGATGCCAATATGAAATTAAAGGCCTGAGTGGTAAAGCGCAAAAACCAGGCTATGCCATCGTTCAGGCAAATTAAAAATAAACGTTTGATCGCAACTTGGTATAAATTACTTGAGGGGCTGGTGCGTTAACATGAAAATTGAGGCAACGGAAAAATACTGTAGGTTTTCCGTGGACGGCAAGACCTACAATGGGACAGTTAGAGGCAATATGGTGGACATAGTCGAGGGGGACATATTCTCTGGGTTCTCAGGCATGAGGATGAGCTATCCGATCGAAAGGGTGAAACTTTTGCCCCCCATAACCCCAACGAAGGTCTGGTGTGTCGGGCGCAACTACGTCGGACACGTGAGGGAACTCGCCCAAGAGCTGCCCTCTGAACCGTTGATATTTATGAAACCGCTCACGACTATCGTCGGCAGCGGCGATCCAGTGCGCATCCCGGAGTGGGCTGGCAGGATAGACTACGAGGGGGAGCTGGCGGCGGTGATAGGCAAAAGATGCCGTAAGGTAGCCGAGGCGGAAGCTCTCTCATATGTGGTAGGGTATTCCTGCTTCAACGACGTAACCGCTCGCGAGCTTCAGGAGCGTGACGACCAGTGGACGCGCGCCAAGAGTTTCGACACATTTGGCCCGTTCGGTCCGTTCATCCTTCTAAAGAGCGAGATACCGGGCGAGACGCGGATAACGACAAGGCTGAACGGAAACGTTGTGCAGCAGGACTCCTTCAGCAGCATGATATTCTCCGTCGCCAGGATAGTGTCTCACATAAGCAGGTTTGCGACGTTGGAGCCAGGGGACATAATCGCTACGGGAACGCCGGAGGGCATAGGCAAGGTCAGTCCTGGCGACAGGGTTGAGGTCGAAATTGACGGGGTGGGGGTTCTGAGCAACCCATTCGTGGCCGAACACTGAGATGTCGTTCCGCGTTCCATCTGGAGGACGAGGGAGGTTATTGGTGTGACTGGGACCGAAGAGAAGAAGATCTGGGTGGTGACCGAGGAGAGGGAAGACGGGACGACGTTCGCAAGCGCCTATGATAACGAGGCGGACGCGAACAACTACTACAACGAGATGACCGCCAAGTACGGAGCGCCGGCCAAGCTCCGCCTTTGTGAGACCGTCTTGAATCGGCGTGGGGATTATATACCGTCCGACGACGCCCCATGGGGTACGCTCCGTCTTGACATAAAATCCGAATTTGTTGAGGGGCTGATGGAGGATATAATTCCATCTGGCCATATCAAGCCAGGGGCTGCCGAGCGCTTTATAGGGGAGAGAGCCACAGTCGTCCGCAGGCGCACTCTGGAGCGAATCGACGCGATCGTGAGGGACGAGACCAGAGAAGAATTGATGTCGAGTCATGACGATTGGTGCGCTGATGCGCTTGGAATGGAGCACTAGAGAAATGCCGGACCGCACGCCAAGGCCGAGCGGTCAGGCATTCATCGTTATAACAAAGTTATCATGACGAGGTTCCATGGTTACTCCAGGCTCCCCGATCTGGGGAAAATTTTGCGGGAGGCTGCCGCTTCGCACGTCAACCGCAGGAAGATATACATGCTGCCCTCCATGTCGAACGAGGAAATTTTGCTCGATATGCTGCGCGGTTCGGACAGCTATTTCGGCGAGAAGCCGGAAGCGTGGAGCTGGGCCGGCATGTACAGTCGTCTCGTCCCTCGAGGGGATTTGCGAAGAGGTATTGACCCCCCGGACCAATCCATGATATTGAGGCATCTGATAGGACAGACGCTCGCGGACCTCGATTCGAGGGGTATGACGGTTCCTCACGGCGTACGCCGCAGGGGGTTCCTGGAAATTTTGAGCGCCGCGATAAGGGAACTTTTGCTCGAAGACGTCCCGCCGGACAGGCTGCTTTACGGCCCCAGCAAAGGGAGTGAGAAGCGCGGAGCTGAGCCGCGTGAACTGTTGTACTCCATCTACTCGGACTATCTGGCCTATCTGGAGGATAACGGGCTGGCAGACAATTCGCAGATGCCGGCGCTGACGAGAGAATCGGTAATGAGTACCCGTCCCGATTATCTGGACAGCTGTGTCATATACTGGGTTGGATTCATGTCGTTCACCGGTGCTCAGCTCAGGCTTATAAAGGAGCTCAACGGACTCGTCGATCGGTGGGGGATGGATCTGGAGATGGAATTTTATACGCCAGACTCCGGACTGGAGGGTTTCCGGGATGCCGCGAGCCAGCTGGGACTCGTTAGCTCCGGCCAATACGAAAAAGGCGGCATGATCGTCTCCGTCGAGGCTTCCGACGCATTCGAACAATATGACGCAATAGCAATGGAAATAGCAATGGCGAGGGCTGGCTCAGGCGAGCTTGCAGATATATTGAACGGCCTGACGAGGTCGGACCAGGGGCGAATCGACGCCCTGCTCGACATCGGAATAATGGCCGATCCTCATAAGGTTCAGTTGATAACCTCGGCTCTCAGGAGGCGAGGCGTGGGCTTTCAGCAACGATCGGAGGTCCAGGTGAGCGAGACCGCGGTCATCGAGTTCTGCCGACGGGCATGGGAGGCCTATTCCAGAGGCTGGCCGACGAGGCGCACGTCCCACATTTTGCGGCATCCGCTGTTCGGAGTTTCCAGCCTTGATGAGAAGAGATCGGCTGTCGAGCTGCCCGAGGGCATCGAGTCATGGCGGAAATTTCTATCGGGGGTGGAGGGTGATTCATCTACTCCCAGCTCGTTAAAAAACCTGGAGAGTCTCAATTCATTCTGCGAGTATCTGAACGATCCGAGGGGACACGTTAGAGAGGAGATCCTAGGCGCCCTGCTTGCGCTGGCGGACGACGGGGAATGGGAGTCGAGGCTGGCGGCGGAAGTTGGGAAGTACGCTGAATTGGACGGCGCCGTCAGGCTGGTCTCGTCTACAAGGCTGGAGATAGCGGAGAAATTGGAGATGATGAGGGAGCAGAGGCCGGCATTAGGCGAGGCTGGGGATCAGCGCTTTTCCGGAGTTGACGCCTTGGACTGCCTGCTCGAATGGGCGAGGGGAGCAACAACGGCCCTGCAGCAGCCCCAATCGAATGTAGTGGTCCTGTATGATTCGCCCCCGCCGGTGCTGGCGGAGCACAGTATTTGGATAATGACGGACGTCGACCCGTCGCGCTTTCCGGGATCCATGTCCGGCCAGGCCCTGCTCGACGCGGACTTGCGCGATAATGTGAACAGGCGCGTCGATGACTCCGACGACGCGGTTCATTTACCGACGTTTCACGAGAAGAGAGAGCAGCAGGAGGCGCTTTTCAGGAGGCTGTTGTCGGTCGGGAGCGTCGTTACAATAATTGCGAGGTCAGCCTCGGATTCGGAAGGAAGGCCGCAGGAGGATTCTCCCTTCGTCCAGGCACTTTTTTCGGACGCGGCTTCGCGATGGGTCAGGCTGGCGCATATTGCCGGCGCCGCCTGGTCGTCACTGGAATCCGAGCGCGCCGGCTTATATGCGATTGACAGAGGCAAATTTCCCCGCGTGGCGACCGATGACCTTCGAATGCCAGCCAAGGTACGCTCCGAAAAGATACGCGTCGCGCCCAGCCACATCGACGACTGGCTGCAGTGCCCATTTTCGTACTGGTGCGGACACGTCGCCAGGATAGAGGCGCCGAGGGACGACGTTGGACTCTACGACAAAATAATCCAGGGAGCGCTGATGCACGCGACGTGGAAGGGCGTATGGGAACGCTATTTGTCCCAT
>JAITNX010000101.1 GCA_031290235.1 Synergistaceae bacterium | reverse complement strand
CTTCGCAAGCTCATGGAATATTTCTCCCAAATTTTTACGAAGCTGCGCAAACATTGCCTTACGTCGATATTTCGGAATCCAAACCACATGATACTTGCAATCCCAACTACTGTGGCATATTATTAATTATGCCGCGGTATGCGAAGTTTGTCAAACGTATGTAAAAAGAGCACATTCCCTTCCTGTGTACCAATACTGTACCAAGAAATAAAAAAGGACTCAGGAGAAAAACCCCTGAGCCATTGCTATCACTGGAGCGGAAAACGGGATTCGAACCCGCGACCCTTGGCTTGGGAAGCCAATGCTCTACCAGCTGAGCTATTTCCGCGTTAAAACTTGAGAAGTAGAACTTCTCTCGACAACGGTAGAGATTATATACCAGGGACAGAGCGTCTTTCAAGTGTGCCGGAAAAAATTTTTCCAATAACTACTCGTCCTCGTCGGTTACCTTCTCCACGGCGTCGATAACTTTCTTGGCTATATCCGGGGGGACCTCCTCATAATGGGAGGACTCCATCGAGAAAGAACCCCTGCCAGAGGTCAGGGACCTCAGGGTTATAGCGTAGCGGAAGAGTTCGGCCTGGGGGCACTGGGCTTTGACAATTTGCAGTTTGCCCTCTGGGTCTATGCCCAATATCCTGCCGCGCCGGCCGTTCAGGTCGCCCATTACGTCGCCTACTGCGTCCTCGGGCACGGTCACGTAGATGTTCATTATCGGCTCTATCAGTATTGGGTTCGCCTCGACAAATGCCTTCTTGAAGGCCATGGAGGCGGCTATCTTGAACGCCATCTCTGAGCTGTCGACATCGTGGTACGAGCCGTCGAATATAGCGCAGCTGAAGTCGACCGCCGGGTATCCCGCCAAGACTCCCTTCACCGCAGCCTCTCGCAGGCCTTTCTCGGCGGCTGGGATGAAGTTCTTGGGGACAACACCGCCTACTACCTTATCCTCAAACGTTATGCCGGTTCCGCGCTCCTTGGGCGTTAGCTCGAAATGGACGTCCCCGTACTGGCCGCGGCCGCCTGTCTGCTTCTTGTACTTGCCCTGGGCCTTTGCGACCTTCTTTATAGTCTCCCTGTAGGCTACTTTGGGTACCTTCGTGTCGAGTTCAACCTTGTAGCGGTCTTTTATGCGGGACAGAGCAATGTCAAGATGCATGTCGCCCATGCCGGAGAGTATGGAGTCGCCAGTGTCAGGATACTTGGCGAATTTGAGGGTCCTGTCCTCTTCGAGTATTTTTCTCACCGCGTTGCCAAGTTTATCCTCGTCAGCTCTGCTCTTTGGGAATATGGCAAGGCTGTAGACGGGGCGGGGGAGCTTTATCGCCGGAAAGCGGTTGTCCTGGCCCTTCGTGGAGAGGGTGTCGGCCACAGTGGTGCTGTCCAGTTTGGGGATGGCCACTATGTCACCGACAATTATCTCCTTGGCGTCGGAACCTTCCTTACCCTTCATGAAACGGAACGAGCTGATGCGCTCCTCCACGCCCTTCGATACGTTGTATATCATCTGGTCCGACGTGAGCTGGCCGGAGAATACTCTTATGAAAGATAGCCTGCCCACGTATGGGTCGACCATCACCTTGAAGCAGAGCGACATGAACGGAGCCTTAATCTCCGGCGCGACATCGATCTCTTCCTCCGTCTCACCTTTCATTGCTTTGCGGGGGGGCATGTCGAGGGGGGAGGGAAAATAGTCGCATATCGCGTCCATGATCTGCTGCACACCTATGTTCGGGATGCTGGCAGCTGGAATTATGGGAAATACAATGCGGGCTATGACTGCTTTTCTGAGAGCGGCGTTCAGCTCATCGGACGAAAGTTCCTCGCCCTCCAGGTAGCGGGTCATGAGGTCGTCGTCGGCCTCCACTATGCGCTCTGTCAGCTCCTCGCGCGCAGCGGCCACAGCGTCGGCCAAATCAGGCGGCGTGGTTCCCTCGGTGAAGTCCTTCGAGCCGTCTCCCTTGAAAGTATATGACTTGCCTGTCAGCACGTTGACGAGTCCCTTGAACGACGATTCCGCGCCTATTGGCAGATAGAGGGGAAGAGCCTTGTTTGAGAGGTTGTTCTGGACGTCGCTCACAGCTCCGGCGAAGTCTGCGTGTTCCTTGTCCATCTTACTTATGTAAAAGAGGGTGGCAGTCTTGAATTCTTCGGAGAAATCCCACACTTTGCGTGTCTGCACCTCTACGCCGGCTGAAGCGTTTATCGCCACGATGGCCGCGTCGACGACCCGCATCGGAGCCCTCTGTTCGAAGTAGAAATCGGAAAAGCCTGGGGTGTCCAAAAGGTGAATTGTTCTATCCTTATATGTAAACGTGGAGAGCGAGCTGTTTATCGAGATGGAGCGTTTCTGCTCCTCAGGGTCAAAGTCAGAGACGGTGTTCTTATCGTCGACGCGTCCCATCCTTGTGATGACCCCACTGTCAAAAAGCATGGCCTCCGTGAGCGACGTCTTGCCGGCACCTCCGTGCGAGACGAGCGCCAGGGTGCGAATGTCCTCTGGTTTCCGATTCCCCATGTTATTACATTCCTCCTTAAAGAAGCTGTGTATGACAGACGACAGACATTTTAGCGATGCGTGCGCCGCGATCTAGGCGCGCTGGGCAGAGGAAAAGCTGGTACGTTTTGCTTGAACGAGTATATCTGTTGATTGACTTTTTTTCAACAGTTTTCATTCCTTTGGTCTCTTCTTCCCTGTCGCGTCGAAGCGATACCGTCGCGTTCGTCATAAACTCACAGTGAGAAAATCAAACGTCCGGTTTTGTGCCGGACGGACAATGGCAATTCAAAGCTTATATATTCTCGAGTACTTATCGTTTAAGTAATGAATATAATGCGCGGCGGAAAGTTTTTCTCCCGTTACTCGCTCCAAAAGCTCCTCAGGGTTATAAAAGCAACCGTGAGTATGAACGTTCCTGATCTGCCAGCCCAGTATTTCGTCAAATTTGCCATTCGCGACCTGGTCGTACATATCAGGGATGTCCTGTTTCATCTTGTTTAAAAGATGTCCGTCGTAGCAGTTCCCCAGCACATAGTTTTGAAAATAACCGATATAACCGCTTGCCCAGTGCATATCCTGCAAAACGCCTTCAGCGTCATTCTTAGGGGTTATGCCCAGATATTCTTTACATTTTAGGTTCCACGCGTCCGGCAGATCGTCGAAGCTTACCTGCCCCGCGAAAATAGTTTTTTCAAGCTCGTAGCGTATTACAATATGAAGATTATACGTTAATTCGTCCGCGTCGAGGCGCCTCGGATCGCGGTAAACCGCGTTGAGGGAGTTGTAGAAATCGTTCAGCTTCATGCCGTAAAGCCCGTCGAAATAGGTTTGCGCCATTGGCAGGAAATACGCCCAGAACGGCTCGCTCCGGCCGATAATGTTTTCAAAAAAACGTGACTGCCCCTCGTCCCAGCCAAATGACGGGGAATGGTCGAGCGTCGTATACGCTAAATCATCCAAATGGTTCTGCGCGTAAACCGAGTGTCCCATCTCATGCATGGACGACAGCGCCGCGTTTGTAAAATTGTTTTCAAAATATCTTGTCGTCATGCGGATATCGTATTTGTTATTGCCTGTCGTATATGGATGGGCGCTTTCGTCCAGCCTTCCGGCCAGCAAATCAAAGCCCGCTATGCCGACCATACGTTTGCAGAACGCACGCTGTCTGTCTATGGGGTATTTTCCGAAAATAAATGTTTTATCGTATGCTTTACTGCTCGCGTCGATTTTACCGAGCAGCTCTTTTACGCTGGCTTTAAGCTCGTCGAATATTTTGTCGAGCTTTTTTGTCGTCATGCCTTCCTCATATTCGTCCATCAACCCGTCCATCGGGTTTTCCGCAAAGCCGTGGCACGCAGCGAATTGGCGCTTGTAGTCAAACTCCTTTACGAGGCTGTCCTTGAGCATGGCGTAATCGTTTTTCGCGCGCGCCTCCTGCCATACGAGCTCCGCCTTTAAATTGTGCTCAGTGAAATCCGAATAGAGCTTTTGAGGTATTTCCGTAAGCCTTTTATATTCTTTTAACGCTTCTTTTATCATCCTCGCCGTTATGCGGTCGTTATTCCCGACCGCGGAAAGTTCGCCGCAAAGCTCGTATAGTTTGGGCGAGGTCTTCATCGAATAAAGCTTGCCTGACAAAAAGCCCATGGTTTCTGCGCGGTAAGCTGCGGCCTTTGGCGGCAGGTTAACCCGCATGTCCCACGAAAGCGTGTTCATGATATTACTTGTAATGTCGATTTCTCTCATCAATTCTTTAAAACTCGCCAACTTGCTCATAATTCACCCCCGTTAATATAAATGACAGGCGACTTGGCTGCCGCCGACTGTTTTCAGTTCCGGCTGAACCTCTGCGCAGATATCCTCGCATTCCTTGCATCTCCCCCTGAACCGGCACCCCGGCTGGGGGTTGATCGGGCTTGGAACATCACCTTCGAGAATTATTTTTTCACGCATGTTATTTACTTTAGGAATGGGAATAGAGGATAACAGCGCCTTCGTGTATGGGTGCAACGGCTTTTTAAAGATATTGTTATGATCCGAAACCTCCACAATTTTTCCAAGATACATAACCGCTATGCGGTCGCTGATATGCTTGACTACACTCAGGTTATGCGAAATAAACAGGTAAGTGAGCTGGAACTGATTTTGAAGATTGCCGAGCAGGTTGAGTATTTGCGCCTGAATGCAGACATCAAGCGCCGAAACGGGTTCGTCCATTACGATAAATTTCGGATCCAGTATCAACGCCCTCGCGATTCCGATACGCTGTCTCCTGCCGCCGTCCAGCTCGTGGGGATACGAATAGATCAGCCGTTGCTCCAGACCGACCACGTCCATAACGTCTTTCACTTTTTTTTCGCGTTCGGCCGCGTCGCCGATATGGTTCGCTTTCAAAGAATTTTCAATCAATGTCTGAACATTCATTCTGGGATTGAGGGAAGAGTACGGATCCTGAAAAACAATCTGCATCTTTTTACGCATTTCCTTCAT
>JAITNX010000084.1 GCA_031290235.1 Synergistaceae bacterium | reverse complement strand
CGTAAAAGCTGAATCTGCGGCCCTCTCCCGCCGGGTGCTCGTAATAAGTGAGGATCTCCAGTCCCTCAGCCTCTGCCTTGGCGTCGTCCGAGGACGTCATCGGCGCGATCAGCACTGTTTTGTCACGGCTGAACAGCAGCCCAAAAGGACGGCTGGCCGATGGCGCGCTGTAACCCGACAGATAATAAATGTTCTCCAGGTTCTGGACGAGCGCGGCTGCAATGTTCACTCCAGCCAGCTCGTCGAGCAATTTTTCACGTCGTTCTGAAAAGTTCATTTAGGCTACACCTCCATGGTGCGTCGCCGTACGGTTTAATATTGAAATTTTAAGATAGCAGATAGACTATGTCAATACTTGTAATTGATCCTGATATTTTCAGGCGATTCGATTTCTTTCGGGTAGGATGAGGGAGAGCCAGGAGACCGGTCGGGATGTGAAGAGCTTGTATGCGCGTGGGCGTTGGGTGAATGATATCTCCCCATTTACTCTTGTTTTGTATTATGGAGGATCCGCGTCGCGGGTTCTCCATTTTTTTTAGTGCGGCCGCCTCTTCCGGCCGCACTGCGTCATTCTCCCCCTGACTTTTTTCAGCCTGCGGTTTTGGAGGTAATGTCACACAATAAATTGTCCATATAATAGCGCTTATATCATATTATGCTATATTATGGGTTTTCATATTGACAATTTTTTGTGTAAAAATTATATTTATCTCGCTAAAAATATTCTGGTTTTATTAGGCTCATGATCGCGGAGGTACGGTATGAATGCTAAGCTTCGCCCCTTCGTTCAGCTGGTAAAAGGTCTCGGGATAATACTGGGGGAGGACTGCGAGATATTGCTGCACGACATCGAGCGTCTGGAGCATTCCATCGTGGCCAGCGCAAACGGTCATATAACGGGACGTTCACTAGGTTCGCCAATGTCGGTGTACGGACTCGAGCTTCTCAACTCCGGTCTGTTTTCCAAGGAGAACGACGTTCACATGTATATGGCAAGGGCCAACAACGGCACCCTCATAAAATGCGGTGTCGTGGCGCTGCGCGACGAGACTGGGGAGATAATGGGGCTGCTGTGCGTACACTTCGACACAGCGAAGGCGAGGGCGGCCCGCGAATTTTTCGACCAGTTTCTGTCGGACGGTCTCGCGAGGAAGAGCGAGCCTATAAACGAGTTCTTTGGGCATGATCTGGACGACGTATTCAAAAACGCGCTCCAGGAGGCTGGAGCGGAGATCGGCAAACCTGTCTCCAGCCTCTCTAAGAAGGAGAAAAAAGCGGTTATCGAGAAGCTCATCGACAGGGGGTTTTTCATGATGAAGAGCGCGGTGGGATATGTCGCGCGTGAGATGGGCAACAGCAAGTTCACCATCTATGGCTATATCAGGGAGCTGGCAAAAAGCGCCCTGATCGAGGATGTTCAATCTCGCAAATGACCCGGTTACGCCGGACTATACAGGTTTTTCGGGTTTCGATTGGAGGAGTCTGGAATGGACTTGATAACGGAACACCCCGTGCTGGATGTCGAATACTTCAAGCGCAGAGAAAAGGTGGAATTTACCTTCGACGGCATGCGGATGGAGGGCTACGCCGGCGCCCCGGTGGCAATGGCCTTGCATGCGAACGGGGTCAGGGTTTACCGTGAGACGCCTTTGATGAAGCGCGCCAGGGGGTTTTTCTGCGCCATCGGCAAGTGCAGCAGCTGTTTCATGGTCGTAAATGGCATTCCGAACGTCAGGACATGCGTCACGCCCCTCGAAGCGGGAATGGCGGTGGAGACGCAGCACGGCAGGGGACTGTTGCCAATAGTCCCTCATGACGGGAATTGAAGCGAAGCCCATGAAGGAGATAAAGACAGACATCTTAGTCATAGGCGGAGGTCCGGCGGGCCTCTCCGCGGCGGCGGAGGCTTCGTCCATGGGAGCGCATGTCATGATAGCGGAGAGCGGCCTGCGCCTTGGTGGACAGCTCGTAAAGCAGACGCACAAGTTCTTTGGCAGCAAGGACGAGTACGCCGGGACGAGGGGGTACAGGATCGCCGATATCCTCCTGGGCGAGATCGACAGGGCGGGGGAGGGCGTCAGTGTTCTAACCAACACTACAGTGACCGGTTATTACCCGGAGGATCACGCTTTCATAGCTATGAAGGGCGAGGAGTCGTGCTTCCGGATAACCGCAAAAAAGACTGTTGTCGCAACTGGAGCGCAGGAGCGGATCATCCCTTTCCCAAATAACGATCTCCCCGGAGTGTACGGCGCGGGCGCCGTGCAGACGCTCATGAATGTCTACGGAGTGACGCCTGGCCGGAGGGTCCTGATGGTCGGCGCCGGAAACATTGGACTCATCGTCAGCTATCAGCTTCTTCAATCAGGGGTCGAGGTGGCGGCAGTCCTGGAAGCCGCGCCTATGATAGGCGGATACTGGGTGCATGCGGCGAAAATCCGCCGGTTGGGAACGCCCATCCTTCTGCGGCATTCAATAAAGGAGGCGACTGGCGGGACGGTCGTGGATGGCGCCGTGATAGTCGAGCTTGACGACAATTTTAGCCCGACCAACGCGGAGCGCAGGATAGAGTGCGACGTGATATGCCTCGCGGTCGGCCTCTCGCCGACGACCGAAATACTCTTTCAGGCAGGGTGCGAGATGAGATATATCCCTCAGTTATGCGGGCATGTGCCGGAGCGCGACCGCGCGATGAGAACGTCCAACCCTGACTTCTGGGCCGCGGGTGACGCGTCGGGCATCGAGGAGGCCAGCGCCGCTATGGTGGAGGGGCGCATCGCTGGATTCTGCGCCGCGCACAGCTTGGGACTGCCCGTCGATATGAAGCGGCTGGACGAATACTGGGCGCGTCTTGACAGCCTCAGGGCTGGCGAAGCTGGCACAAAAATACGCTCTGGCATCGGGCGCGTCTTGCGCGAAAGTTGGGAGGATTGAACTATGAGCGATGACGACGTTTTGTTTAACAGCGGGGTCCTGACGGGACCGCGCCGCGGCGCTGTGAGTCCGCCTGAGGAGGCGTGGGCCAAAAAAAAGGGGGGGCTGGCCCTGATAGAGTGTCCGCAGCGCATCCCCTGCAACCCGTGCAGTACGAGCTGTCCCACTGGTGCGATAATCCCCTTTACCGACATAAACGACACCCCGGAGATAGATTACGGGAAATGCAGCGGCTGCGCGATTTGCGTGGCGGTCTGTCCCGGGCTGGCGTGTCTCGTGGTGGACATGACGTTCTCCGATAAATTAGCCCTGTACAAGCTGCCATACGAGATGCTCCCTCTGCCGGATAAGGGAGATTCGGCAGATTGCCTCGGCAGGACAGGCGATGTGATAGCCAGGGGAATGATCGAGGCTGTGACGGAACCCAGGCGCGACCGCACGTACGTGGTTCACGTCTCCGCGCCTAAGGAGCTGGCCGGCGATCTGCGGGCAATAAGGGTGGTGAAGCGGCATGGGCAGTGACGGTTATGAAAACGTGACGGTGATCTGTCGCTGCGAGGAGATAACGCTCGGGGAGATAAGGGAGTGGCTTGACCGCGGATATGACACGGTCGATGAGCTGAAGCGTATTCTGCGAGTCGGAATGGGGCCCTGTCAGGGAAGGGGCTGCCAGGATATAATCATGCGCGAGATCTCCCGCAGGCGAGGCATACCGATCGACCAGGTCGAATCCGGCACGGCGCGCCCGCCAGGGAAGCCGATAAAGACAGGCCTGCTCGCCGATATGGGGGACGAATAGCCATGGAGTGGAAAAACAAGGCCGATGTCGTGATAATCGGAGGCGGAATAATCGGTTCAGCCACCGCATACAACCTGGCAAAGCTCGGCAGGAGCGATGTCGTAGTGCTGGAAAGAGGGACAGTCTGCTGCGGTTCCACAGGAAGGTGCGGGGCTGGCATCCGCGCTCAATGGGGCACGGAGATGAACTGCCGCCTGGGCATAGCGGCTCTGGATATATTCGAACAGCTCGATGAAGAGCTCGGCATGCAGGTCGGACTCAATCAGGGCGGGTATCTTCTGGTGGCGTACACTGAGCGTGAATTTAAAAATCTCAAGAAGAGCATGGAGCTGCAACACAGGCTTGGGATAAAAACTAAAACCGTTTCGCTTGCTGAGGCGAGGGAGATATGTCCGGCGCTCGACGCCTCAGACGCTGTCGGCTTCACCTACCATGCGCGTGACGGGCACGCCGATCCATTTTTGACGACGTTCGCGTTCGTGGAAGCCGCCAAGATGCTGGGCGTCTCGTACTTCAGGCACGCCGAGTGTACGGGCGTGACTGTGAGGAACGGCAGAGCCGTCGGCGTGGATACGACGCTGGGGCACATCGACGCTGATATTGTAATAAACTGCGCTGGACCCTACGCGCAGGTAGTTGCCAGTATGGCTGGCGTCGAACTGCCCAACTGGGGGGACCGTCACGAGATAATGATAACGGAGCCAGTGGCGCCAGGCGTCTGTCCTTCAATGCTCATGAGCTTCTCCGGCAACTATTACATTCAGCAGCGTCCCAACGGTTCAATAATCTGCGGAATGAGTCCGGCGGGCCACCCTCAGGATTTCAAGCTGGGGACCACATGGCGGTTCATGACGGAGATGAGCCGCGTGCTCAACAAACTACTGCCGGTGACGAGGGGCATAAGAGTGGTTCGCCAATGGTCTGGCCTGTACGATATGACGCCTGACGGTTCTCCCATAATAGGCGAGACCGACGTGAAAAATTTTTACCACTCGACCGGATACTCAGGACATGGTTTCATGCTGGGACCAATCGCCGGGAGGATACTGGCTCAGAGTCTGATCGGGAATAAGCCGGACATTGACTTCTCGATGCTCGATTACAGGCGTTTTGCGCGAGGCGAGCTTATAGTCGAGCCGAATATAACATAAGGCGTTTAACTTTGGAATCAGGCGGACGGATTGATTGTCCGGACAGCAAGTGCTTGTATGAGAAAGGAGTCCTTTTGACATGCAATGGTTCAAGAATCTTCGCACAGCAGTTAAAATCTTATGTTTGGTGCTTGTAATGTTCATTTTAATGCTGTTTATAGCGATTACAGGCTACAGGACGAGCGGTTTAATCGCCGATTCGATGGATAGGATGTATGATGAATTCGCGACACCGGCCATTCTGATGGCTCAGGCGCAGGGCCTCACCGCTCAGAACAGGCGCATGCTGCTCACCCTGACACTGACGAGGGATGAGAGCGTGAGGAGCGATTATGAGGGCCAAATTCTCGAAAACCGCAAGACAATCTTGGATTACATAACGAGATATGAACAGACACATCTTTCGCCGGAGGAAACCACGCTGCTGAACCAGCTCAATTCAGGCAGGGCTGACTTGGACAAGAGACAGGACGAGATCTTTGACATGTCGAGGGATCCGTCGCAGGAAAATGCCGTGAGAACCCGCCTGTCGACAGGCGGCGACCTAGCGGAGGTTTCGGAAAAGTACAACGAGATGTTCGATAAACTGGTGCAGCTGCTGGTGCGCCTCTGTGATGAGATGGACGAAGACGCGGCGGCTGCGGCGAAGGACGGGGAGAGGATTATAGTGATATCCTCAGTCGTGGCCATACTGCTCGGCTCTATCTTTGGCGGGATGGTTTCCAGGCTGATCACCAATCCCGTCAAAAAAATGCAGAGCAGCGTCAAACTGTTCTCCGAGGGAGACCTGATGAACGAATTTGCCACGACCGGCCGCGACGAGCTCGCTCAGATGGGCAGGGGGCTTCAGGATATGGCCGATAACCTCAAAAACATAATATCGTCCGTAAAGGACGCCAGCAGCGGCATCAACGAGACCGCGCACGAATTTTCGGTTCTGGCCGAGGAAACGAACGCTACTGTTGAGGAATTTCGCTCAAACGTGGAGGAGATGGGGACAAATCTCAATTCTCTCGCGTCGACGGGCGAGGAGGTCAATGCGTCGGTGGAGGAGGTAGCGGCAGGCGCTCAGGCGACGGCCGAGAAGGGTACGGATATAGCGCGCCAGGTAGACGAGGCTATGAGCGCGGGTCAGAATGGCGTGGAAGCTGTGCGCCGCGTTGTGACCGGCATCGACGGAGTGGCTAAAAACGCGTCGGATGCGGCCCAAAGTATTCAGGAGCTTGGCACGAGAACCAGGCAGATACAAAGTTTCGTGGCTCAGATAGGAGGCATTGCCGATCAGACGAATCTGCTGGCGCTGAACGCCGCGATCGAGGCGGCTCGTGCCGGAGAGGCCGGGCGTGGGTTTGCGGTCGTGGCCGAGGAGGTCAGAAAACTCGCCGAGGACAGCAACGTTGCGGCGAAGAGCATTGCCGAGCTGGCGGAGACAATAACTGGCGATCTCGACAATGTGGTTGGCATCTCACTGGGCAACGCGAAGGCGTCACAGAACGCGAAGGAACTCTCCAGCGAGACCGAGGAGATCATCGGAAGAATGATATCCTATCTGAGGAGCATATCCGGGGCCACACAGGACCTTGCAGCCGTCTCCCAGGAGCAGGCCGCGTCGAGCGAGGAGATTGCCGAGGCTATACAAAACATAGCCACCAGGGTGAACAGCACTGCCGAGGCAGGCGAGCATATCCGCTCCGGAGTCATGGACGTCGCGTCCGCGGCCGAGAAGATGGCGCAGGGCGCGGATGGCCTTTCAAATCTTTCTAATGAATTGCGCGAGCTGTTGACGTTCTTCAAAATGGAGGAATTAGCCAGAAGCGGCGCTCAAGCTGGCCGCATCAAAGTTTTGCCGGCAAGGAGATGACCTTGCGGCAGCGCTCCCGTTTCGTGTGTACGAAGCGGGAGCGCTGCCGTAAGTTACTTCACCTTATAAACCCACCCGAACTTGTCCTCCCTGGCGCCGGTTTGTATTCCGGTAATTTCGTCATAAAGCTTCTGCGAGATCTCTCCGATCTTACCGTCGCTGAAGCGCATGACAGTGTTGCCCCAGTGCAGTTCTCCTATGGGCGAGATCACAGCCGCTGTTCCAGCTCCGAACGCCTCCGTAGCCTTGCCGCTCTTGGAAGCCTGGGCCAGTTCCTCAATCGACAGTTTCCGCTCCGACAGAGGTATGTTCCAGCTCTTCAGGACCTCTATAACCGACTTGCGGGTGATCCCGGGAAGGATGCTGCCGTTTAGCTCGGGGGTAACAACCTCGCCGTCGATTACGAAAAACACGTTCATCGCGCCGACCTCCTCGATGTACTTGCGGTCGACTCCGTCCAGCCACAACACCTGAGAGAATCCTTTTTTGCCCGCGTTGTCCTGGGATTTGAGCGATGCAGCGTAGTTGCCGGCGCACTTGGCAAATCCGGTGCCACCCCGGACCGCCCGGACGTACTTATCCTCGACGTAAATTTTGGCGGGCTTCAGCCCCTCCTTATAATAAGCTCCGACGGGGGAGAGTATCGTCGCGAACAGATATGAACTTGACGGGTGAACGTTTAAGATGGGTTCGTTCGCCAAGATGAAGGGACGGACGTACAAGGCGGTCCCCGGAACTGTTGGAATCCAGGCCTCATCCAGCCGGATCAGGCTGGATATCGCCTTGAGCGTTTCACCCTCGTCTATAGGCGCGATGCACATGCGGTCGCAGCTGTTGTTCATGCGGGCCATGTTCTGGTCGGGTCGGAACATGACAACGTCGCCTGCCTTAGTCTTATATGCCTTCATTCCCTCGAAAATTAACTGGCCATAGTGAAAGCAAGTGGAGGCGGGGTCGAGGGACAGCGGCCCGTAGGGTGTGATTCTGGCGTCGTGCCAGCCCTTGCCCTTGTCGTAATTTATCAGCAGCATGTGGTCGGTGAATATCGTCCCAAACGAGACGCCTGCCATTTCCTGATCCGAAGGTCTCTTCTTGGGTTTTGTAGTTTTTTCGATACGAACATCCATACTCGCTCATTCCCTTCTCTAATTTGTAACGCTCTATCATGTCGGGCGAATCCAGCAGTGTCTGCATCGTGTAGTTCTGGAATCACCTGTACGGCGCCGATAAATTTTTCACGGCTTTCGTAGTTTTTCGGACTTCGAGTCTTTACGGATTCTGATATTCTCCGCTATATCATCAATGGTAACGTCAGCAAGGGCCACTCTGCGTTCTTCGGTATAATTCCCGCTACCATTCTCAAATTGGCGAAGGAAATTCACAGCCCCCGCAGTCCCAAGCCCTTTCACAAGAACTCTGAAACCCTCTTCCCTTATTGCGCTGAGATTACTGTTCATACAAGCACCTCCATCAGCCATATCAATGGATTCTTTACTAAAACATTCACATTTGCCCTGTTCGCGGATTTTATCAACCTGTTATCAGTCGTTAGGAACACATCTGCTCCGCCAGATTCAGCGCTCGCTATATGAAGCGCGTCATACGACTCTATGCCAAATTGCTCAAGTTCTTTTCCCCTCAAAATAATTTCTTCTGTAAATTCAACATGAAGCGTGGCGGAGCGGTAAAGCAACATAATTTTTTGTTTTTTGACAAAATCAGTTAAACGCGATATTTCATCGAACAGCACATCACTGCTGAAAAAATTCCAATCCTCGTTCTCACATTTATCTATGATCGCTACCACCGCTTCACTTTCAATGCGAACGATATCATAATTCAAATCATCAAAAGGACGATTTAAACAGCAGTTGTCCAAGTATATTTTCATATCCGCATACGCCTCATCCTTAATTTGTAACGCGCTCTGCATAATTATCCGCTAATATACCATGAGGGCAAGAGCCATCTTCGCCGACTTCGTTAAGGCGGTCTTTTATGTTGTTAAACTGCCACCCGCTCGGCTTTAGCTGTCGAGTGGAATATAACCTCTCCGGAGTCGTCAACCGTTGCCTTGACTTCGTGATAAAATTTACCCTCCATGCAAAGCCCCTCGCGTAAAGTTTCCTCGTTGACTTCCCTGCTTATCTGGTCTGGCAAAAGATCAGCTATGAGTTCGCGGGCGCTTTCCATTGCCTCGTCGACGGTATCGCCCTCGGTGACGCAGCCCGGAAGCTCAGGACAAATAACAGTGTAAGCGCCGTTTGTCTGAGGGTAGAATATCAGGCTAAAATTATAATCGTGCGCCATTATTGATTCCTCCAATCCATCAAATCGCCGGGTGTATATCCGGCCATTGTCGGTATATTTCTCGCCGTACCGCTCGCCATGTCCCGTCCCGCCTGTGCGTTGTTATCGGCATTATAACATGAGCGTTCAAATTCAAGATATATCCATCTCACATAATCATAATACCTAAAGTTAATTCAAATAACACGTCAAAATCAGCAAATATTTTCAAGTCGATATTTTCCGGTAGCGCGATTTGCGATTCCTGCGCTTTTTGACACGGGGTATATACTTGGTATATATCCTATGCGGGATGAGTGCTTTATGATAACCTAAGCTCCCGGAAAATTATAGCGTGTTTCCCGTAAGAGCTTGCTGTAACTGCAATTACGGTAAGAGGAAATTTTACAACGCTATAATTTATAGCGTGGAGTCAATCCGTTCGATTGGCTCTATTGCTTGATTGAGCAATTTCACGCTATAAATCGCGGGAGCTTAGGTTGTTAAGTTAGGTCTCGTGTCCGCCTGTCTTCCTCATGCGCCAGTATCGCTGGCCTTGCCTAATGCCAAGCCGCGGTCAAACGATAACCTGGTTTTTACGCTTTGCCCTTCATGCCTTTGATTGGCATATAAGC
>JAITNX010000075.1 GCA_031290235.1 Synergistaceae bacterium | reverse complement strand
AAAAATGGGTCGTCTGGATAAGGGGCAGATTCTTTCGCTTCCAAAAATTCAATATATGGCGCGAGAATACCAATCGACGCTTCCGATAGCAAGTCAATTCTGCTATGTATTTCTTGGCGATTAACTGTTTTTGCTAGCATAATATCACTCCCATTATTTCCCCTGGAACTATTTACCATTGACGTTAAAACAGCCGATATACATTATAGCGGTTGGAATTTCTTATTCAACTCAGGATGAGATTGGAGAGTGCTGAAGATGAATATTTTTTCGAATGCGAGGCGTTGGTTGGCGCGGTTCGGGCTTGTGGCGATAAGCATGATGGTTCTGGCGTTTTTAGTTCGGCCGGATGCGGCGTGTGCCATTGCCGTGGAGCCTGGCGAACGGTTTCACGTAAGCTTGGCCACGCCTATCGAGAACAACAGCGGGTACAGGGTGTGGGGGAGCAGGTATTATCCTGGCGATGTCCTCTCGGATAAGATGTCCGACTATTTCACGCGTCGCCTGAGACAGATACCGAGAGTGAGCGTCCCCGAGGTCCTGGGCGTCGATCCTTATTACTGGTCAGTATCCGAGTTTTCGGAGCGTGACACCATTGTGAAAATAAACCTGGAAGAATTTGGCTATAGAAAGAAGGACAGAATAGGGACTCAAATACGCTGGGACGTGGCTCTGCACATGTACGTGTACAACGGCTCGTCAAAAAGGCTGCTCTTCGACTCCGTCATAGAACAGAGGGACAACAGATACTATCCGCTTTATACGGAGATACTGGAGTCTGACCCGATATATTGGGACGTATTCGAGAAAAGTCCGTACTGGCCAGCGATATGCCGCGCCCTGGACGACGCCTTCGAGGAGGTAGTGGAGGGCTTTAACGGTTATCGCATTGTCGGTCAGATAGTGGCGAAGGCGGAGAGGGTGGATGGCTCGCTGACGGTCGCGGCCAAAAATCAGGACAAGCTCTACCATATAAACATCGGCAGGGAAGATAGCCTGAAGGAGGACGATATCCTCGTCGTGACGAGGGCTTCCTCCGTAAGGACAGTGGCCCCGGAGACGCCGGAGATGCACTTTCCTCAGATCGTCGGCCGAGTCAGGGTCGTTTTCGTCTACCAGCGCGACGCTATAGTCGAGATAATCAAGGAGTCGAGCCTGGGGCCGATTCAGCTTGGAGACTCCATCTCGATGCCGCTCTATGGAGGGCGTGACGGTTCGAGGCTGTACAATGGCAGGAACGGCAGGCTGTATCAGCACAACAAGGACGGCGGATTCAACAAAGGCCGCAACGACAAAGGTTATTAGTTAGTTAATTGAAAAATTAGATAAATAGATTATTGGGGGTATCTGGATGAACAGCGCCAATATCAAAAAGTCTGTCGCGCTTCTAATCGCGCTTCTGTGTTTTGCCTTACTGACCATGCCGCTCTGCCTTGCCTCTTACGCCGACAAGAACTCGCCTCCGGACGAGTCGGTGCAGCCGCGGGTGAACCAGGAAGAGGCGGACGCGAAGAAGAAAGCCGAGGAAGAAAAAATCAACCGTCAGCGCCGCGCGGCTGAGGCCCGCAGGAGGGCCGCTGAAGCGGCGCGCAGAAAGTCGGCTGCCGAGAGCGCCGCAGACAATAAGCTGGCGGATGAGATCGAGAGAATGTACATCAGCGACGACCTGACGAAGCACACGATAATGACTGGACGCCTTCTCGTCGAGGAAGGGAAGTTCTGGAGCGCAATTCGCGTGCTCGACGGATTTGTGAAGGGCAACCCTAATTCTGTTGACGCTTGGTACTGGCTGTCTCGCGCACGCCACGCCCTCGGTGACTACGAGAAGGCGCAGGCCGCTGTTAACATAGCGCTTGAGATAGACCCTTATTACCCGGCTCTGACAAAGACACCCAACGGCCTGCAGCCGATGCCGAAATTGTCGAAACGGCAAAAGAGGGAGCCGAGGCCGTCAATGTCCCTGCTGCCGATAAAGCAGCCCCTGCCTGCGAACCTGTGGATAGAGCCGGTGACTATTTCATTTCCGAGGCTCATCGAGCCATGGGATGACAAGGAGGGGCCGCTCGGCTACGAGGATACTTACACTGAATATGACATCAGTGATCCCGCGGGCGAGGCTTATAAGAGATATTCGGATGAATCGGACGAGGCAGAAGATTCGAGGGACGAGAGCTTCACCTTGATCGGGAACGAGGGCCGCAACGCGGAGGGAGACGCGTACCTTCGTTACGCGCCCTATCCGCCGCTTCAGCCGTCAGGGACGGAGGCGTGGTTCCAGAGCGAGAGCTTCAACGAGATATCCCGCTGGCGCATCAGGGTGGACAGGATGGGAATATTAAAGAACCCAAGAGTACCGGTCGCCTGGAAGGGTTCCCATCCATACGAGGTCTACTTCTGGACCGGGACGGAGTGGGCGAGGGTCCGCAAGGAGAAGATGGGCTTCGACTTCGTGGAGACCTACGACGATATCCTCTTCAGGGTTCAGGCCATCCTGGCCGATCTCCTTGAGGAATACGGCTACGAGTGGTTCGAGAGCGACGTCCCATCCCTGGCGGCAAGCGCGTCACTGATGCGCTACAAGTGGATAGGTGACATCGACCTCACAAAAGCGGAGCAGCGGGCCATCAAGAGGGCGAAGCTAAACGAGATGATCGAGCCCCTTGAAAAGATGAGCGAGCTTGAACGAGGTCAGTGACGTAAAGAAAAAACAGCGCAGCGTCGGATCGGCCAAAAACCGATCCGATTTTTTTATATCGTTTCGCGTTCTTTCGAGGATGACGCCCTCATTTAACTCCGGCACGATGCGGGCATTGCCAAAACCAGTGAAGTCCTCGGCGTCAAAGAGCGTCATCTGCCTGTCAGCGGAAAACCCCTTGTCTATCATGTAGGAGGGCGTCATGTACGGCTGTCCGGCGAACACGTCGCAGACGGCCTTCGCCGCGTCCGCTTGGAATTTCTGGTGCTTGAATTGAAGTTTCATTCGCCATCACCGTCTTTTTCGCCGTTTTGGACCTGTTTTTCAAGCTCCAACAGGTATTTATCGTAATCGGAGATGAAAAGCCTGTCCTGGATAATGCGGTATTTCTCAAATTCCGTCTCGGCATGGAGTTTGGCTATTTCGGCGGATATTCGGCCGCCGTCAGTCAATAAAGCTCGCTTATCAGCCTGGAGTATGTAATAAAGATGTTCCGCCAGTCCTGCATGGTCAAGGGGATATGACGGCGGGTGCGAAGTTCGGCTAAATCGAGGTATGCGGAAACTATAAGCTCCAAATTGCCCAATTCTTCCTCCGTAAGATAGTTCTTTGCTATGGAAACATCGCTCTTGATGATTTTTCCGTCCAGCGCGGATGCCCATGCCGTCAAGCCCAAACGCGGTCTTTCGGCATTTGCGCGGCAGGCGATTACCTCCGCTGCCGTATGCCCATGAGCCGCAAAATGCAGCTTGTTCTGTACTTTGGCGAAAAACTCACGGGTCGTGAGCGCGTTTTTGTCATAATCAAGGGCCGTCGCATAGATGTCGGTGATTTTCTGATGGAACCGCCGCTCGGACATCCGTATCTCGCGGATTCTTTCAAGTTGTTCCTCAAAGTATTTTTTCGTCAGAACCGTCCCGCCCTCTTTCAGGCGTTCGACATCCATCGCCCAGCCTTTAATCGTATACTGCTCCACGATTTGATTCGCCCAGGCGCGGAAACGCACGGCACGTTGGTTGTTGACCTTGAAGCCGACCGCGATTATGACTTGCAGGTTATAGTGGTTCGTATTGTATTGCTTGCCATCAGCGGCAGTTATTAAGTATTTCTTAATAACTGCATCGGGTTCAAGCTCGTTATCATCAAATATTTTCTTAATATGCTGATTGACAGCCGATACAGACACATCGTACAGCGTCGCCATCATCTTTTGCGTCAGCCAGATATTCTCATCCTCATACCGCATTTCAACGCTGCCCCGGCTGTCGCCCACAGAGGCGGCAAAGGTCAGGTACTCGGCGGCGGAACTGCGGATAGTGATTTCGTTTTTCTTTCCCTTTGTCATTGTCTCCGCTTCCCTTACAGCACTTTGACGCTCGTGTTTGGCGCAAGCAGTTTGAAGATTTCCTCCAC
>JAITNX010000002.1 GCA_031290235.1 Synergistaceae bacterium | reverse complement strand
ATGCCAGACAGTTAGGGAGGGGTATCCCCTCCTGGCCCTCTTTATATGAAAGAAAGGCTCGATCACTCGCCTCAGTGCCGACATGCGCTTTGTACGAAGCCATATCGTCCCCCTGCCGGCGGCCGAGTTCTCCGGGACCCAGAACTCGAAGCCCCCTCCGTCTAAGAGTTCCGCCATCGCGATGGAGTCCTGAATGGACGCCTCCACCTTGACGAGCGCGGCGTAGGGCGGCATAGTGAACTCCTCCCTCTCCCGGAGTTCCCTCCGCCAGAACAACCTCCAGCCGGCGTCAACGTCGTCGAGGCCCATCTGCCAGTCCCTGCCGGGGCGTCTCGTCTGGAGCAAGACCGTGCGCTCCAGGGAGCGCGGTCCTCTCCACAGTGACTCCCACATGAGACCAAACGCCCTTGTCCTGGCGTCGTACTCGTGAGACCTGGCCTCGCCGTCCGCGTCAATCCATCCGATCATCCCGACGTTTATGTCGTCACAGAGGGACAGGGCGGCTCTCGTCCCAAGCACGAGACCAGGTCTCGATTGAAGCGCGGCGACATTCCGCTTTCTCTCCTCGTCCTCCAGCGATATGACGGGGACTGGCAGGGTCATGGCGGACTTTGCCAATTTTAGAAGCGCCTCCAGCCCGGGACGCCTGGCGGAGAGCAGCAGGCCGGAACAGGCCGGGCACGTATCGGGGATCTGTTCCCTGGTTCCGCAGACGACACAGGAGGTTCTCGAAGCGGATGCCTCCCATCGCATCGCCCCGCCGCACCTCCCGCATCTGACCTGCGCGCCGCACTCGGAGCATATTATCTCTCCGGCGTAACCTCTCCTGTCCAGGATCCAGACTGCCCACGAGTCCCGCTCCAGGGCCGAGACAGTCTCGCGCACAAGCGGTTCGCTTACGGCCAGCGCGTCGCACACTCCCTTTACAGGAGGGGAGTAGGCCAGTTTGAGATCCACGTATATGATTTTTTTCCTGCGGACCGCCGTGCCGCCGGGCTGAAATCCGTCTGAGGCGAGCTTCATGTACGCCCTGGAGGACGGCATTCTGCCGCCTAGTATGAGAGATGCCTTCTCCAGGAGCGCGCGCTTCGCGACAAGGCTCCGGACGTTGTAGACCGGGGGGCGAATCGTGCGCCAGGCGTTGTTGCTCTCGTCCTCGACTATAAACCTCGAAACCTCTCTCAGAGGCGCCATGGCCGAACTCTGGGCTCCTATCACCACTATCGTCCCATCATTTGACGATAGCCTCTTCCAGACGCGCCACTCCGAGGCGGCGCCGCTCCTCGGGTAGATGAGCGTATTTTTTTTGACGTCATCCGGGAGAGCAGTGCGGCAATCGATAAACCCGGCGAATCTCTTAGCGGCTGAGTGAAGAGGAAATGAAATTACAGTTGGATTTCCATCGGTGAGGATTTCAGCGTATCTGGCGAATCTGACCTCGTCGTTCGGCTCGTAAATAAAGGAAACTCCGCCCGGAACCCGAGCGGCATCAGAGGATACAAGGGGAGTGGGAAGACTCTCCATGACCTCACCGCGAAGAAATGCCGCGGGAAGCAGCGTCTTCATGGCCGTGCCAATCCCACAGAGGTAGGTCTCACAGAACCACCTCAGCAGCGGCAGCACGGAAGCCTCAAGAACCGGGACCTCGTCAATGACGCAAGCCACCTCCCTCAGCTCTCCGTCATAGTCCTCTGCCGGGAGGCGCAAGTCGACGACCAGTCCCACTCTCGTGCCTTTGCCCACCGGCACACGAACCCTGACGCCGGCCTTACAAAGCGGTCCGATATAGGTGAGCAGGGTCCACCAAGGACCAGGCACAGCAACTGAGAGAGGAACTTTGCCCCCCGTCACGCCATCAGGCCCGCCACTCGATCCAGTATGCCGGACGCAACTTCCAGCTTGTCGCCGAAGATAGGCGTAGGCTGAAGAGAAAGCACATCTGAGAAATAAACGCACACGTGATTTGTGTTGGAGGCAAAGCCGGCGCCGTCCTCCGATACGTCATTGGCGACTACCATGTCAAGCCCCTTGGACTCTATCTTGCGAAGGGCGTTCTCCATCACATTTTCAGTCTCGGCGGCGAAACCGACCAGTATCTGGCCTGGCCTCCTCCGGGCTGATATCTCGCGCGCTATGTCTGGGTTACGCTCCATCTCGATCGTCAGGATCTCGGCCTTCTCCCGCTTGATCTTCTGCGGCGAGAATTTCCGCGCCCTGTAATCCCCAACGGCCGCTGCTTTTATAATGACGTCAGCGTCCTGAAGCTCGTCGAGGCAGGCGCGTTGCATTTCCTGGGCGCTTGTGACTGGAATGGCCCTCACCCCCGAGGGGACCCTCTCATTGGACGGCCCGGTCACAAGAACGACATCCGCGCCGCGATATCGGGCTTCCGCGGCCAGGGCGTACCCCATCTTTCCGCTGCTTGGATTCGAGATGAACCTGACTGGGTCAATGTATTCGTGGGTCGGCCCGGCCGTGATGAGTACCTTCCTGCCAGCGAAGTCCCTCTTGGGACAGATCGCGGCCCACGTCTCGTCCAGTATCGCCTCGGTCGACGGCAGGCGCCCCTTTCCCTCGTAGCCGCAGGCCAGCGGCCCCGAGTCCGGGTCCACAACCCTGTGGCCGAACCCCTCCAAGGTGCGGACATTGCCCTTTGTCGCTGGATTTGCCAACATGTGAGAGTTCATTGCCGGAAAAAAGACAATGGGGCGCGTGAACGCCAGCATCGTCGCTCCAAGGAGGGTACTGGAGTTCCCTGTCGCGGCCATGCGCAGCACATTTGCGGTGCAGGGCGCTATCACCATCACGTCGGCCCAGTCGGAGAGGGTGATGTGAGGAATCCTCCAACCCATCTCGTCTGAGCGCAGATCCGCCTCCTGCCACACCCTGCGCTTTGAGAGGGTGGCAAGCGTCAGCGGCGCGACGAGGCGGGCGGCTGTCTCCGTCAGTATAATCTCGACTTCGCAGTCAGACTTCACCAAAGCCCGAACCAGCTCCGCGGTCTTGTATGCCGCGATGCCGCCGCTGATGCCAAGAAGGATTTTTTTATTCCTGGCCCACTTCGGCGTCATCGTCCGTCTCCACTGGCATATTGCTGGCTTGAACTGGCTGGGATGCTATATCCAGCGCCGTCTTGGAGATCCTCAGATGGCCATCCTCTATCTCCCCTATCGCGTAGGTGATGTACCTCTCGCTTCCCTCCCCGTCGAGGAGGCGGCCCTTCTGCTCGCTGAGCTGACGGGCCCGCGTCGAAACTATCATCGCAAGCGCGTACTTGTTTTCAATGTCTGTGGTGCTGAATATCCTCTCAAGATCGGTGTAGATCATGTTTATTCCCCCCGCGGATGTTTTAATGACCTATAGGACCTGACTATTTCGACCAGCTCTCTCGTAGCCTCAATCAGGTCATCGTTGATTATGATATGTTCGTACTTGTCGGAAAAACTCATCTCCATGGCCGCGTTACGCAGCCTCAGGGCCATCTGCTCCTCAGTCTCTGTGCCGCGCCCTCTGAGACGCTTCTCCAGTTCGTCGAGCGATCTTACCGTGATGAACACCGGCACTGCGTCCGGTATCATGTTTTTCACAGACAGACACCCCTGCACGTCTATCTCGAGGACAAGGTCCTCCCCACGGTCAAGAGAAGCCTCAACGTCCGACTTCCTGGTTCCATAATAGTTTCCATGGACCTCGGCCCACTCCAGGAAGGCTTCCTCTACGATAAGCGCCTTAAAGCTCTCCCTCGTGACAAAGTGATAATCCTTGCCCTCGACCTCGCCCTGGCGCACGGACCTCGTCGTACATGAAACGGAGTACGTCAGATCGGGTTCCTCCTTGAAGAGTTCCTTCCTCAGAGTCCCCTTCCCTGCCCCCGCGGGGCCTGAGAGTATAAAGAGACTCCCTCGGTCTTTCACTGCTCCAACCCTCCCCTGGTCTCGTCCGCATCGTCCATGCCTGCCTCCTCGAATCTGGCCGAGATCGTCTCAGGCTGTATGGCGGATATGACGATATGTCTGCTGTCCATCACGAGTACGGCCCTGGTCTTTCGCCCCTGAGTCGCGTCGACGAGCAGCCCAGCTTCCCTGGCTTCCTCGCGCAGACGCTTGATCGGGGCGCTGGAGGGGTTTATTATAGCCACCACCTTGTCGGCCGCCACCATGTTTCCAAAACCGACGTGTACAAGCCTGCCGCTCATGATTTTATCATCTCACTCCAAATTTTGTATCTGTTCCCTGATGCGTTCCAGAGCCGTCTTGGCTTCGACGGCCCGCCACCTGATGTCAGGATCCGCTGCCTTGGAGTTGATCGTGTTGACCTCCCTGTTCATCTCCTGCACGAGGAAATCGAGCTTGCGTCCGACAGACTCCTGTGACGAGCCAGCCTCCCTGAACTTCGCCACGTGGCTCCTGAGGCGCGCCAATTCCTCAGAAATGTCCCATCGATCCGCAATGATCGCCGCCTCCTGGGCTAAACGGGACTCATCCGGCAAGGACATGTTGGACGCGCCGAGCGCTGTCCTTATCCTGGCAAGCATTGCCGCGAACGCGGCGTCCTTCGCTCCCTCCCACATGTCGCCTATCGCCGTCATGTGATCCTCCAGCGCACGAAGATGCTCGTTTACCTCCGCATAAAGGTGTCCGCCCTCCGTAGAGCGCATCCCGTTCCACGCTTTGGCGCCGAGACACAACAGCTCTGTCAGCATCTCTTCCGTCTCATCGCCCACAGCCAGTCGGGCGCGGTCCTGCATATCGAGGACGCCCGGAAGGTTCACAAGCGCGTCAATGGATATCTCGCGACCGGCCCCAAGCGAGTTTCCGACCTCTCTAAGCTCGTAATAGTAGCCTGACAGGACCTCCCTGTTTATGGAGACCGCGAGCAAGGCCGCGCTCCACATCACCTCCACCCTGACCTGAACCTTGCCGCGCCTGTAGAGGCCTCGCAGCTTCTGATGAAACCAAGGCTCCCACGAACTCAGCTCCCTGGGCAGCCGGACGTATATCTCCTGATACCTGTGATTGACACTGGACAACTCCAGCGTGGCGGCTCCCCATCCGCGCTCCAGCGTCGCGCTGCCAAAACCGGTCATACTGACGTACATGTCAGATCAACTCCTCGGCCTATGGACTCAGTGTCCAAGGCGCCTGCTATGAATTCATCAACGATCCGCAAAGCTTCCGGCGAGTCCTTCGGAGCAGCTCTGGCAGTCCATCCCCAGTCAGGGCGCTCACGCGGACCGTCTCCTCCCGGCCCGATACAAGCCCCGCCTCCACGAACTGAAGTTCTTCCCCAGCCCTGTCCATCTTGTTCAATACCACTATTCGCGGAATCTCGTCCGCGCCTATCTCTCTCAGCGTGTCCAGCACGACCTCGAATGCTCTTGCCGGCTCGGGCGACGACGCGTCAACCACAACGTACAGCATGTCCGCGCCGGTCACCTCCTCCAAGGTCGAGCGAAAAGCCGCAATGAGTTCCGGCGGCAGATGCCTTATGAAGCCGACGGTGTCCGAGAGCAGGAAACCCCAGCCATCCGGCCCCTCGACGCTTCGTGTCACGGTGTCCAGAGTGGAGAAGAGTCTGTTCTCCGCGACTATGCCGGCATCCCGCGACATTGCCCTCAGAAGGGTTGACTTCCCGCTGTTCGTGTACCCCACCAGGGAGACTACCTCAGCCCCGTCGCGGGCCCTGCGATACCTATGCCGCTCCCTCCTGCGGCTCACCCCAGCCAGGCTTTTCTCTATGTGCTTTATGCGCCGCTCCAGCTTTCTCCTGTGCCGCTCGAACTCGGTCTCGCCGGGTCCCCTCGTGCCGATGCCGCCGCCCAGCCTCGACATTTGATGCCCCAACCCCTTCAGGGACGGTATTTCGTACCTCAGCTTGGCCAGCTCCACCTGAAGCTTCGCCTCCGAAGTAACTGCCCTCTGCTCGAATATTTTCATTATAGTATACGCTCTGTCCCACACCTCGAGTCCTGTCATTGCCGCCAGATTGCTCCTCTGCGTCGGGGAGAGGGAGTTGTCCACCACCAGGAGATTTGCGCCGACAGCAACAGCGAAGTGCTTTATCTCCAGAGCTTTGCCCTTACCCAGGAAAGTTCCAGGATCAGGACTCCTCCTCCTCTGAAGAACCCTGCCCGCGACCGGGATCTCAAGGTTCGAGAGGAGCAGGACCAGCTCGTCGAGCGAGAGATCGGCATCATCCTCGGATTCGCCGCCGTCATCTATGGCGGCGACGAGTGACGACAACGGCTCGCGCCTAAGATCAATCGTGCTGGTCTACCTCCCCAGCCATACGGACAAGAGACTCCTCCAACTCTCTCATAAGTTTCATCCTCTTCTCCTTGTCGCTCATTGCCCCTGCATCCGGAAAGACCGGCGCGGCGAACGTTATCGTGAGCTTCACTGGACGTGGAAGCAGGCTTCCTTTAGGGCAGAACCTGTGCGAGCCGCTAATGTACACCGGCAGTATGGGGACGCCGGACTTCACCGAAAGCAAAGCCGCCCCGCCCTCGAGAGGCTTCAGTCTGCCGTCCCCGCTGCGAGTCCCCTCCGGGAATATCAGTATGCTCTCTCCGTCCTTCAATCGGTCGAGCATCAGCTTCATCACGGCCCCAGCTCTCTGGCTGTCCTCTCTGGAAACGGGTATCGCCCCC
Organism: Synergistaceae bacterium; assembly: GCA_031290235.1. GTDB lineage: Bacteria > Synergistota > Synergistia > Synergistales > Synergistaceae > JAIRWR01. Next base: position 10,041 of record JAITNX010000002.1, on the reverse strand, counting down.
AGCGCTCTTATAAAAAAACCAAGCACAGGGACGCGAAATAACGACTCCTTTGCAATATATCGGAGACGCCCCGGATACGCCCCCCCTATCAATGGCGGGTCGGCGTTGCTCGCGTGGTTCGACGCCAGAATGATCGGGACGTTCGCCTGAATATTGGCGGTCCCTCGCACCTCGAGCCTATTGTAGAGGGTGAAGATTATGAGGAATGCATTCTTGACTATCCAGTAGAGGATGTGTTTCAGAAACATCTGCCCCTTTGTCTATATGCCTGACGCAAGCTTTAGTATTCGGTCCACTACTTCCTCGAACGGAACCCCTGTCGAGTCTAGCAGTATCGCGTCGCTTGCCTGCCTGAGGGGCGCGGCGTCCCTGTTGGAGTCGATCTCATCCCTCCTGTTTACGGAGGCCAGGATCTCTCCGTAATCAACGCTTTCCCCCCGGGCCGCTCTCTCGTCGTACCTGCGCCGCGCGCGCGACTCCGGGGACGCGGTGAGAAATATCTTGAGGTCCGCATCCGGGAACACAACCGTCCCCATATCCCGCCCCTCAGCAACGAGTCCCGCGTCAGCCTGAGCCCTTTGAATGCCCAATAGCTCCGAACGCACGGCTGGCAACGCCGAATACCGGGAGACGGCGGCGTCTATCTCCGGCGTCCTTATCGCCTCGCTTACATCCTCGTCTCCGACAAATATACCGCCATCGCGGAAGGATATATAAAAGTCCCGCAGGGCGTCTCTTAACTGCGGGGAATCCTCGGCCTCTATTCCCGCTCTTTGCATAACGAGCGTTATGGCCCGGTATATTGCGCCAGTATCGAGAAATGGCAAACCCATCCTGCGAGAGATCTCGCGCGCCACGGAACTCTTGCCGGCGCCGGCCGGACCATCGAGAACAATTACGACGCGGCTGTCCTCGGGCGTCTCGTCCCTATCTTGCGACGGCATTCTCTTCCATAGAGGAGAGGATGTCCACAAACTCGCCCATGACACTCTCGGTGTTCTCCTCCAGGCCAAGGCGCTCCAAACTGTCCGGCGAAACCTGATACTGCATTCCGTCGGCGCCTATGCCGACTCCAAGCATTATGCAGAGCGCGTTGCTAATGTGAACTACATCCACGGTTGGCTGGAAGGATTTCATTTCTTCCGGCAGATTCCACGGCGCGTGGTGATACGTGGTTATGTATGAATAGGCCTCCGGAAGGTTCCACTGCTCCATGACGAGACCCCCGACTTGAGCGTGGTCAAATCCCAACACCTGGCGCTCGGCGTCGCAGAAGGGTACGCCATCCTCCTCCACCAGGCGGAGTATTATGCTGTATCCGAAGCGGACATAATCGTTCAGCACGATCTTGCCTATGTCGTGCATCAATCCTCCTATGTAGGCCTCCTCAGGGTCGCCGATGCGAAGTTTTTCCGCAAGATAGCGCGAGGTCGCCGCTACGCTCTGCGAGTGCTTCCACAGCTCTCCTCTGTCGAGGGAGTAACCTGTGAAGGACGTATCCATGAACTTGTAGACGGAGGCCGCTAGGACTATGCTCTTGACAGTCTTGAACCCCAGAAACGATATCGCTTCAGAGACCCCGGTTATCCTCCTTGAGAGTCCGTAATAAGCCGAGTTCGCAAGCCGGAGAACTCTGACCACGAGTCCCTCGTCCTTTTTGAGCCTGTCCCCTACGTCCATCGCGCTGCTCCTCGGATCGTCCAGCTTGTTTAAAGTGTCCACCACAAACTGCGGCAGGGAAGGTATGTCCTTCACGCGCTTCAAGACTCTGCGTTGAATAAGATCCCTGGTGCGATCATCTAGTCCCTGCATGACTATCCCCCCGAAATAAACAGAACGATTGACATTTCATTACCTTCCGTATGAACCTGCCGCGATGTCACACCTCTCCGCCGCAGGATATCATGTTATTGATCTCATGATGATTATACTCGCAAAACGCTCCATCAGGCAACTTTTTTAAAAAAAGTTTGCCGATTCCAACCCTACGGAGGTTAATTACCTTATTGCCCAAGGCCTCAGCCATCACCCTGATCTCCCGCTTCAGTCCGTCGCCCAGCACTATGCGCCATCGCCTGCTCTGCGTCCCGCCATCCGCGGATGTCACATCCAACGGCTTCAGCAGTCTCCCGTCAACCACGATTCCGTCACGCCATCTCTCAGCCACGGCCTCGTCCATGGGCGCCTTCAGCAGAACCATGTAGGTGCGCGGGACGCCGGCTGACGGGTGAATGATTTCCTGCGCGAACCCGCCGTCGTTCGTCAATATGATCAGGCCCTCGCTCTCCTTGTCGAGCCTGCCCACAGGGAAGAGCCCAAGCGGTCTGTAGAACTTCGGCAGCAGATCTAGCACGGTTCTTTCCCTCGCGTCGCTCGCGGCGGAGAGGATGCCCGCGGGCTTGTTCATCACTATGTATACGCTCCGCACCGGCGCAATGGCGCGCCCGTCGACGCACACCTCCGAGGAGCCATCCAAAACCCGCCCTACGGACGTCTCGACCGCCCCTCCCACCGTGACTCTGCCCGAGGCGATCAGCACCTCGGCCTTGCGCCTTGCCGCAACGCCGCACAGGGCTATATATCTATTGAGCCTCATTGGAAATTCCGCGTCAAGCAGCTCACTCATCGCCTTCAAGCCACTCCGTTCCACCCTCCGATGGGGCCTTGACGAATGTCTCCTGCAGATCCTCCAGAGTCGGCAGCGCCGAAATGGCATCCAGCCCGAACAATTCCAGAAATCTGTCAGTCGTCCTATAGAGGAGAGGATTGCCGATGCTCTTCTTTCGCCCAGATACACGAACCAGGCCGTGCTTCATCAGCGTATCTATGACGCGGTCGCACCTCACTGTGCGAATCTCCTCCATCTCCCCCCTGGTTACCGGCTGATTGTAAGCCACTACCGCCAGTGTCTCCAGGGCCGCTTTACTGAGCCTCACTCTCTGAGACAACAAGCTCCCCTGAAACTCCGAGACGACCGAGTCGAGGTCCGGGGCCGTTGCCATCTGCCACCCTCCCGCCAGGTGCAGCAGGGTGACTCCCCGGCCCGACTCGCAGCAGGCCAGAAGACGCGCTATACCCTCCTTGACCGACTTCTGCGACAGGCCGAGAGCGGCTGCCAACGAATCCTCCGTCGTGGGTTGAGTCGCCACAAAGAGCAGCGCCTCGATCTGCCTCATTGTGATATCGTACTTAACCGGAGATTCCAACCTCGACGTCCCCCCACAGTTCACTCTGCGCCAGTTTTATCCTGCCCAGCCGGGACAGTTCAAGCAGCGCCAGCAGCGTCACTATCATGCCGCCAGCGCCAAACCTCCTCAGCAGCTCGCTGAGGTTCGTCCTGCCGAACTCGGCAAGCAGGGACCCCACCTCATCCATCCTCGACTCGACGAGTATCTCCTCTGGAACAGCGTCAGGGATCTCAGCCATGAAGGATGATTCGGTCCCAGCCGACCTGCCGCGCGACCGCTCCTCTATCAGGCTCCACCACTGCGCGGCGAGTCCGTGCAGGTCCCCTATGTCGTACCACGGCGGGCCGCCTTCGTCCGGTATCCTTACGAAACAACGCTCGCGGCGCTCTTTGAGCGAGGCCAGATGAAATGCGGCGCTCCTGTAGGGCTTGAAGCGTTCGAGCAGCGCCCTCAGCGTCTCCTCATCCATGCCGCCCTCCTCCGCCATTTCCACATCCACGGCATCGTCCCCGCCGTTGTCCGGCTCATCCCCCTCCAGTCCCGGCAGGAGAGAGCGCACCTTGCGGAGCAGCAGCCTGCTCGCCATCGAGAAAAACTCAGCGAGTTCAGCGAGCGTAGCGCGGCGCGACCGCATTAAAAATGAGACGTACTGTGACAGTACGTCGGTCAGTTTTACGGAGGAGGCGTCCATCTCCCTGCTCTCCACCAAATGACAAAGAAGGTCGAGAGGACCGGAGAAGTCGCCGAGCGTCACGTGGAACGAGGAGTCATCCGACATGGGCGTCATCGAGGTTAACGGCATGAACTCGGCGGTCCCGCTTAAACCGTCGGCATTCCCAACGCCCCGTACACCTCGCTCATGGTGCGCTCAGCCTGAGCGCGCGCACGAGACGCGCCGGCCCTCAGTATGTCTTCGAGTTCGCCGTCGTTCGACTCGTACCGGCGTCTGCGGGCGTGAATCGGCTCCATGTGTCGGGCCACATGCGGCAGCAGCATTTTCTTGCAATCGACGCACCCTATTCCGGCAGACCGGCACCCGGCAGCGATTTCATCCTTTTGGGAGCCGTCGTTATTAAAAAACTTATGGAGGTCCCAGACTGGGCATTTATCAGGCTCTCCAGGGTCAGTCCTTCGCTCCCTCGCGGTGTCGGTCGCCATTGTGCGAATTTTTTTCTCGAGCTCCGGTATCTCGTCCGCTATATCGAGAGAGTTGCCATAGGACTTGCTCATCTTGCGCCCGTCAGTGCCAGGTATCTTTGGGTAATGCGAAAGAATCGTCTCCGGCTCCGGGAAAATCTCCTTCCCCTTCCCATACATGTGGTTGAACCTTCGCGCTATCTCTCTCGAAAGCTCCACGTGCGCTGATTGGTCCTCCCCCACAGGCACCTTATTGGCCTTGTACACGAATATATCCGACGCCATCAGCACGGGATAGCCCAAAAATCCGTAAGTGGACAGATCCTTGTTCTGTAGATTCAGTATCTGCTCCTTGTACGTCGGGTTGCGCTCCAGCCAGCCGAGGGGAGTTATGAGCGACATAGCCATGTGCATCTCCACGTGCTCTCTCACATGCGACTGAACGAATATAGCGCACTTTTGAGGATCCAGCCCTACCCCGAGCCAGTCGAGCAGTATCTCGCGCGAGTTGGCGCGCAGCCTGCCGGGGTCCGCGTAGTCCGACATCAGAGCATGCCAGTCCACTATTGAATAGTAGCACTCGCATTCATCCTGGAGCCTCACCCAGTTTGTCAGCGCGCCCGCCATATGTCCCAAGTGCAGCCTGCCAGTCGGCCTCATCCCGCTGAAAACTCTGTACATATTGAATATACACCTCCGAGGCGCTCATAAAATTATGACGTATTCAGTATAGCAGATTAAATAATCATCGGGACCCAGATATCGTCCTCCAGCAAAACGGCATCCAGCCCGGACGCCTCGCGGACGACCTCGCATAAGCCTGGCAGCGAGACGCGCTCCATTTCGCCGTGGTTAACCACTATGAGGCAGGTCCGTGAACCTTGCGCGTGCAGTATGTAGTGGTAGCTCACGTCGGCGGTTATGTATACGTCAGCCCCGAGATCCAGCGCGGCCTGCATGAGTTCGCTTCCGGCGCCGCCGCACAGTGCCGCCAGTGAAAGAGTGGACTCGTCGTCGCCATAAGCCGTAACAGCCGACAATCCCCATGCGTCTTTTACCTGACGGGCCAACCGGGTCAACGTCACTGGGGCAGCCATACGCCCTATCGCGCCCATGCCCCACTCGCCTCTCTTCGGAGGTTCTATCGGCGACACGCCGGACAAACCCAAGAGGTTCGACAGTGTCACGTTTACCCCGCCCGGGGACGAGTCCCAGTTCGTGTGCGCTGAGTAGACGGACAGGCCGCCGCTCAAAGCGGCGGAAATCATCCCGACAACGGGCGATGGCCGCACAATTCTGTTGACAGGCCTGAATATCGCGGGGTGATGCGTCACGAGCATCTTACAACCAAGGCCCAGAGCCATGCAGACGCTTCGCTCCGTCGCGTCGAGCGATACAGCCACCCTCTCCGTCTCGGCGTCGGGATCTCCGATTGTCAGCCCCGCGTTGTCCCAATCCTCGCTCCAGGCCAGCGGAAGCCTCTCCTCTATCCTTTTTGCTATTTCGCCCACCCTCATGACTGAATAAAATTCCCCCAAACGTCAAAATTATTACGCAAAATATCCCTTTTTCAGGATACCTATACTGTATTATAATATATGGCACATACAGCAAGCTCCTTGATAATACTACATCTCCTTCATTTAGTCCAAAAAAGGGCCTGCTTGTAAACTTGACTTCGCGCCCTGTTTGTGTATGATAGATTCCCCGGAGGAATTCATCCTCTGGCTTAGTCAAGTGAAAAATTTTTCTTTTTGTACGCCTCTTTATCTAGGAGGGATTGAAGTGACGCGATATACATTGTCCTCACGCCGCGCAAAGACTCTTGCTATCTTCGCCGCCGTAGCTCTGCCATTTGTGGTGTTGCCGTTTTTCATGGTCGACATGGATTACTCCGATCATGGAATCGTCCCAGATCAGCCGGAGAGAATATTCAAGCCGACTCAGGTTCTCGGGGTCAGGAATAGGCTCATGGCCGCGGCGTACTCCTACAATACGACGTTGTCACAAATAAGGAGGAGCCCGCACATAGGCTACGACATCTCGGTTATACGCGCGATGGAGGAAATGGGCCTGGCAGCGGGGCACTTCGACGCGTGGATAGACGAGCACCCCAGCACCGCGCTCGTACACGTCAAGTATATGCCGGTCAACGCACAGAGGTACGTTGCGAGTACCGCGTCATTCATACGCAAGTCCAACCCGAGGATAGACGCCAAGACAGCGTGGCGCGAGGCGGCAGCCCTCGTTCACTACAGCGCCAAGTATGCGGTCCCTTACGCGCTCACCACCGCTGTGGCACAGGTTGAGAGTACGTTCGACCCCAATGCGGTCAGCCCAAAAGGGGCGTCCGGGGTTATGCAGGTCATGTGGAGGCTGCACAAGCATCTGCTTAGCGCCAATGGAATAATGCCAACTCCTGGGGCAAACCCGCTTTCCGACCCGGAGCAGGCAATAGCGGCCGGGTGCCTTCTGATCTCGCGCTATATTCGCGCGTACGGCTCGGTTCAGGATGCGCTGGAGAAATACTACGGGACGAGTTCGGTTACATATCAGAGGAAGGTAAACAGGAACATAGCGAGCATAATGAACCATCACTCCGAGTTCTTCAAGTAGCGGGACAAGCTCTTCCGGGGGGGGCCGTCGCCTTGCGCTCCTCTGGCGGCAAGCCATGCGTCCACCTGTCTCTGCCTTCTTGCCGCGCCATAGCTCTGAAGACCCTTTTTCTTTATCATCCTGTTTATGTGAAACTGAATATATGGGACCCCTATGAACCAGAGCATCAATGGCGACTGGGCAAAACCAACGGTCCTCACCTTCACGACATCGTGGTCGCTCTTCTCCAGCGTGTCCATAATTACGTTCCTCACCCAGAACAGCACATAGCGGTCTATAAGCAGCGAGATTATCAAGGCCACGGCAGCGCCGCGCAGCAGCCACGACAATGTCGGCGCCGACGTATCGAATGCGCTTGCCAAAAACTCCCATGCCATGGCACCAAGAAATGTCAGGAACGACGCGCGAGCTGTGAGCCATATACTGAGGGTGCTCCTCTTCAGCATCTCAGTCCCCCGGGCCATGGCAATGAGGGATGGGAGGTGATAATTGACCCAGAATACCGACCTCAGACCCAGGGTTAATATGTTCAGTATAAAAAGCAGCATCGGCGACATCGTCAGGAACCTTGGCCCCAGAGCGGAACTTTGGGCCGCGACGGGAGCGAGCGGATGGTCCCGCACCGAACCCTTTATCGACCTCTTTAGCACCTTGGCAGGCTTTTTTTGCTTGATGTTCAATCGTACCCTGCCGCCGCATACAGGGCATTGGATCTGGCTCCAGCCCGGCGGCATCACCGATGAACACGAGCCGCAGACTCTCTCGATCTCAGCCGTCGCCATTCGTCTTGCCAGCCCCCTTTGTCTCGTCCCCCTCCTCGGGAAACTCTATTTCCTCAATATCGTCGTAGTAATCGTCCTCCGCGTGTGGATTGTGCCCCTTGGCTCTCAGGTAGTCACGAAGCCACTCGCCCAGCGAAAAATCGCCGGTTATCTCCTCAGGGTCCGCGAAGCCTGGCATACCGAGTCCCATAAGCCTGTTTATATGGAACTGTAAGTAAGCGGAACCCAGTATGAACAGCTTAAACCACGAGGTCATCGTCCTGTCTATCATCATGGATTCGCGATCCCACTCGGAGACCGCAATCCGCAGATTCCAGCGCAGATCGAAGTAATGGAAGCATCGCATCGGGCTGATGATAAATAAGTACGCCCCAGCGTATAAAACCGATGCCTGCACCGCTAATTCATAGGCTCTTGGCTCATCTGTCGCGAGCCACCACAGCGTCGCTGTCACGGCGAACGGCATCAGGAGCTGTACACAGCAGCCGATCACCGCGAAACCTCTTATCGCGCCCTCCCTCACCCTCCCGCCACATACCTTTATAAAGGCATAGACGTTGCCCCATGCCCATATATAGGGATATATCCCAAAGGTGATCAGGCTTATCCCAATGAAGATTTTGAGAGGAATATATCCAAGCATGGAAGCCTTTTGAGCTCTCTTTACGCTCCTCAGCCTATCGCGGACTGCCAGTGCGCCGCTCATTATGGCGCGTGTCAGATGAAGGGAGACTATAAAACGAAGCGGGAAAGGGAGTTTTCCTCCACGCGAGTGAATTTCTTTCCTTGACTGAAGATATACACCTGGAGACACCTCAAGGGCGTCTCCTTTATCGTCTGTCAGAAACGTCTGATGCCTGCGTTTCCTGCCCGATGTGCCGTTCCCCTGCCACTTGGTGAAACGGGCATACCTTGGACTGTAGGTGTGCTTGCTCTTCTTAAACATCAAACTGTCTCATTTCAAAAAAAATTATGTCCTAACACAGGAGGACAACACCATTTGCCACGTCTCCCTCGCGGCACTGCTGAAATAGCGTCCGGAGTCCTCCCATCTCCAAGCGAGATCAGAGGCCCGTCGTGAACTGCCCTCTGGTCAAGGCCTCGCGTTAGGGAACATTCGCAGAAATTCCCCCTCGGGAAATTCATCTTCCGCATCAGAGGGCTTATTCTCCTGAACACCCGGGGCGGGCTGGAGCGGCTTAATCGGAACAGGAGCAGCCGGGATTGCGGGAAACTCTGCCGGCGCTGACGGAAGCGGTGCGCCCAGTGGAGCGAGGCCGGCCGGCGGCAATGGAGGCGTCTGCGGCATCACCGGTATCGCTGAAACCGGCGGTACAATGGGCAAATTCTGCGCCGGCGGCACAATTGGCACAGGCTGAGCTGGAACTACAGTCTGCGTCAGTTGAACCGGCGGTAGTGGAGACATCTCGGGCTGCGCCGCCGAAATCGGCTGCTCTATGGGAGCGAGATCGACCGGCGGAAGAGGCGGCGCTTGCGGCATGGCCTGAACTGGAGTCACTGGAGATTCCTGCTGGACAGGCGTCCCAGATTGTCCAATGGGCGCCTGCGGCATAGTCAGAACCGTGGGCGGGGCCGAAACGGGCGGTATGGCTGGCGTGGGCGCCGAAGGCTGCCCGGCGGGCATCGGATCGCCTATGGATGCCAGCTGAATCGGCGGAAGCTGGGGCAGTGGCGGCGCAAGCGGTGTAGATGGAACCACGGGCGGCGTCGAAGCCGGCGGAGTGCCTATGGGCGCCAGATCTACCGGCGGGAGCGGCGGAGCGGGCGGCATAGCCGGCGCGGGAACCGATGGCGCGGAAGGCTGGGCAGCGACCGCCGGCTGGTCGACTGGCGCAAGCTCTATCGGCGGCAAAGGTGGCAGATGCGGCGACGAGGACACCGAAGGAGTTGTTGGCGGATTCGCCTTCGCAGGCTGCCCTATGGGCGCCAGCTCTATAGGCGGAAGAGGAGGCAGCGACGGCAAAGAGGGCGCGGACGGGGTCATCGGAGGCGTCGCCTTCGCGGACTGACCCACTGGCGACAGATCCATAGGCGGAAGAGGAGGCAGCGACGGCAAAGACGGCGCGGACGGGGTCGTCGGAGGCGTCGCCTTCGCGGACTGACCCACGGGTGACAGATCCATGGGCGGAAGAGGAGGCAGCGACGGCAAAGACGGCGCGGACGGGGTCGTCGGAGGCGTCGCCTTCGCGGACTGACCCACTGGCGACAGATCGATAGGCGGAAGAGGAGGCAGCGACGGCAAAGACGGCGCGGACGGGGTCGTCGGAGGCGTCGCCTTCGCGGACTGACCCACGGGT
>JAITNX010000083.1 GCA_031290235.1 Synergistaceae bacterium | reverse complement strand
CCGTCCCTCGTTCGTCTCGTCCGTCATCCAATTCCATCCCCCAACAGCCCGATTCGTTTATCATGCCTGGATTGTACCAGAGAGGGAGAAACCGCGCATTAATTATCGACATCTTATGGACGTCATTCATGTCCGTTTGCCGCAAATCATTTGTGTATATAAGGATTCGACCACGTAAACGAACCTGGCGGTTTATGCTAGGGATCTTGACAATATTCCGCATGATAATCATAATTATTATAGTTTATTGTGCGTAAAATTATATACTATGACTCAAAGGGGGCGACTTTAATGGAAAGCCATAAGGTTGTGATTGCGGTGTTTACCGGAACAGGCAATACCCTGCTCATGGCTAGGGCGCTGGCGGACGAGCTGGACAAAAGAGGCCGCGACGTCTCGCTGGCGCCTATGGAACGCCCCGAGAAGTTTATCCTGCCCAAGGGGGCGGCGTTGGGGCTGGCTACGCCGCTGGCTTGTTTCTCCACATATCCGACTGCTTGGTGTTTTTTGGATTCCCTGCCGGAGGGCAAGGGGCGTGAGGCTTTTTTCCTGGCAACGATGGGCGGTGCATCCGGCGGCATGGATGGACCTATACGCCGAGTACTGCAGGACAAAGGCTATAAACCCGTCGGGTCCCTCACGGTCGTGATGCCGTCCAATTATGCGAATAAGACTCTTCCGGTGGAGAAAAATCGCCAAAGGATCGAGAAGTCGGAAACCATAGTCAGAAAATATGCCGGAGACCTGTGCGCCGGTAATACAACATGGGCTTCCGGCGGCTTTCTCTCGCCTCTTTTTGCGCGGCTTGCCCGCGGGAGGAGGTCGCTCAGGCTGTTTTACAAATTTTTTCCACTGGCAGTGGACACGGCAAAGTGCATTGGCTGCGGAATTTGTCATGAAATCTGCCCTGAAAAAAATATAACGCTGATAAATGGCCGCTCTTCTATAGGAAAGTCCTGTCAGTCCTGCCAGAGATGCGTCGCTTTCTGTCCGTCCGAAGCCATCTCGGTCCCGGGCAAGCCGGCCGAGAGATACCGGTCCGTGTCGATCAAGGATATCAGAGCCCTCCTGGGATAAAGGGGCATTGGGAAGTTTGGGTTTCAATGAGGGCGAGTGATCGTAGTACTTGAGACAGTCGCCGTCCTTTCAACACACCTGCACAGTTTAAAGGCAATTGCGCCCTGGGTGCTCACCACAAACGTCAAACAAAAACCGAGGATTTGATCCATCCAAACTCCTCCACAGATTCTTATGTCCTTTGTAAAAAAGCCGCATCAAATCATATCGCCCGCAGATTAATTTGGCTATTATACTTTAATCCGACAGCTATCCGGAGGATTCTATTAATGTTTAAAAATGTTTAAAATTGTGTGAAGGACACAGAAAGGAACTCCTGCGAAGTCTGAGCATGGGAGTGGCCTGGTACCAGGATGGTTTAATTTATAGTGTAATAGTGTGTAAAACGATTGATCTATATTGACTTTAATAAGCCGTCATAGCCGCGCAATGCACAGCATTGCGGCTTTTCCAAGTCAAGCGCGCAGGGATGCGCGTTTGACTTGGAATTAGAATAAGATAGCTGGCGCTGCTGGGTCCGTGAGCTGATACAATGGCTATGATAGGATGTTGTTTTGTATAGTGCTGTATATAATCAGGGGGTCGAGGGGGGACTACCGTGAATATCGTTATAGCGACTGATTCTTTCAAGGGCAGCAAGTCCAGCGTCGAAGTCGCGTCGTGCATAGAGAACGGCATCAGGAGGGTCGCGCCGGGCGCGATCGTGACCAAGATGCCGATTGCCGATGGCGGCGAGGGGACTGTCGAGGCCCTAATAACCGGGGCTGGGGGAGTTACTCACGCTTGTACAGTTACCGGGCCGCTTGGAGAGAGGCAGGAGGCGATATTCGGCGTTTTGGAGAACGGCGCCGCTGTTATAGAGATGGCCGCCGCCTCCGGTTTGCCACTCGTTCCGGAGAAGCACAGAGATCCCAGGATCACCACGACCAGGGGGACGGGCGAACTGATAAAGGCGGCGCTAGACCTGGGCTGCAGGCGATTTATCCTGGGCATTGGGGGCAGCGCGACGAACGACGGCGGAGTTGGAGCCGCTCAAGCTCTGGGCATCTCTTTCAAGGATGAAACGGGGGGAGAGTTGCCTTATGGCGGTGGGGCTCTGTCCGTCCTGGCGGGCATCGACGTCTCGGGCCTCGACCCCAGGATAAAGGAGTCCGAGATCGTAATAGCCTCCGACGTCAGCAACCCTCTTTGCGGCGAACGCGGGGCATCGGCCGTTTACGGGCCGCAAAAGGGCGCGGACCCGAGGATGGTCTCTGAACTGGACGCTAATCTGAACCATCTCGCGAGGATAACGCGCGATCAACTTGGGGTGGACCTGGCAGATGTCCCCGGCGCTGGCGGGGCTGGCGGACTCGGCTACGGACTGATGGCCTACTGCGGAGCTCGGATCGGCTCCGGCATCGACACTGTGCTCGACAGCGTGAATTTTGACGGGCGGATGAAGGACTGCGACCTCGTCATAACAGGGGAGGGCAGAATAGACGCGCAGTCTGTCTATGGGAAGGTCCCGGTCGGGGTGGCGCGCAGGGCTAAAAAATACGGCGTGCCGGTCGTTGCGATTGTTGGCGGTATCGGCGATGGGGCTGACGCGGTCTACGATTATGGCGTGGACGCCATGGTTAGCACGGTAAACTGCGCTATGACTCTCGAAAGAGCGATGGAAAACAGCGCCTCACTGCTGGAGGAGGCCGCCGAACGTGTGATTCGCATCGTGATGATAGGCATGTCAATCTCCTCAGTGTCACGCGGCGTTTGAGCCGGATGTTTGCGAAACTCTCGCTGGGGTTCCAGTAAATGAGGCCGGCGACAAAGGGGATAATCATAACGATAGCCTCCGCCTTTATATATGGGATAACCCCCATTATGGTGCGGATGACTTACGATGGCGGGGCGAACGGAGTGACTATGACGTTCTTGAGGGCGCTGCTCTGTATGCCCGTCTTTATTGCGCTTCTGGCATATATGAGGGTGCCGTTCGCGGTCTCGAGGGGGCAGTGCAGGGATCTCGCCATAATAGTGGGAATAGGGGTTGCATCCACTACCCTCCTGATGTATGTTTCTTACTCCTACATACCGGTCGGCATGGCTACGACCCTGCACTTTATCTACCCTGTGCTGGTCAGCGCGAGCTGCGTGATATTCTATCGCGAGAGGCTTGGAGCGGCTATGTGCGCTGCCCTGGCGCTTAGCGCCATCGGAATTTTCATGACGGCCGGCGGAGTGACCCTGAGCGGCAGCGCTGTCGGGGTGGGGATTGCCCTGTTGTCCGGATGCACGTATTCATTCTACCTGGTTCGTCTCAACAGATCTGAGCTTGCTGGGATGCACCCTCTCAAACTATCGTTCTGCAGCTGTGTCGTGGTTGCGTTGTACTCCGGGATCTATGGGGCGTTCTCAGGGACTCTGACTTTCGACCTCACCGCCATTGCTTGGCTGTATTCCTTTATAGTCTCGATCTCTGTGTCGATCGGGGCCGTGACGATGCTGCAACAGGGAGTGAAGCTCTGCGGAGCGCCTGCGGCCTCCATTCTCTCCACGTTCGAACCCATCACAAGCGTCGCCCTCGGCGTGATCGTCCTGGGAGAGCTGTTGACCCTGGCTGAGATTGCCGGAGGGCTGTGTATTATAGCGAGCGTGGCGATCGTCACTATTTCGTCGCCGCGAAAGACGTAAAAAACATAGGAGTGGCCGGAGGGGAGTCATCGCGGTATTGAAATGCCGCAGAAGGGGTGTGCATGGCAATGAGGAAATTGACAGTGCTGTTGACGATGGCCGGGCTTTGTCTGTTCGGTCTGGCTTCGGCGGGAGTCGCAGCCTCTCTGATCGGGAAGGGCGAATTGATAGTTGGCACAGAGGGCACCTGGCCGCCGTACGAGTATTACGATGAGGATAACAAGCTGACCGGCTTCGATATCGAGCTGGTCTACGCGTTGGGGCGACAGCTCGGCAAGAAGGTGACTGTAGTTGACATGGCCTTCGATGGACTTATCCCAGCCCTACTTACAAGAAAGATAGACGTGATAGCGGCCGGGATGCACTCGACGGCGGAGAGGAAAAAGAGGATAGACTTCTCCGACGTCTACTCGTACGCGGACTCGGCTCTCGTCGTGAAATATGACAACGATAGCATCGAGAGTGTGGACGATATGGAGGGAAAGGTAATCGGCACGCAGTTTGGGACCACAGAGGACATATTCCTCTCACAGCGGGATAATATCGATATAAAGCGCTATCAGAAGGCGGTCGATGCCGTCCGAGATGTCATGCTGGACCGCAACGACGGCGTTTTGATCGGCACAGTCGTCGCGAGGAGCTATGTCGAGAGCGGCAGCTTCAAGGGAGGGTTGAAGATCGCATTCAGACACGACGTTGACAAACCTGACGAGGGTTTTGCCCTGGCGTTGCGCAAGAACGACCCACAGTTCCTGGAGGCGGTGAACGCGGCTCTGAAGGAGCTGGACAACTCTGGCGTCCTTCCCGCGCTCAAAGTGAAGTACGGGCTGGACTGATACCTTATTCCAATTTTGAGTCAAATATGTTTTTATTTGACTCAAAATTGGAATGCGCGACACGATGTCGCGCCGCGCAATGCGCAGCATTGCGGCTTTTCCAAGTCAAACGCGCAGGATGCGCGTTTGACTTGGAATTAGAGTTAGGAGGCGGTACGCGTGCCCGAGTATATTTTCTACGATAAAATCGTCGTCGCAACCATAAAAGATGGAAAAATTATTTTCGATAGCGCCGGGATTGAAAAATCGGGTATGCCGTCAAGCTGGAAGCCGCATATTGAACGCCATCTTCTGAACGCTCTTCCTGAAGGCGTCAGATTCGACTCCCTTGCCGTCCTCGCTTCTCGTAACGGCGATGGCGCGGAGGTGGATCGCCCCATTGAATTAGTTCCTTGGGTAGACGATTTACCGGGGCGTTTTTCGGCAGGAAATACCTCAGTATACCCCGACGACGGCGGATTCAGGCATTACGTCCCCTTTCCAGAGCTTATCGCTGAAGGGAGGGTGCAATCCCGCCTTTCCGCGGCTTGGCTGCACCATCAGTCGGAAATTCGGACGAAAACGAAACCATCGTTTTCGGGCTATCAGGATAAATTTGTCGCTAAGCTCTCCGTCGAAAACGGACAACCCGTACTTTCCATACCTATGCCGAACGAGCGGGGTAATGTCATCGTCAAGCCGGGCAATCCCGATTATCCTTATATTGCCGAGAACGAATATACCTGTATGAAATTGGCGCAGCGCCTGGGTTTGAATGTACCGAGGATTTTTTTGTTCCGCCAGCCGGACGCGGCTTCGGAGGCGGAGCGTCACCGGCAGCATTTTTTAATAGAGCGCTTCGACTACGCGGCCGACAGCGAAGGGAATCCGCGGAAGCTGTCGACGACCGAAATAGCTTCGTTGATGGATCTTTCGTCTGAAACGAAATACGATACGACGACCGATGAATTGTTCTCGACGGCTCAAAGCAACCTCGGCATGGAGGATATGAGAATTTTTGCCCGCATGTATTTTTTGGGGGTTCTGGTTGGCAACGGCGACATGCACGCAAAAAATTTTTCGCTTATTCTTGATCCGGAAGACGGAAGCTATCACCCCGCACCGCTTTACGACTGCGTTTGTACTTCCATTTACGGTTTTAACGATATTCTGGCGTTGTCTCTTCGTGGTACGAACCGGCCAAAATTCGCGGCGATCATTGATTTCATGGCGCTCTTCCTGCCCGTCGAAGAAATGCGGGGCATGGCTCTGGGCGTAAAATACAATCTCGATTCCGCCGCGGAACTTGCTTTTGATTCAGATAATCACAGTATGCAAACGGCGCGGGAACGTCTGAAAGGGGCGATTACGCAACGAACCGCGTCAATCTTGAAAATGATAGGGGCTTGATTAGCGGTCACTGAACAGCCCAGTCCAATCCCGGCCAAGTGAACTTTATTTTCGTCAATTTAAAATAAAGTTGAGCTAAAGTTGAGCTTGGATTACGCTCGATGACCATGATCAGCCTGGTTTTGCGTTCGCTGGTTCCGCCATGGTTACGGGAGAGTGTCGCAAGTGATTCAGAATCGGAATTATTGGCGTATTCGGCGTATTCGGCGTATTCAGCGTATTCAGCGTGTTTGGCGTGTTCGGCGTGTTCAGCGACGCCGGTTTTTCCAGCACCAGCCGGTCTGTTTTGATGAGCCTGACCTTCGTTATGGGGTATTTCAGAAGCGGCGCTATAGCGCGGATGACAGCCGCGATGGCATCAGCGCCAGCGTCGCGGCGGATGTTTTTGATTGAAAAAGTCCTGTGCCGCTCGCGGCCGTCTGAAAAATACCCGACGCAAAGCTGTATCGCCAGCCGGCAGCTCAC
>JAITNX010000067.1 GCA_031290235.1 Synergistaceae bacterium | reverse complement strand
CGTCGGTTCGGGACTTTGCCTAAGGCTTCCTTCAGATTCCGTCTCGCGGCGGACACCCTTGCCTTCGGCTAACGGTTCCTGCTGCCGAGCCCGTAGCGGACTTACACCGCCTAGCTCGCACACTCATGCCTGGCGCACAAACAAAAATCCCCTGTTTGAGCAGGGGATCATAATAAGGGCGATTTGCCGGGTAAAACTCGACACCGTTGCCCTTGACGGAAGCAAAATTATAATAACTCGGAACTCAGGTATGCTACAGTTCTTTAAACATCTTGTCAATACGGTCTTATCCCGGCCTCCGACGCATCTCGCTTAATTATTATTCTCAAACTATATTTTGTCATTTGAGAATGCCAGATCCCCAGCTTTTTAACCCTTCCCTTCGTAATTTCCGGGATAAATAAACTTTTTCATCAAAATTATCACACTGAGTGGCATGTCCTTTCATAGCGGAGCTACATACTGACAATCGCTTTCTGCATGGCGGCGAGACCGCTGCCAAGCGCGACATCGTAGCCGCACCTGATACATGCGCGCTCTATGGCCGCAATCAGCGTGACGAGAGTGCCCGTCGTGATGTTACCCATGTGGCCGATCCTGAAGCCTTTGCCGGCGAAGACGCCGAGGCATCCGCCGATGTGCGCGCCCTCCTCGTATACGGCGCTGCGGAACGCCGCGTCGTCGATTTTGGGGTTCTCCGGATAGAAGAAGACGGTCACGGATGGAGAGGCGAGCGCCTCCTCGGTGCCGGTTCTGAAGCCCAGGGCGGAGAGGGAACTGCGAATGGCGTCCGAGAAAAGCTTGTGTCTTTTGATCCGCTCTTCCAGCCCCTCATCCTTTATTATGCGGATGGCCTCGGCGAGCGCCCAGATCATATTGACGGATGGCGTGCCCCAGTACTGCATCGTGTCCTTCATGACCGGTATCCACTTTACGAAGTCGGCGTAGGACTCGGATATCGGCGGCATGCTCTGGCGCTTGTCTATCGCCCTCTGGCTCGCCCAGATGATGCCGAGGCCTGGCGATATCCCGAGCCCCTTCTGCGAGCATGTGAGCATCACGTCTATACCCCAGTCCATGTAGAACTCGGAGGCGCCGGCGGAAGCGACGCCGTCCACCACCAGGATGACGTCAGGATGCTTCCTTCTGACCATTTCGGCGACCTGTCTGAGGGGAAGTTCGACGCCAGTCGATGTCTCTATGTGCGTCGTCACGAGCGCGCTGTATTTTTTTTCCGATAATTTTTTGTCAATTTCATCCACAGTCACGGATGTTCCCCACTGGGCTTTTATAGTGTCGAGGCTGAAGTTTTTGCGGGCGCAGATATCTATGAACCTGTCACCGAAATGCCCGTTCGAGCAGACGAGCACATTTTCACCGGTTCCGGCGACGTTGCAGATGCCCATCTCCATCGCCATCGTGCCGGAGCCAGCGACTATGAACACTATGCCGTCGCACCGCCACAGGGACTTCATATCGGCTATGAGCGAGTTGAAGACAGCGACGAAGCGAGGATCGTTGAACGAGATCGTTTCGCGCCCCATTTGGTCCTGTATCGACCGGGCAATCGGTGTAGGGCCCGGAACCATCACAAGTGGACTGCCTTTGAGCATTACGTAAACCTCCCATTTTTGAACGAAGAATTAAGCAATATTACCACAAAAACGCGCGAGACACACAAAGCGCGTAAAAGCCTGCCAGTGCGGCCGAAAAGCGCGGGGGTGTCCTTGAATGAGCGCACCGGGGCATTATAGCACGGAGATCGTATTCGTAATGTGGACGTGACACAGAGAAGAGTAGTAGAATGTACTGAATTTGGCGGGAGGCGTTTGTTATGGTAGATACGGGAAAAATCGACACCGCTTCTCATCCTTTGGCCGTGACCGGCGTAACCCGGCTTATAGCGAGATACGCGACGCCGAGCATAATAGCGATGCTCGTGGGGGCGCTCTACAACATAGTGGATCAGATATTCATCGGGCATGACGTCGGGATGTTGGGTAACGCGGCGACGAACGTGGCGTTTCCGCTCGCGACGATATGCATGTCCGCCGCTCTGCTTCTCGGCATAGGGGGGGCGGCGAACTTCAACCTAGAGATGGGCAGGGGTAACGGGGAGAGGGCAGGGAGGATCGCGGCCAACGCTTTCAGCTTCATGATGATCTTCGGAGTAGCCATCTTCATAGCCGTCAGGTTCGCGCTCGAACCGATGCTCATTGCGTTCGGGGCCACTGACGACGTCCTGCCGTACGCGCTCAGATACACGTCTATAACGTCGCTCGGCATACCGTTTATGATAGCGGCGCTCGGCGGGACCCACCTCATACGGGCTGACGGCAGCCCAAGATATTCGATGCTCTGCAACCTTACCGGGGCCGGGCTTAACATTATCCTCAATTCGTTTTTCATGTTCGGACTCGGAATGGGCATAGCGGGCGCGGCTTGGGGCACGGCGATATCGCAGTTCGTATCATGGCTTCTTGTCGCGCGCTACGTCATTCGCTACAAATCCGTCCGGCTGAGCCCGCGCTTTTTTGTGCCGAACATCCGCATCCTGGCGACGATATCGGCGCTCGGCGCCGGATCGTGCTTCAACCAGCTCGCCATGTCATGCGTGCAGGTCACGCTGAACAACGTCCTGAGGCATTACGGGGCCACTTCGATTTACGGCTCGAACATACCGCTTGCGGCGGCCGGCATAATCTCGAAGGTCAACATGATCTACCTATCGATAGTCATTGGGCTTGCCCAGGGAGGACAGCCGATCATCGGTTTCAACTACGGGGCTCGGAGGTACGGGAGGGTCAGGAGGACTTTTACAATCATAGTCTGCGCCGCCACGGGGATCTCGTTCGTCGCTTTCGCCAATTTTCAGCTCTTCCCTAAGGAAATAATCAGTGTTTTCGGGGAGGGGAGCGCCGAGTACTACCACTTCGTCGAGAGGTACTTTCGGATATTTTTATTCATGACGCTAGTAAACGGCATCCAGCCGGTGACAGCGAACTTTTTCACGTCCATAGGGAAGGCGACGAGGGGGCTTTTCATGTCGCTGACGAGGCAGATAATCTTCCTCCTGCCGCTTGTCATAATATTCCCGCGGATATGGGGGGTCGACGGTGTGATGTACGCCGGGCCGGTCGCCGATTTGGCCGCGTTCATGCTCGCCGCCGTTTTCCTCCGCAAGGAGTCTGGCGACATGAAGAAGCTCGAGGACGCGCAAAGCTCCTCCGCGAGGTGATTAAAATCATAATGAGAGCAAAAAACATATCTGGTGATAAGAGATATACGCGTTACGATAAATTTTGATTACTCAGCGCTTCCTCGGGCGCAAAGGGGAGATGTCTTTTGGCAAATGTGAGGCTGGCCACGTTCAACGTAAACTCGCTCAAAGCGAGACTGCCGATCGTGGAGCGTTTTCTGCGCGCGCCAAACGCGCCGGACGTTATTTGCTTTCAGGAGACGAAGTGTCAGGACGCCGACTTCCCGGCGGACTTCTTCGCTGATTTGGGCTATCGGGCTTCATTCAAGGGGATGAAGTCCTACAACGGCGTGGCCATTGTCTCGAAGAGCGCGCCGGACGACGTTTCGTTCGGCTTTGGCGACGGGGAGGACATTGAGCAGGATCTCGCGAGACTCGCCGCCGCGCGCTTCGCCGGCCTCGACGTCGTATGTACGTACGTGCCGCAGGGAAAGTCCGTCGAGCTCCCGGATTTCATTTACAAGCTCCGCTTTTTCGAACGGCTCCGATACCTCTTCGAGCGGCGCTATGAACCCTCGGGCCTCCTGCTGTGGACTGGCGACATAAACGTCGTTCCAACCGACATCGACGTCACGCATCCCGAGAACAAGCGCGACCACGTCTGTGTCTGTCAGGATGTGAGGGACGCGCTCGAGAGGGTGTTGTCCTGGGGTTTCGTGGACGCGTTCAGAAAGCTCCGCCCTGACCCGGGCGAGTTCACATTCTGGGACTATAGGGTCAAAAACGCACTTGAAAAGAACATCGGCTGGCGCATCGACCATCTTTTCACCACGGCTCCGCTCGCTGAGCGATGCAGAGACGTTTATGTAGCGAGAGAACTCCGCGCGATGGAGCGCCCATCAGATCACACCGCACTTGTGGGGTTATTTGACATCTGACCTGCCCCCTCTCGTCCCCGGATGTAACTTTGGCTATATTTCTTCATTTTACATGTACATAGATGCTATAATAATGGCAGAAGCAAGTGCGCCGACGTGAAAGGGAGGTCTACTATGAAGATTTGCAGTCGCTGCGGAAACAACCTCACGTGGAACAGGTCGTTCTGTCCGCTGTGCGGCGGCTTCCTGGTGGAGAGACCAGACGATCCCTCCGTGGTGTCTCCAAACAAAGGTGATTTCGGCGAAACGTTGCCGGAGCCCACGGTCCAGTCGCGTGTGGAGGCTCCCACGGCCACGAATTTACCCGTAGAGGATGCCCCGAAGTTGGAGAGGGAGACATCGCAGGCTCCAGAGCTTAGCGCTTCCTCCATCGACTTTGTCCCACCTAGCGCTGGCGCCCCGGCGCCATCTTTCGAGGCAGCCCTTTCAGACGCTCCGGCGGGGGAGGGGCTTCCTCCCCTTCCCGTTATGCCGTCCTTTGACTCGCAGCAGATTCCTGCGCCGGGCGCGCCAGCGCGAGATGTCCCGCCGCCGCTGCCCGGTGTCTCACTGATCGGCGCCAAGCAGGACTCATCTCAAGATACGCCGCCTGCCGGGGAGGGGCTTCCTCCCCTGCCCGTCATGCCGTCCTTTGACTCGCAGCAGATTCCCGCGCCAGGCGCGCCAGCGCGAGATGTTCCACCGCCGCTGCCCAAGATGGAACTTCCCTCTGAGGATATACAAAAAGGTTCTGGCCCGGCGAGAACCCCCTTGTCTCCGGCCCCGCCCACGCCGGCTGCATGGACATTGTTGGATCAAAACGATACGGTTCCGCTGTCCCCGCCGCAAGCCGATGATCCGCCGATAAGCGCCGTCCCGCCAAAGTCATTGGATACACCCGTGGCCGCAATGCCTGATGAGCCGCCAATCCGGCAAAACCCAAAAGACGTCCCGGATCTCTCCGCTCCTAAACTCCCGCCATCTCAGCCGAGGACACCTTCGGAGGCTTTCATGGGCATCACAAAGGGCTCCGGCGGGCGTATCGAGCTGACGCAGCAGCAGCCACCCAGGGAGGAGGGAGGTGCTGAGAGTAAGCCTATGGTAGATGCTCTCGGCGTCAACCCGTCAGGCCAGATGCCGCCAAGACCTCCACAGAAGATCCCAACGCCGCCAAGGGTGGTTGATTTTTCAGGAGGGTCGTCCTCGCAGGGAATTGTCGACTCCGAGCGCCACATTGCGCCGGAGCCGCAGGGACCAACAAATTTTACGCCGCCGGCTCCTGGACCGACGCCGCAGCGGCCGGCGGGCTTTACAGTACCGGCGCCGGAGACAACGCCGCAGGAACCGATAAATTTTACGCCGCCGGCTTTCGGACCGACGCCGCGTCAGCTGACGGACTTTACGGTGCCGGAGTCGGATCCGGCGCAAGATGGACTGGAAGGCATTATGCCACCGAGCCTGGGGCAGGCGCCCGGACGCCCGGCGGAATTTACAATCCTGGAGCAGGCTCCTCCGATGTCGGGAGGCATTACATCACCGACTCAGGGAGTGGCGCCGGAGGAGCCGATGGGTTTTACGGCGCCGGAAGGGCTTCCCAAGGGATCAGATGGACTCGTCCCCCCGGCTCTCGGTCAGGCCTCAGGACGCCCGGCTGGTTTTACGATACCGGAGCCGGAGCCTCAGAGGAAGGAAAGCACTATACCGACTACAACGACCATGCCAACGATTCCGGGTCCAGGACAGACGCCCCTGGGACCGAGGAGGCTTATCCCACCGACGTCTGGGGTAGCCCCGGAGCGGCCGGTGGGTCTTACGACGCCGCAGCGGCCTCAGGGATTGACGGGACTCATCCCGCCGATTCCTGGAGCAGTGCCCCAGCGCCCGGCTGGCTTTACGATACCGGCGCCGCAGAGGCAGGAAAGCATTATGCCGACTACACTGGAGACCCCGGGACAGGCGCCCCAGGAACCGACGGGGCTTATCCCACCGGCTTCTGGGCTGGCCTCGGAGGAGCCGGCGGCCTTTACGCCGCCGCCGCAGGAACTGACGGGACTCATCCCACCGATTCTTGGAGCAGTGCCCCAGCGCCCGGCTGGCTTTACGATATTGGAGCCGGAGCCGCAGAAGCAGGAAAGCACTATGCCGACTATGCTGGCGACCCCGGACCCGCAACAGACCCCCCAGGAGCTGGCGGGGCTTATTCCGCAGACTCCTGGAATGACACCGCTGCAACCGGGCTCTGCGACACCGGAGCCGACTCCACAGGGAGCGCCTGGGTTTATAACGAGGGCGCCGACTCCGCAACAGCCGCCCCAGCCGACGAGGCTTACGATGCCTCCGCCGGCGGTAGGCATTACTCTGCCGGTGACGCCGCCGACGGCCGACACTTTGCCTCAGACGCCTCAGCAGGTTTCGCCGACGGAGCCTTGGCAGGATCAGCAATCGCCGGTTTCGATGCCTCCTCCGCCGGAGTTGCCGCAGGCTCAGCCCAGGGTACAGGTCGCCCAATTGACACCGCATCCCCCGGGACTCCCGAATCCGAAAGTTTCCCAGTCTCTGACGTCCCCGGAGGTTCAACAGAAGGAGATGACGACAGAAGGGGAGGAGGATCTTCCGACGCTTCCGACGGGGGAGTTTTTGAAAATGTTCCCGGATGCACGACCGGAGTAAAGGTGCGGGAGGCTGTTTTCCGGCTTCACGAGGTGCCGGAGGATTGGCTGGACGATCCGTTCCAGAATGACGACCAGGAACCGTTCCGCTGGCCGACGTGGCCCAGTTTGCCACAAAGATTTAAAGTACCGGCGAGAAGCGAGGTGCATGGAAGAGGGCGAATTGCATCCTTTTTTATTTTTATTCTCAAATTTCTCATTTTGCCGTTCCGTTTTGTGCTTCGAGTTCTGGGGAAAGCGGCCACTGCGGCTGGCAAAAGCTTTCTCAAAATTTTCAAAAAACGCGGCGAGGCAAGTCCGGCTCCTGCGGTCATTGGGTATATCCCAATTGAAATTTTCATCTCCCTTTGCATCATAACCTTTGGAATTTATCCGTACATCTGGCTTTGGAGCAACTCGAGGGCCATGGTTCAGCTTTGCGGAAGCCGGGTGAGGAGGGGGCTTCTGAGGCGCTTCGCGGCTTCGGGATTCTGCGCCCAGCTCATGGCGCCGCTATTGGCCGCCGCGTACATCGCGTGGCGTTTCACTGGTATAGAGAGAATCATGGATATTGGGCTAAAGTGTCTTGTTGCGTACGCCCTGATATACGCTCTCGTCATATTTCCACAGCGCACGTACTGCTACTTCGCGCTGAGGTGGAGCATCCGAAATGCCGTTGCGGCCTGGGACAGGGAGGAGATTATGATAGCCAGGACTATGACGTCCTGGCTCAAGCTATTTTTGTTAGGCTCCGCCTACATACAGCTTCACTCCAACAGACTGATAGGTCTTGGCATGCCCGGCTTTGCGGATCAGGACGAAATTCTGCCCGACTTCTCGTTAGGAAAATGGATGAGGGAGTATGTGAT
Organism: Synergistaceae bacterium; assembly: GCA_031290235.1. Taxonomy (GTDB): domain Bacteria; phylum Synergistota; class Synergistia; order Synergistales; family Synergistaceae; genus JAIRWR01. The sequence continues at coordinate 14,177 of JAITNX010000067.1, read as the reverse complement.
AACAAAAAAGCCGGCGCCGGATATTATAAGAGAACTGCCAGAGGGCGAGGATGTCTGAAACCGAGATTTACTGCGAGAGCTGCGACTGCGTGATGGCGCCGGACTGGGCGGCGCCCTTTTGTCCTATGTGCGGAGGCAAGGTGGCCCCAATCGAAAAGGAAATGCTGAAGCCACGAAAGCCAAAACCGCCGTCGAACAAGCCCGGATACAGAGGGTGGGGCAGGGTTAGGAAAAAGTTTGACGCAGAGGAGGAGAGAGTGCTCGAGCAGGCCCGCTCCGACGCGTTCGACACACTCAGACAGACGCCGGCCGCCGGCGTATTCATAGCCGACGTTCTGACGCTTGGGCTGAGGTCGCTCTTTTGGGCGATGCATAGGTTGCCCGTGCTCGACAAAATGGCGATGAGAGGCGAAACATACAGAAAGAGCGCGATATACCTCTGGTTCGTGGCGAATATGGCGGTATTTCTGCTGGTGTTCGCCTCGGGGAGGGAACTGTTTCTCTCTCAGTGGGATTTCATGACCCTCGCTGGGTCGCGGTTTCTCCCAGCGGCCTTGGGAGCTCTAGCCGTTTCGTTCGTGACCGGAAAGCACATCCTCTTCTGGGCGCGCGAGGTAATAATGGACGCTGTGGAGAGAGACAGGGACGAGGCAATCCGCGCGAAAGCCTCAGCTTTTGCGCCCTCGCTGTTCTTGCTCTGGTTCCTTGGGACGACGTATCTGCAGTTCCACCTCAACGAAATATTACGCGCAAGAAGCCTGGCGTCCTTCAAAAACTCCAAACGTCCCCGCAACGACTGACAAAAATTGCTGAAATAGCGCGAGGGCACGTGTTTTGGCGGGGAAAATAAAAATTAATTCAGTTTTAAATAAAAAGCGTAACCGGTGTCACCAGACACCAATCTGTAACCGCTTCCCTGGTTGGCGATGTCCCCAAGAGCCTTTGCGACTTTGGAACCAACCTGGAGACTTACAAACGCGACATATCTGCCAGCAGGTAAACCGCTCGGGTCGCCGGCTGCCATGTCCTTCAGGATCATTGTTTGTGGCATCGCTCTGTCCAAATCGCGCGACAACGCGTCTTTAAAATTAGTCGCGTTGGAGACGCCTTCTAATGCCGCCAAAACATCTGTGTTTCTCCTCTGGTGTGTCGTGGAGTAGGAGAGCGTCGCCTGCTTCACCGAGTCTAAATTCGCCGCGATACTCTTCGCGTCCGCGCTGTCTGTCGACGATCCGAACATCATCGCCATAAAGCCGGCGAGAATCCCAATAATTACCAAGGCCAAAAGAACTTCAACGAGACTGAAGCCTTTTGACATATTGCATAAACCAGACAAATCTCTCTTGATCCTCAAAGATAATTCCCCCCTGCATTACGCTTAGCGATTGTACGAACTATATCACTCCACAGGCTCATAGTAAAGGGGGACTTAAGAACTATCTCTATATCTTCGACGTCACGTCATCGGACAGCTTTTTTGAGATATAACTGTCGTAGATAGCAGGGCTGATCACCAGTAGGAACCCCGCAAAGCCCCGCTGTGTTCCAGCTTGGAACCAACGCTAAATATACCGATATTTTGCAGAAATGACTAGCCAATCGAGAAGGTGTTTTTAATGTTGCATAACGTTAAACACCGAGATATACTATTCATATGAAAAACTTTGGGGAAGCTTTGCGTGATCTTCGTATAGCTCAAAATTTTGGGTTGCGGGAAATGGCGGCTAAAGTGGATATATCGCCCGCGTACCTCAGCCGTATCGAACGTGGCAAAGAGCGACCGCCAAGGCCGGAGATCATCAAGAAGTTCGCAAAAATCTTGGCGGCGGATCCGGACGTGTTATTTCGCCTGTCATCCTCCACCGACCCAGAGGTTGTTGATTTCCTCCATGAACAGCCGGAGGCAATGAATCTTGTTCGTTTTATTAAACGCGCGGAGTTTTCCTCGGAAGAGTTGGAAAATCTTTTAAAAGCCGCTGAAGAAATAAAAAACCAAAGCGTGCAGAGCGAAACTCAAAATAACGCAAGAATGCCTAAAGCGAAAAATTCCAAGGAGGAAAAACAAAAATGAGTGAGTCCTACGTCACCATTACAGGTTGCAAGCATTACTTTGGGAGCAATATCTTAAAGGTAGGTCAGATCATAAAATTGAGGAAAGACTACGAGAACCAATACGATGACGAAGCGATTGAGGCGCAACTGGAAAGCGTAGGAAAGATCGGTTATGTGGCCAATTCCACTTATACTGTCGCTCGCGGAACAAAGAGCGCCGGCCGCATCTACGATTCGTTCAAGGATGAATGCCGCGCGAACATACGCTTTATTGTCAAAGATACGGCAATTGCAGTTGTTCTCGGGGATGCTGACAAAATTGACGCAGTATAACTGTTTAATTTAACAATTAACATTACATAAATATTCAAAAATAGCCTTTTCAAGGCAGCATATTGCGGATGACGCCTCATAATACTTAAACTTGTGGTTACTTCTTTTTCAGCAGCGGTTTTGTCTTCGGTGTCCCCCCTCAGTTTTGCCTCAATAATCAGTTTACGTATATCACCTGACAATTGCTTCGGCATTCTGCAAACCTCCCATTTCTTTGGATTGTTTACAGAATAATGTATAGTATGCATTAAGTCAAATAGCTATAAGTGTTGCGGTCGGTTGCATTTCTGCATTCCTGAGGGGACCGGCCCCGTGGCTCATTTTTGCCGGAACGTGGCTCTATCTGTGCGAGACGCGTCAAAAACGGAGGACTCCGTAAGAACGGAGTCCTCCCCGAAAGGAACTTGGTACGTGGATATTTGTGCGGATTTATGATAGGTTTTCAGGCTATATTAAAGACCTGTTTGTGGCAAATTTATCAGATTTCCGACTTCATTTCAGCCTCTAATTACGTCGAGCGCTTCGTTCATCGTGATACAATCCTAATCTTAGTCATTTTTTTTGTCAATCAGTAATTTTTCAGAATAACTATCGGTATTTTATGAAATTATCACCCAGGATTGTTGAAAATCGAGATAAATATAACTTTTAATAAAGCAACATGAAATATTAAATCATATACAATGATATTTTCAATACGAAAAAAGTGAATAATAAACTACGTAAAATTCCTCATTGTGCCTTCATTATCAGTATCGCACTCAAAACTACAAAGCAAAAAACTTCACCTTATGCGGGAGCATGCGCATCTGTGTCCCGAACCAATCTCCTTTAGGTCTGGCGAGACCTGCCTGCAGACATCGGCGGCATCCGGGCATCTCGTGTGGAAGCGGCAGCCGGACGGTGGGTTCGCGGGGCTCGGGAGTTCTCCCTTAAGGATGATTTTTTCGCGCCTCACGCGTGGGTCAGCGATTGGGATTGCCGAGAGAAGGGCGCGCGTGTACGGGTGGCGTGGCGAGTCGAAGAGGTCTCGCTTGCGAGCGGTCTCCACGAACTTTCCGAGATACATGACGCAGACGCGGTCGGCAATGTGCCTCACGACGTTCAGGTCGTGGGATATGAAGATATACGCCATGCCGAACTTCTCCTGGAGGTTCTTCAGCAGATTTATGATCTGGGCCTGTATTGAGACGTCGAGGGCTGAGACGGGCTCGTCGCAGATCACGAGCCTGGGATTTAGCGCTATTGCGCGGGCGATCCCTATCCTCTGACGCTGGCCGCCGGAAAACTCGTGAGGGTATCGTGAGACGTAGGAGGGGTTCAGCCCTACGGTCTCCATTATCGCTCGGATCCGTTCAGAGCGCTCCGCCCTGGCGCAGGCTTTGTGGATGTCGAGCGGCTCGCCTATTATGTCCCCTATTGTCATCCTGGGGTCGAGTGACGCGAAGGGATCCTGAAAGATGAACTGCATATCGCGGCGTTTTTTTTGCAGTTCCCTTCCTCGGAGGGATGTCATATCCGCCCCCTCGAAGCGGACGAAACCCGATGTAGGCGCCAGCAACCGGACTATAGTCCGGCCGAGCGTCGACTTTCCGCAGCCGGACTCGCCGACGATCGCCACTGTCTCGCCCGCCCGCACGTCCATGTCGACGCCGTCCACAGCGCGCACGTGTCCCACGCCGCGACCAAGGGCTCCGGACGTGCGAAACCATTTTTTGAGTTCTCTAACCTCGAGCAGCGGTCTCGCTCTCTCGTCCTCGACTATGAAAGCCATGTCCTCTATCGGGATTTTCTCCTTCGGCGCCGCTCTGCGGAACAGGCTTTCCTCTGGTTCCATCATATAGTCCCCCCGCCATACATCCAGCAACTGACAGCGCGCCGCGCACCGTCTGGGCCTGGTGTCTCGGTACGAGGCGGCGGCGTCTGGCAGGCGTCAAAAGCGCGGTTACACCTCGGGCGGAAGTAGCAGCCTCGGGGAAGATGCGCGAGATTCGGAACCACGCCGGGGATCACGCAAAGCGCGGCGCTGTCACTGTCGATGCGAGGAACTGCGTTCAACAGCCCCTCAGTGTATGGGTGAAGCGGGTTTGTCAGGACATCCATCTTCGTTCCCTCCTCTACGACCCTTCCCGCGTACATGACTATCACCCTGTCGGCCATCTCGGATATGAGACCAAGGTCGTGGGTGATCATCATGACTGCGGCCCCCGTGCTGCTCTTCAGTTCCTCGATCAGCGAGATTATCTGGGCCTGGATCGTGACGTCGAGGGCGGTCGTCGGCTCATCGCAGATGAGGATGTCCGGGCTGCAGCAGAGAGCCATGGCTATCATTATGCGCTGGCGCATGCCGCCTGAAAGCTGGTGAGGGTACTCCCTCGCCCGCTTTTCAGGGGCAGGGATGTTCACCATCTCCAGCATCTCCGTCGTCCTCACCGCGGCCTCGCGCCGCCCGAGGCCCTCGTGCAGCCTCAGCGCCTCTGATATCTGTGTACCTACTGTCAGCACAGGGTTTAAGGATGTCATAGGTTCCTGAAAGACCATCGCTATTTTTTTGCCGCGAATGCGTCGCATCTCGCCGAGCGGGAGCCCGAGTATGTCACTCCCTCCGTAGATTATCTCCCCGCCCACGACGCGTCCTGGTTCGTCCACGAGGCGCATTATTGAAAGGGCCGTGACGCTCTTGCCGCAACCGGACTCCCCCACGATTCCGAGCGTCTCGCCGCGCGCGATATCGAAGCTGACGCCGTCGACGGCCCGAACGGTACCGCCCTTTGTGACGAAGCTCGTCCGCAGATTTTTTACCGAGAGGACGCTCTCAAATTCCAAATCGCTCAAGTCAGAGCCCCCTACCTGCGGAGGCGCGGGTCGATCGCATCGCGCAACCCATCGCCGAAAATATTGAACGCCAGCACCGTGACGATTATCGCAAGACCAGGCGCGACGCTGTAGTACGGATAGAAACTGATATATTGCTGTGCCGTGCTTATCATTTGCCCCCAGCTCGCCGTCGGCGGTTGGACGCCAAGCCCTATGTAGCTCAGTGATGCCTCCGTCAAAATAGCGCCCGGTATGCCGAGCGTGACGAGTACGATGATCGTCGACATGCAGTTCGGAAGGAGGTGGCGGATTATTATGCGGGTGTTCGAGCCGCCGCAGACAATGCACGCCTGGGTGTACTCCATCTCGCGAAGCTGCATGACCTGTCCCCTCACGAGCCTCGCGTAGTGCGTCCAGGAGAGGAGGCCCAGCGCGATAAACACATTGATGACGCCTGGCCCGAGGACGAACATTATGGCTATGGCGAAGAGCAGATCCGGGAAAGCCGCGAATATCTCAATGGTCCGCGATATGAGAGTGTCGGTGAATCCGCCGTAATAGCCGGCGACCGCGCCTAAAAACACCCCAATGCAGCACGCGATGATCTGCGAGATGAGCCCCACGCTCAAGGATATTCTCGTTCCGTATATTATTCTCGATAATATGTCGCGCCCAAGTTCATCCGTCCCGAGAAGGTGCTTCGCGCCGGGTCCCTGAAGGTTGTCGGAGAGAGCTTGCGCCGTCGGGTCATACGGGGATACCCACGGGGCGAACGCGGCAATCGCGATCAAGAGGACGAGAACCACAGCGGAGAGCATCACAAGGCGATTTTCACACAGCCTTGAAGCGCTGTCTGAGAGGAACCCTCTATTTTCGCCCGGCGTCCCTTCATCCGGCTCCGGTGCGCCGGTGACCTCAATTTGCCCGATTTGTTCGCCCTGACCGGCAAAATAGTCCCGGCGTGAGTCCCCGGAGCCTATTGTATCCACCTCTGTCTCCGACACGTCAGTCCGTCTTCGCGTAACGAATGCGCGGGTCGATGAAAGCGTACGATATGTCGACCGCCAGGTTCGAGAGGACAAAGACGACGGCCACGTAAAGCACCGTCCCCTGCAACATCGGCAGGTCGCGCGTCAGAATACTATCAACCATCAGTTTGCCTATGCCGGGGAGGGCAAACACCCACTCCGTGAGCATCGAGCCGGTCAGCAGATCGCCAAGCTCCGTTCCGGCGAGCGTTATTATCGGGATGAGGGCGTTTTTGAGGGCGTGCTTCAGTACGACAACTCTCTCGGCCAGCCCCTTTGCGCGAGCGGTCCTGATGTAATCCTGGCCCGTCACCTCAAGCATGCTTGTGCGCGTGACCCTCGATATGGATGCCATGTAGCGGACGCCGAGCGCTATCGCAGGCAGGACAAAGCTGCCTGGCGAACGGAGGCCGCTTATGGGAAACCAGCCGAGCCGGAGGCCGAATATCATCTGAAGAATAATGGCAACCCAGAAGACAGGCGCGGAGATACCGAGTACCGCGCCCCCTCTGACGAGCGAGTCGAACGCCCTGCCCCTTTGAAGCGCGGAGAGGACGCCAACGGATATTCCGAGGATCATAGCTATGGCGTAGGCCGAGAGTGCTAGGCGCACTGTGACCCCGAAGCGCCTCGAGAGAGCCGTCATCACCGGCTCTCTCGTGAAATACGAGCGCCCGAGGTCCAGCTTGATCGCGTTTCTGACGAAGTTCATGTACTGGACCGCTCCCGGCTTGTCAAGCCCCATCTCGTGCCTGATGCGCTCGACCGCCTCCGGTTTGGCGCGTTTTTCGAGCATGAGAAGCACCGGGTCGCCAGGTACAACGTTCATCAGCAAAAACGTGACAAGCGAGACGCCCCACAGGACGAATATCGTCTGGCAGAGGCGTTTAGCGATATACGCCGCCATTACCGCGCTTTATTCTTCGCTGCAAGGTCTATGTCCACCCCGTAGAAGTGATACACATCGTTGTAGACCATCCTGAAATTTTTTACGTACGGTTTCGCCAGGTAGTACAGCCTCTCGTGGAAGAGTGGCATCGCCGCAAAATCCACCCGCGTCGCCAGATGGTCCGCTTTTTTGTATAGCTCCGCTCTCTTCGCCTGGTCGGTTGTAACCCTCGCGTCGTTGAGCAGAGCGTCGAACTTCGCGCTTTTGTAGTTGCTCGTCAGCGTCTCGGCGTTCGACGAGTAAAGCATGGAGTAGATGAACCCGTCGGGGTCTGGGAAGTCGGCGTACCAGTCGAAAACCTCAATCGGCACACTGCCTGAGCTGCGGATGTCGCTCATCGCGGCAGGGTCGACCTGGACTATCGTGATATTGACGCCCGCTTCCTTGATCTGGTTTTGAACAGCGAGCAGTATGCGGCCGGTCATCTCGTTCATGGCCGTGTTGCGGATGTAGCTCTCGATCTCGATGCCGTCAGCGTAGCCCGCGTCGGCCAGGAGCTTCTTCGCCCTCACGACGTCGCGCCTGTAAGCCGGGACCTTGTCGTCGTAGCCGATCAAACCGGGGAGGAGAAACGATTTGGCCTCCACGGCCGTGCCCTTCATCAGGTCCTCCGCGAGCGCGCGCCTGTCGATGGCGAGGCTGATAGCCTCACGAACCCTTACGTCGCTCAACTGCTCATCCTTCATGTTCGGATTTATAAAGATGATGCCTATGGGCGTGTAGCTGCCTATCTCCGGCGCGAGGGGGCCCTTCGAGTATTCCGGGTACATGGTTGCGTCGAGAGCCAGTATGTCGATGTTGCCGCTCTCGTACTCCATGCGCCTCGTGTTCGGGTCGTCAACGAAGAGGAACTCTATGCCGTCGAGCGGCTGCTTCTCCCCGTGGTAGTCCGCGAAACGCTCGGTGAAGACGCCGCTGTCGAGGTCGATCTTAGTAACTTTGAAAGGTCCTGTGCCAATGTACGTCGTAAGACCCCAGTCCTTTCCCGCCGTCTCGCAGGCTTTCTCGGGGTAAATACCGGCGTAAGCCGTCGCTATGCTGTTCAAAAACGGCGAGTAGGGGAAGTCGAGCGTTATCTCAAAGTTGAGGTCGTCTATGATCTTGAAACCCTTCAGGCTCTCAGTCGTGCCCTCCAGCATGTCCTGCGCCCCGACTATCATCTCGCAGACGTAGGACGCGACTGCCTCAGTCGATGGCTTGAACATGCGCTTGAATGTGTAATTGACGTCCGACGCCTTGAGCGCCGTGCCGTCGTGGAATTTTATTCCCGGCTTCAGAGAGAAACTGTAAGTCAGGCCATCCTCCGAAACCCTCGGCATCTCCTTCACGAGTACCGGCACGAGCTTGTTCTCCTCGTCGATTCTGAAAAGCGGCTCGACGATGGCGTCCGAGATATCCATAACGCGGCTGTAGGTGTTCAGCTGCATGTCCAGCGTCGACTTCTGATTTACGGCGCCGAAGCGCAGTATTTTTTTCTCAGCCTCCGCTGCCTCAAGTGGCATCGACAGACAGACGGTCAGGATCAGCGCTAGAAAAGCTCCGTAAATTTGATTTTTCCCCATTTTTTCGGTTCCTCCATTCTCCTTTGTTATTTCTCTATGTACGCGGCGAGTGAGATCAGCGTGAGCGTCCAGCGCATCATCTCAGTCATACCTCGACCGGTCACGCGCACTGTCCTCCCGCCGATCCTCTCTACTCCGGGAACTATCGCGGCGTCGTCGCACTGCGCCGAGTTGTGGAACGTGATACGGAGGTCGTAGGTTCCGTCGCCTATGTCCATCCTTGGCGCCCTTCCGTCGCGAGCGCGCGTCGCCGCCTCGGCGGCTGCCTCTCTCAGTACGCGGGCGCTCTCCTCTGGGAGGAGGCAGTCGGCTGCAAGCCTGCCGCGGGCATCCTTCACCCGAGCCGTCACGAGACCGTCCCCCAGGAGCTCGCGGGCCTCGGTGCAGAGAGCGGCATCTCCGGTCACGAGCGCTACGGGCACTCCGCCATCGGCGCAGGTCGCCGCGTTCAGCCCGGTCTCCCCCACCTCGCGACCGTTGAGCGAGATGGTGTAGACCCTGACTCCGCTGATGGTGTGATCCAGGATAGCGCGTGGGGTTCCCATCTTCGCGTGGTATCCGACGAAAAACGCGGCGTCCGCTCCCTCGAATCCCTCGACCATGCAGAGCGCTTTCGGAGAGCCGGATATCAGGCGCACCCGCGAGTCGAAGCCGAGCTCGCCAATATCGAGGTTGATCATTCTCCAGTGGGAATCGTTTATCAGTATCTCGTCAGCCCCAGCGTCGAGCGCCCCCGAAACGACCGCTTTCACGTCGTGAAGCTGCATTTTTTGGCCGAAGGAGTACTCGCTCTCGTTGGAGTCAGTCTGACAGCTCGAAACTATGCCAGTCGCGCCCTCCATGTCCGCGCTGATATAAATTCTCATGATTCTTCTCCTTTCGCTATGGCTTGTGCGTTACTGTCAGGCATGGTTCTCTCCCATTTCTCGGAGAAATTTTCATAGTCCTCATACGCCAATTCGATCAAAAGGGGCGTGTCGAGCTCGTACGGGCAGCGAGTTCGGCAGAGGCCGCAGTGAAGGCAATCCTTCACCCGGGTTATCCTCGCGCGCCACTCCTCAGTCATGAAGTTCGCCGCCACCATCCTGCGCAGCACGTACGGCATCCTCGCGATCCATGGTATATCAATGTCTGAGGGGCAGGGCAGACAGTAACCGCATCCCCTGCAGAAGTTGCCGGAGAGCTCAGAGCGCACCTTTTCGATCCTGGTTCGAATATCGTCGTCGAGCCTCACTCCTCTCCGCTCAAGCTCCAAAAATTCATCCAGCTCGCTTTTGCGCTGTATCCCCCATATCGGAACTACGTTGTCGTGCTGCTTCATCCAAGCGAGCGACGCCTCGGCGTCCGTGATGAGTCCGCCGGAGAGGGCCTTCATCGCTATGAAGCCGATGTCGCCAGCCCGGCAGAGCTCAACGACCTCCAGGTCCTTCTCAGATGAGAGGCAGCTCAGCGGAAATTGGAGGGTCTCGTAAAACCCGCTCCTCGCCGCGGTGAGCGCAACGTCGAGCCTGTGAGTCGTGAGTCCGATGTGCAGAACCTTCCCCTCTGACTTCGCCCTCACGACGGCGTCGTACAGCCCGTCTGGCTCGCCCGGCGCGTGGCATTTTTTCGCGAAGTGCAATTGATAGACGTCTACATGGTCAGTTCGAAGCTCACTCAGGCTCGTGAGGAGGTCCTTAGTCAGTTCCTCGCCAGTAGCGGCGTGGGATTTCGTGGCGATGATCACCTCGTCCCTCCGCCCGCTGAAAGCGGCGCCCAGTTTGGACTCGCTGTCCGTGTACGCGCGTGCGGTGTCGAAGAAATTTATTCCCCCGTCGAGTGCCGCGCGCAGGAGGGAGACGGCCTCTTCGGCCGAAAGCCTCTGTATCGGGAGTGCTCCGAACGCGCTCCGCGTCACCATGAGCCCAGTTTTGCCGAGCCTAGTCTTTTCCAAAATCCCACATCCCTCTATAATTAGTTTCTTATTTCTTACGAACCAGCCGCCCGCATGAGGCGATTGCGGACAGCGCCGCCGAGGTTGTGCCCGTCCGGCAATTCCGCTATGATTATCTCCCCTCCGCTCGACTCGAACTCCCGAAGCTTGCCGAACAAATCCCTTGCGTATTCGTCGATGGAGGCGAATATTACCTTTCTGTGCGACGTGTCGAGGTCGCGCGGCGGTTCCCTGAGCCCCATATAGCACCATCTTACGCCTTTAGCCATCTCGAACGAAGCCCTCTCCTCCCCGTCCCACAGAAAAAGAGGGATGTCCGGGGCGTAATGCCTGTGCTTCGTGCCCGGTGACCTGTGGGAGAGGTCGCTCTCATCGCCCTCGAAGAGGTCAACGACTTTCGCGAGCATTTCCTTCGTTACCCCGCCGGGGCGAAGGATGGCGACGGCGTCCCGTGTCACGTCGACCACGGTGGACTCCAATCCGATTGTTGTCGGCCCGGCGTCCAGGATCAGAGCGACTGAACCGCCGAGGTCGTCCGCGACCGCACAGGCCGTCGTGGGACTCGGACGCCCGCTCCTGTTCGCGGACGGCGCCGCGATTGGCAGACCAGCCAACTCGATGAGCGAGATCGCAACCGGGTGGAGCGGGGCGCGAAGCGCAACTGTGCCAAGGTTCGCCCTCGTGATGGCCGGAACAATGTCCTCCACGTCAGCCTGACAGGCTGCGTACATAATAATAGTGAGCGGCCCCGGCCAGAAGCTGTGCATTAGCGCCTCAGCCGTCTCATTTACCTCCGCGTACCTCATAGCGTCGCGAATGCCTGAAACGTGCAGGATTAGAGGATTGTCCTGCGGACGGCCCTTTGCCTCGAAGATTTTTTGTACAGCCTTTTCGTCGAGGCCGTTCGCCCCAAGGCCGTAGACCGTCTCCGTCGGAAACGCGACGAGACCGCCGGACTTTATTATCTCCGCTGCCTCACTTATCCACTCACGGGTCGCCGGAACGATCCTGTCGTTATTCCCCTCAGAAACCATCGTCCGCATCCCCCGCAAACCAGTCGCGCAAAAAATATTTGTAAAATTCGAAATATCTTCGTTCTATTATCGCCTTTCGCGCTTCTTTCATCAAGCCCACGAGAAAATGCAGATTGTGCCACGAGCAGAGGCGCGCGGCCAGTATTTCACCGCACTTATACAGATGCCTGATGTAGGCCCTCGTGAAATTCGCGCAGGAGTAGCAGCCGCAGCTCTCGTCGATCGGCCTGAAGTCGCGCTCGTAGGCGGCGTTTTTTATGTTTATCCTGCCAATCCGCGTCAGCAGATTGCCGTTGCGCCCATTGCGGGTTGGGAGGACACAATCAAACATGTCGATGCCGCGAGACACAGCCTCGACCAAATTGTCCGGCATCCCGACACCCATGAGGTACCTCGGCCTCTCCTTCGGCAACGCGGGCGAAAGGACGTCCAGTATGCGGTACATCTCCTCGGCGGGCTCCCCCACTGAGAGTCCGCCTATTCCGTAGCCTGGGAAGTCCATTTCGACAAGACGCTCGGAGCAGAGGAGACGCTGGTCTTCGAAAAGCCCCCCCTGCACTATGCCGAAGAGCGCCTGGCCGTCTTTGGTGTGAAATTCTTTGCACCGCCTGGCCCATCGGAGCGTGCGCTCGACAGCCTCATGTGACGCCTCCTTCGTCGTCGGCAGTTTCACACACTCGTCGAAGCACATCGCTATATCGCTCCCGAGTTTTTGCTGGACGTCTATCGACAGCTCAGGCGTCATGAAGTGCGAGCTGCCGTCGATGTGCGAGCGGAACTCGACGCCGTCGTCGGTGATTCTCCTGAGCTGGGCCAGCGAAAAGACCTGAAACCCGCCGCTGTCCGTGAGAAGCCCTCCGTCCCAGCCCATAAACCGATGAAGCCCCCCCGCCTCAGACACGACGTCTGCGCCGGGTCTGAGGTAGAGATGATACGTGTTGCCGAGGATTATCCGCGCGCCCAACTCCTCCAACTCCGCCGGCGTCATGGCTTTCACCGTCGCCTGTGTGCCGACCGGCATAAAAAGAGGAGTCTCGACCGTGCCGTGAGGCGTGACGAACTCCCCCGCCCTCGCCCCCGTCACGGGACACTCCGCGATTATTTTGAACTCGAACATTTACCAAATCACCCTATTATATATGAATTTATTTTTTATCATTATTTCCGCGACCGAGCAGGGCGCTTCCCGTCTACTGGAGATTAACGCGTATCAACAAAGGGAGTCGGTAAATACAAGATATTCCGAGGCGCGATTATCAATTCATCGTTAAATTCCCCACAGCGACCCTCCCGTCACCGAGGGCTTTTTCGCGCAGGAGTTCGACGGTGAGGTTTTTGTTTTGGAGGGTTTCTTCGGAACAGGCGCCATCGCTGAATATCGCTATTCGGTCGGCGATCTGGAGCAATTCCTCTTCCTCGGTCGTGACGACGACGACGCATCTCCCTTCCTTCGCCATGCCGCGAATGACCTCGTATATGTCCTGCTTAGCGCCAATGTCTACGCCCTTGGTCGGCTCGTCGAGCAGTATGAGCTGCGCGTCCTGCGCGATTATCCTCCCGAAGAGGGCCTTCTGCTGGTTGCCGCCGGAGAGGGACTGAATGGCACTTCTGAGCTGCCCCTGTGTGTTGAAGCGCGAGAGAACTTCAGTGGCGAAGCTCTCCGCTCTGTCGTCGTTGACGAACAGGAGTCGCTTGAAGCGGCTCAGGATCGGCAGGACGACGTTTTTCAGCACGGACATCTGAGGGATGAAACCGTCGCGCTTGCGCTCCTCAGTCAGATACGCGACGCCTTTGCGGATGGCCTCGGCGGGCGAGGATGCGCTGTACGGCGCCCCGTTCAGCGAAATATCCCCGGACTCCGTCTCCTCCAGGCCGTAGATCGTGCGGCAGAATCTGCTCCGGCCCGACCCCACGAGGCCGTAAAGGCCCAATATTTGGCCGGGGTACGCCTTGAGATTGACGTCCTTCAGCCCTATAGTCCTGAGATTTTTAACTACGAGCCTCGGCGGCGTATCCTTCTGGAGGACGAAGTGCGTCGCCTCCACTGAGACAGTCTCGACCGTCTTCTTTCCGATTATTGCGTTTATCACATCGTTTTTGTCTATCCTATCAGGGATCGATACCCTGTGAACGACAACACCGCCTGTTAAAACAGTGACGTCGTCGCAGTGCTCCAATATCTCGCTCACCTTGTGGGTAACGACTACGACGCCTATTTGCTTTTCGACAACTATTTTTTTTACGTTGGCGAGCAGTTCCTCGGCCCTGCGGACTTCGAGCGCAGTCGTCGGTTCGTCGAGGAATATATATTTCGCGTTCCTGTCGAGATTTATGATGATCTCGATCATCTGCTTCTGCGGATGGCTCAGATCAGCGACAAGCGAGTCCGGACTCACCGACAGGTCATACTCCGCCAGCAGATCTGCCGTGTGCTCGTGCATCTCCCTTTCCATCCGCAGACCGCGTGAG
>JAITNX010000030.1 GCA_031290235.1 Synergistaceae bacterium | reverse complement strand
ACCACAAAAGGCCCTGCGTTCGATGTACCTCTTGCGAAGGCGTACCCCGAATGTCGTTTGGTTGTGGTAAAAAAAGTGGCGACTTGCGAGAATTTGATAGAGTTGTTCTATTCGCTCTTGAAAGACAAAATGAACATAAAGAAACTGACATTCACATCTGGCGCAAACGGCGCGTCGCAAGAATATTAGACAAACTCAATATATAAAAGGGGCTGCGTGGGAACGGAAGTCTCATGCGGCTCTTTTTTAAAAAATAGCCATCGGTGAAAATCTGGGCCGATGCCTGTGCCATGCTCGCCGTCCTTGGGAAGCGAATCAGTCCCGCAACAGCTCACTTATCGCCGCGGCCCGCGCCGCCCTGAGCCACTGGCCGATCTCCGGGCCAACTAGGTCCGGCGGGCGGGCGGATGCTCGCACGGAGTCGATTGCCGCCAGATAATCGCCGCTTCTCCTGAGGTAATCCGGCAAATTTTTACCGAGCGCCATCAATACGACAGAGAAACCGTCCAGGCCGATTGGATGAGTTCGTAATTTCGCCAGAAGATCCACGATTTTTTCAGGGGGCGGAGTATCGTCGGTTTTCCGTTGTTCCCGCGCCGCCAGCCTCGCGCTCGACAACCAGCGCTTAGGCAGAGTCATGGCCTCATTCCACTCGCGGAGCGGGACAAGCTCCGAATTATCCTCCCCAAGGCAGCAAACCAGAGCCGCGAATACAACCTCGGCCCTGCCGGTCATCGATGCCGCTCTATCAACCACCGTCATGGCGAGATCGAAGGCTAGTCCATCCCCCGGGGGACGTCCGACTAGGGCCGAGACGTGTGGGTACGCCGCTTCCAGCACTCCCGACTCGTTCAAGGCACGGAAGAATACCGAGGGCTCATCGCAAATCAGAGCTTTGGCCAGCTCAGCCGCCAGGCGCTCTCCAGGCTCTTCTTTCAGTTCGTCATGGCACGCTCCCATCATTTTGAGTGTGCCGGCCTCGATGGAGTACCCGAATTGCGCCGCCTGCCTTGCAGCACGGAGCGCCCTGACTGGGTCGTCGAGAAAGTGTTCCGACGTGGCCCTTATTATCCCGGCCTCGATGTCGCGCGCACCGCAAAAAGGGTCGATAAGTTTGCCTTCGTCTGGCGCGTACGCCATGCTGTTTATGGTCGTGTCCCGGCGTTCCAGGTCGTCCTCCAGGGTAACGAGCGGCGACGCCAGGACATAAAATCCCCTGTAGCCACGTCCTCTCTTGACCTCGCTTCGCGCGAAGGCAACATCACACCACTCCCCCTCCACCATGATGCGGTACACCGGAAAACTCTGACCGACCTTGATGGAGTCGGGGAACGCGCTCGTAAAAGCATCCTCCGCCAGACCCGTTACGACGTAATCCTTATCGTGAGGAGCGGCTCCCCTCAGCCTGTCCCGCACCCAGCCGCCGACTATATAGGCGCGTCCGCCGGCTTTTTCTGTCTCCCGGACAAAATCCGACTCGCAACGCATGGTTGACTGGGTACGCCGGCTCGTCCGCGTGGCGGCCGCGGCTATGCGTTCGCCCTGTACTTCTCGAACGAGCGTGGCATGAGACGTCTTTCGGACGTAACGCTCGACAGGGACTGGAGAAGAAAGTCCAGTGTATTTCCTGACAACAGCACCCGTTTGTAGACAGCAAAGCCGTATTCCTTGCGGACCTCGTTCCAGTACGCGTCGCGCTGCTTGTCGGACGAGTCATAATCGCGTTCGTAATAGATGTGCTTCAACCCGGCCCCAGCGAGGAGCTTCATGCAGGTATGACAAGGAGAGAGTGTCGTGTATATCCACGCCCCGTCGATCGATATGCCCATGCGAGCTGCCTGGGCTATCGCGTTGGCCTCCGCGTGCGTCGCCCTGCAAAAGTCGAACTTGCTGCCCTCGTCAGCCTTCATGTAGCGGCTGTGGCAATAAGGAACCCCGTCCTCCGTGAATTCCCCCAGGCAATGGGGCGCGCCCGGCGGCGCTCCGTTGTAGCCGGTCGCGAGGACATGCTTGTCCCTCACGATGACGGCCCCCGTCGGCCGCGAATTGCAGGTAGATCTGCTGCTCGCCAGCTTTGCCATCGCCATGAAGTACTCGTCCCAGCTTGGCCTCGTTCTCTCTTCAAAGTCAGTGTTTTCCATGGCCCTTCGTTTTCCCCGCAATTCTGACGCCAAACACGCGCCGGCTTCTTTAATAATTCTACTATCATCGTTGCCCGTGTCAAATGCGCCATTTTTCGGAGTAAAGGATATAATTATACGAGGAATTATAAAACCTGGAGTTGATTGTTTTGGCGGTGAGCGATTCATACGTAAGGATAAGACTGAACTTTGAACAGAAGGCGATGCTGAAACGCGAGTTTAAAAGAAGGAGGAGGTCGGGGTTCAGCGCTTTTGTCCTCTGGCTTTTTCTGGGGCTGTTCGGCGTCCACTTGTTTTACCTTGGCCGGGTCGCGGTTGGGGCCTTGAAGGCCGCTATATTCGCTTTCATAGTATATGGGTTCTATTCTGCGCTGAACGGCGGATTGATGAGCCTCACAGCCTTTGGCTGCCTGGCCTGGACGTTGGCGGACGTGTTTTTTTTAAGAAAGATGCTCATCGAGTGCAACGAAAAGATAGAGAAAGCCTTAATAAAGGAGATAGCCGAAATGGGGGCTCCTCAGCCTCCAGCTCCTGAAGCCGCCCGTGATCCCTCTGCTGACGAGGGTGGCGCCAAAAGGCCTGGTACTCCGGAGGCTGATGAATTTATCGGCGCCGCGCGAGGCGGTCTGCAAAGGCTGGCTGGGTTTTATGACGAAACAGGCGACAAGAACCTCAAGCGTGAGATTCGCGAGGTCTGCTCCGCCATAGAGCGCGTAGTCAATTACATCTCTGAAAACCCAGGGTATGTCCAGCGCGCCAGGAAGCTGTCAAAAATCTACATACCCGAGGCCATAGCCCTCCTGAAGGAGTATATTCCCATAGAGCGTGAAGATATGATGTCCGACGAGACCGCGGAGTCGAGACGGCGGGTCGAAACTGGGCTGGATGCTATTGAACACTATGCGGAGGAAATACTTGGCAGCCTTCATCAGATTAAGCACAACGAGATCAGGGACAGGAGCGAGGTGCTGGACAGAAGTTTGCGGATGGAGGGTTCGAACCATCGCGCGGATTCGACGGAGAATGGCTGAGGCGGAACAGAATGTTGCTTATGCCAAGTTGCGACCAAATGTTTGTTTTTAATTTGCCTGAACAGTGACCGGACCTTTGATTTTAAATTGGCATCACTCCCGAAAGGAGAGTTTTTATCATGGAAAATGGAGAAAATAACTCCGGAGTCGTCGACCTTCCTCAAAACAACCAGGCCGATTCGCTCTCCATAGAGAGTCTGAGTCCTGAGGAACAGGCTAGAATCAGGGAGATTGCCGAACGGATACCGCTGTCGAACTCGAACGACATTTTAAGCTATGCCGCCGACGAGGCGAGAAAAATAGCGCGGAATAATGACGAAATCCTGAACGCGGTGCGGACGAAGGACTTGAGTGAGGCTGGGGACGCCCTTGCGAGTCTCGTATCAGAAATTCAGAATTTCGACGCCGCTCGCAGCGGTGGGGAGAAAAAGGGGTTGATCGCGTCCCTTTTCTCAGGCGCTGGCCGTGGCGTGAAGCGAACGGAGGGGGCCGCCGACAGCATAAAGCACGGAATTGCCCTGACAAAAAAAGAAATAGAGGCACTGCAAAACAGGTACAAGACCGTGCTTCAGAACGTGGACGCCGTTGTGGATAAGCTGGAGGAAGAACAGCGCAATATGCTGAAGAACGTCGTCGTCATGGATCGGCTTTACGAGACCAACCTCGAGTATTTCAAGTCGATATCGGCCGCAATTGTGGCGGGTCGGGAGCGCCTCAGGATCTTCGAGGAGCGCGAGATAGAGTCGCAAAAACGTAAGGTTGCCGAGACGAACGACCAGATGGAGGTCCAAATCCTGAACGAAAAGCTGGATCTCGCGAATAAATTCGAGAAGAGGCTGCACGACCTGACTCTGAGCAGAACGATAAGCATACAATCCGCCCCGCAGATACGCATGGTTCAGAGGGGAAGCGAGGAGCTGGTCTCGCAGATTCAGAACAGCATCAACACCGCCATCCCAGTCTGGAAGAGCCAGATGGTCCTGGCGCTTGGCCTTGCGTCGAACAGAACAGCCGCCGGTATCCAGAAGCAGGTAACGGACATGACGAACGACATGCTGGCCCGCAACAGCGAAACCTTGAAGCTGGGAACTCTGGAGATAGCTGCCGAAGGCGAGAGGGGCCTCGTCTCCCTAGATACGCTCAAGGGGACGAATGAAAATCTGATTGCGACTATAAACGGAGTCATAGAGATACAGAAAAAAGGCCGAATGGAAAGAACTTCCGCACAGGCCGAACTCCAGAAGCTGGAGCAGGATGTGAAGACCGTTTTGTTGGGCGGGCGAGTGAAAAAATAATCCAAGATAGGCTATCTCTGGCTTGCGGATGATGAATCGCTCCAGAAGATTACGCGCCTTGCTCTGCTTTCGCTGCTCAACCCTCTATACCATTCGCGCTTTCTTATATCAAGATATCAAGCAAACAGCTCGTTCGCTGAAATTGACTCCCTTACGCCGGCCCGTTTGTCATGTCCTGGAAATGTGCTTTCTATCTCCCTGATTCTCCGCGTGTACTCCAGGACTTCGAGACTGGTCAGCGGCTTGTATTCCGTCCCAAGGTCTATTTTGATAAAGCTATCGTACAGTTCAAAGAAATAGTGTTTTCCGCCAGGACCAACGCCCTCGCTGATCCTGTAGCCCGAGGACTCGAATTTTTGAAGTTCCTCCCTCATCTCGATGTATAGCCCGACTAAAGCGTCTTGATCCAGCGGGATCACGTCGTTCCTCTCCAGCTTGTCCTTCAGGCGAACGATATCCTGCTTCATGAAGTCGAGTGTACTGAGCTGGGAGACATCAGTGTCGATATCATCATTCGAGAAATACTGTCCCAGGGATATCGCCGTCCTGAAATCAATGGGGATAACTCCGTCGGTCCAACCGAGGGGTCTGAAAGCCGAGTCATCTTTCGCGGCGCCGCGCCCGTCTCTGCCGTCCCGATCTGTCGAGTGTGGAAGGTTCCCAGGGGAATTGTCAGTCTGAATTTCTTCGACATGTTCCTGCGCCGGGGGCGTCAGGAGCTTTGTGAGGATGAAAATATCGTTTGAATTGCCAGAAACGGAAGCTATCATCGCACAGCCCCACCGAATTCAACATTCCATTGTTCGATTTGCAATCCGTTATTTATATATCGGACGTTTTTCACCTTTGCTTAAATGACACCATGCCATCTATCACGAAACAGCGCAAAGGTGCGCCATTTTTTTATGTGGATTAAGGAGTTACAAATTTTTACTGCTTTTTTAGCAAGAGCCGCTTGACAGGCGGAATCATTTGGGGTAAATTAAAACTGTTTCAAGAAAGCACCGGTTTTAATAAAAATTGCTATAAGGGGAGGAACTATCAATGAAGACACAGGACAATCTAATGTCGGCTTTCGCGGGCGAGTCGCAGGCAAACCGCAAGTACACCGCGTTCGCCGCGGCGGCGGAGCAGGCCGGGCATCATGACGCCGCCAAACTTTTTCGAGCCGCGGCGGAGGCGGAGACAATTCACGCGTTAGCCGAGTTTAAAATCGCGGGTAAAGTCGGCGACACAGCGGAGAACCTCAAGGCTGCCATCGAGGGCGAGACGTACGAGTACACCACAATGTACCCCGAGTTCGAGAAGGCCGCCGAGAGCGAGGGGCAGAAGGACGCGCTGTACGCCTTCTCCCTTGCGAAGGAAGCGG
>JAITNX010000026.1 GCA_031290235.1 Synergistaceae bacterium | reverse complement strand
TCGCAGCCGACGGCCAGACGCACGCCGCCGTCATAAAGCTGTTTCACCGCTTTCTTCAGCGGTTCCCAGACTGGCTTGGCCGAGCCGAGCGGATCGAAGCGCAGTATAGAGATCATTGTGGGAACGATAATCGTCCCTGCCGCGCGCGCCTGCTCGACCAGAGCGGCAGTAAGCTCGGTTTCCGTTTCCCCGACCCCGATGAGGTGCTCGATAAAATCCACCCCGCATTTCAACGCGTCCGCCAATTCGGGTGGCGAGTCGACATGCGCGGCTACTTTCAAGCCGTTGCTGTGCGCCGCGTCCACGATTCGCCTCAGCGCTTCACAGGAAAGGCGCGGCACCGGGTGTGGGTAGTTCATTTTATTCAGATGGGCGTAGAACGTCTTGATAAAGTCCACGCCGGCTTCTGCTGAAGCCTGGACGCTCGCTTCGATATCCAGGTCGTCAGTGACGATGACACAGGCGTTCTGCTCTATCTTAGGTTCAGAGCCAAAAACAGTGTAACAGGGATGCCCCTGCGGCGCCTGGTACATCGCGCTGCTGACCAGTACGCGCGGGGAAGCCGCGGCGGTTCCAGCTTTCACCTCGTCCCGGAAAGCCAGCGCCTCATCCATGAACTGGCCGCAGGTGCGCACCGTCAGCACTCCCCAGCGCAGACAGTTCTCACGCATCTCGACAAAATCATAGCTCTCTTTGCGGCCGCTCATACCCGGACGGTCGAGTCCTGACGAACCGCCGATATGAATGTGGGCGTCGGAGAGACCGGGAATCACGGTTTTGCCTCGCAGATCGATGATCACCGCGTCACTGGGGATCTCGGCACTTGGGCCGACGGCCGCAAATTTATCGCCGTCGATGAGAATCGCGGCGCCTCCCACAGGCGGGCGGCCGCTTCCGTCGATCAGGTTTGCATTTTTAAACGCCAGCATAATTTCCCCTCCATGCAATTTCGAAATGTTTGTTGTTCCTCCAAGTTACGCCATATTCAACCATCTGGCGTACATTATATCATCTTACGAGCGCGTCCTATAATCTGTTGTGCAGGACCTCGCCGTCGATCATCGTCAGCACGCAGCGAGTCATGTTGCTGAACGGATGTCCGTCGAATACGGCGATATCGGCGTCATAGCCCTGCTCGATGGCTCCGATGCGGTTTTCAAGCCCCAGCACACGAGCCGGGTTTATGGTCAGGGCCTCGAACGCGTCCTTCTCGCTCAGCCCGTCGCGCACTGTCACTCCGACGTGAATCGGCAGGAACCTCGTATCTGACGAGCCGTCCGCCGTCAGGCAAATCCTGACGCCCGCCTTTGCCAGCAGGGCCGGGGTGTCCTGACGCAACCCCCATAGCTCTCGCTTCATGTAGGAGATGAGGAGGGGGCCGATGACGCATGTGACGTTCTCCCTCGCGAGCGTCTGGGCCACTTTGTAACCTTCGGTGGCGTGTTCCAGCGTGAAGTCGAGGCCGAACTCCCTGGATATCCGAATCGCCGTTATGATGTCATCGGAGCGGTGGCAGTGGATTCTGCATCGCTGTTCCCCCCGGACTACCTTGACGAGCGCCTGGAGCTTGGCGTCGAACTTCGGTTTTTTGTCCCGCCCCATCTCGGAGTCCAGCAGCGCGTCCGAGTATTCTACGGCTTGGGCAAGCGCCTCCCTCATGAGGGCCGCGGTTCCCATCCTGGTCATCGGCATTTTTTTGTCGAGTCCGTAAAGAAGTTTCGGATTTTCTCCGAGCGCGAACTTCATCTGCTCAGTGCCGGGGATGATCATCTCCTCGGCCGTAGAGCCCCTCAGCTTGAACGCTGTTCCGGCGCCGCCTATTACGTTCGCCGAACCTGGGCCAGTGTAGCATGTTGTGAAGCCAGCCTCTCTAACGAGTCCTATCGCTTCGTCGAATGGGTTGAGCGCGTCGATCGTTCGAATGTGGGGCGTTATTGGGCTGGTCTCCTCGTTAACGTCCGTCATCCCGCCGGGCATGGTATCGAGGCCCGGCCAGAGGGAGATGTGGGTATGACAGTCTATAAGCCCGGGAGTTATCCAGCCGCCCCCGGCGTCTATGACCTCGTCGCAGCCGGCCCCGGGGGCCTCGCGGCTTACGCCCGCTATTTTGCCGTCCTGGACGAGAACAGTTCCATTTTCAATGATATCTCCGCTGACTGTAACTATTTTGCCGTTTGTAATAGCCCTCATGGCAGCACCAACCTTAAAAAATACTTATTCAAGGCATCAGGACAGATGTTCCCTGAACCATTTTATTATCTCCTGAAGCCTTGCCAGTCTTGGCTTTGGGCGTCCTCCACGGCTTAACTCATGGTTCTCGCCTTTGAAAACGCAGATCTTGGACTCGACTCCGTTGCGCTTGAGGGCGGTGAACATCTGGAGTCCCTGCGAGATCTCGCAACGATGATCCTCGTCCGAGTGGATGAGGAGGGTCGGGGTCTTTATTTTGTCGGCGTACTTCAGCGGCGAGTGCCACCACAGCTTGCCGATGTCGTCCCAGATATCGGCGCAATGTTGGTCTGGCACGAAGTAGTAGCCGATATCCGATATGCCAGCCTTCGAGATCCAGTTACAGATGCTGCGCTGCGTGGCGGCCGCGCGGAATCGGTCGGTGTGGCCGATAATCCAGTTCGTCATGTAGCCGCCGTAGGAGCCGCCTGTCACTCCCAGCCTGTCCGCGTCGACGAATGGCAGTGACTTTACCGCCCAGTCAGTGAACAGCATAAGGTCGTCGTAGTCTATCGTTCCATATTCGCCCCGTATATCGTCAAATTCGTTGCCCTTGCCGTCGCTGCCCCTCGGGTTGCAGTACAGGACCACAAAGTCCTCCGACGCCCAGCACTGCATCTCGTGGAAGAAGACGTCGCCAAAGGTGGCCTTAGGGCCGCCGTGTACGTGGAGGATTGCGGGATATTTTTTGCCCTCCTCGAAACCGGTTGGGCGCATGTACCAGCAGTCAAGCCCCCATTTGGTTCCATTTTCGAGGTGAACGTACTCCGGTTTGCTCGCGCCGTTGCCCGTCGTCGCCTCTCGGTTGAAATCGGTAAGGCGCCTCTCCTTGCCGTCTTCGATGATGTAAAGCTCCTGCAGGTAGAGTCCTTCCAGGCCAATCACAGCGGCGCGTCCGCGTGAGACGTCGTAGTCGTCGATACTGCTGAGGCCGCTGGCGGCTCGCTCTATTTTTCCGCCCGCATCCAGAGTGTGAAGGTGCGAATAATATCCGTCGGTGGAGATGAACCACGCTTTTTCGGAACCGCCAGCCGCATCCACTATGAACGAACGGCCCGTGTCCGAGAGAGCATAGCGGCAGTCGCACATCACGGAGTTGCCGATGCTGCAATCCATGTCCGGCGTAAGGCAGCTCGTCTTGCCGTCCTTCAGGATGTGGAAACGGGGATTTTCATTCCTGCCGTGACGTTTCATATTCGTCCCAGTGACCAGCACCCCTCCGGCGAAGCTGTCAGCGCAGGCGTAGGAATACTCGTCCTGGGGCAGCAGAGCCGTGGTTTTGCCGCTATTCAGGCCGAACTCCCAAACGCCGCTCGTCGAGGGCAGGATGTCCGTGTAGACCACTCCCACCGCTATGGCTCGCTTACGGTCGCTTGACAGCCGTACCTGCCCTACCTCCATTCCCTCTGGCGACAGACGCTTCAGTGTCCCGGTCCCTATGGAATAGGTGGACAGCGCGGTGCGCCTCTGTCCTGTGAATCCCTTTCCGTTTGAGCAAAATGGAATTTGCGTGAATATTATATAGTCCGCGTCCTCGAATTTCTCCTCCTCAGGAATGTGGACGGTTTTGAGTAGCAGGGATTCGCCGGCGTCCCATATCGAGGTAACTTGCTCGGGCGTCTCGCCCAGCGAAAGTGCCTCACCGCCCTTGACCCCGATGGAGTACAGGCGGGATTTCTTCCCTTTTTTATTTTTGTCGGGCCCGTCGCTCTCGTCTTTGACTGGGGGCCTCTCGCTGACGAAGATTATCGCCGACCCGTCCTCCTTCCAGCAGAAGGCCTTGTCCAGGCCGGACGATGTGAGCTGAGTCAGGGACTCTGACGCGAGATCGTAAACCCAGATGTTAGAGAGGTAGCGGTTGCCGTCGATATCGGCCTGGTTGACCGCGAAGGCTATCTTGTTCCCGTCGGGGGAAAAACGCGGCGATGACAAGAACCTGTATTTTAGGATGTCGTGCGGTTTAACTCGGTTTGTCATGGAGGTGCCTCCTCGTAAATAAAATCCGGGACAATTGTAGCACAAACCTGGTGGCGGCGCGCTCCATAATATTATGAAGCCTATTTATCGTATCTTCAACCTGTATCCGGCGCCGTGGACTGTGTGGAGGAAGCGCGGATCGGCTGGGTCCCGCTCTATTTTCTGCCTAAGGCGGGCCATTTGCTGATCGACCGATCTCGTCGTGATGTCGCAGTTAGGATCGATACCCCATACCTCTTCAAGCAGAGTCTCTCGCGAGACGACCCTGCCCTCGTTTTCGGCCATGTATCTCAATATGGCCGTCTCTTTTGGCGTCAGAGAGAAAGCCGACCCATCCCGGACTCCGGTCATGCTCTCGAAGTCTACAGTCACTCCGTCCATGTTTAGAACACGTCCGGCCTCGCCGCGCGATAGCGCCCCCCGCCTCAGTGCGGATCTGATTCGGGCGAGGAGCTCCGCCGCGCCGAAGGGCTTCACGATGTAATCGTCGGCGCCCAGCTCCAGGCCTATCACCTTGTCCATCTCCTCTCCCTTTGCCGTCAGCATCAGGACAGGGGTGACTCTGTCCGTCCTCCTTATCTCGCGGCAGACGTCATAGCCGCTCATCTTGGGCATCATGACGTCCAGCAGCGCCAGGTCCGGCGCGAGCGCCCTGAACCTGTCCAGGGCCGCCGCCCCGTCGGAGGTTCCTTCGACTCGGTATCCCTCTATTTCCAGCAGATCTATCAGCCCGGTGAGTATCGCCGTGTCGTCCTCCGCTATCAGTATGGTCTCGTTCATGATTCAGGTTCTCCCGCAGGAGGCGCCGCGCGTTCCTGTCCCATATCCTCCCGCAGGGGCAGCAGCAGGGAAAAAACGCTGCCGCCGCCCATCCTTGGAGCGTACTTTACGTCCCCGCCGTGCCTGCGCGCTATATCCCGAGCTATCGACAGTCCCAGCCCGGCGCCGTTGCGCATGGCCGACAGGGAGTCGTCGCCCCGGAAGAACTCCAGAAATATTTTATCCTCCAGTTTGTGTTCGACCCCTATGCCCCTATCCGCTATCTCAATTACGGCGAAACCCTCGATGTGTCCGCACATCACCGATATCTCCTTATTTTCATTCGAGTACTTCTCGGCGTTGGAGAGGAGGTTCATGATAACCTGCTTGATGGACTCCGCGTCCCCTGTCGTCGGCAGGGGGCCGTCGTCGGTGACTGTCATCGTGAATCCGTTTCGCGTCAGGTGCGGTTCGAGCTGACGCGCCGTGTCCGTCGCCAGCTTCATAAGGCAGATCGGCCTCATCGGACGGTTCCACGACCTTCCGCGCCTCGAGAACGCCAGTACATTGTCCACCAGGTGTGAGAGGCGGTCAGTCTCTGAGACCATCGTCCGCAGATACTCCTTGCGGCGCTCTTCGCTGCCCTGTTTCCCCGATAGCAAAAGCTCGGCGAAGAGCTTTATGGACGTCAGCGGCGTACGGAGTTCATGCGAGACGCTCGCCACAAACGTTGTCCTCTGTTTCGCCGTCCTCATCTCGAGCGAGAGCATTCTGATTATTACTATACTTCCTACAGCTATGACGAGGAAGAGTATCACAACCAACACCAGGATGGACAGTTGGGCCGACGCCGCCCGAGACGTCAAAATGCCCGGGTCAGTCAGCCACGCCCCGACCTCCCAGCGGGGGAGCAGCGGCGATATCTCCCTCGCGACGAAGGGACTCCGCCAGTCAAAATCTGACCGCGCCGGAAGCACTATGGGGAGGCCGCCGTCGTCCAGCACCGTTAGCAGCCTTACGTCAGAGAGCATATCCGGGATGACATCGGCCACCAGGTCCCGGACGACCTCCATGCTAAGAGTGCAGCCGATCGTTCTATCGGCGCTTCCGTCAGTCAAATTGATCCAGAACAGCAGTTCGAGTCCTTCGCCCGACAGGCGGGGGAGCAGACCGCCGTTCGACTCGTTTGTCATCTCCGCGAACGACCGGCTGCGGGAGACCGTCCTCGACCACTCGGTTCGCGAGGCGTCCTGGGCCTTTGCCACGACCGTTTGGTTCTGGCTTACCCCCTGGGCCTGCGGCGCTACATTTCTTTCCACGATCTCAAAACCTTCCTTCGACGCCTGTTCAAACGCGTCATTCCTCGCCTCCTGGTCCGACGCCAGGAGGCTCTCAGCCATCCGCCTCGCTACGCCGGTCTTGCCTTGGGTCCTTGCCGCCCGTGTTTCGCCGCTATCCGCTTTCGAAGGCTCCATCTCCGAATAAGGAAACATGTCGGCTTCGCTTCTCATTTCCTTCCTGTAGACCTGAGCTATGCCCTCATATACTGGCAGCCTCTCGTTTCCGAGCAGAAACGCGCCGAACGAGTCCAGAAATTTCTCCCTGGCCGGCTCCGGCGCATCCGGCGTGGAGAAGAGGTTTTCCCCACGAATCGCGAAAGGCACGTCGGCGAACCTGTTTCGTCTCAGGGCCGCGAGGTCGGCGCCTGAGGCCGCAACCTGGCGTTCCAGCGACTCGTACAGATCTCTCAGCGCTATCTCCGCCCTGCGGGATGCGAGGTCTACCTCAGCCAGCAGCGCGCTTTCCAGCCTGCGTTCTACAAAAAGCGATTCCCTTTCGGCCGCGCGAAGGGCGAGAAAACTCAACGCGACGCTCGGTATGAGCACCGCCAGTACGAATAGCGTTATCAGCGAAACAGGTACGCCCCTTTTCAGGGAGTTTTTCATGGCGACCACCGTTATCCGGTTAGATTTTTTGACCGCTGCACTCCGCCCCATCTCCTGTCTGGAACCATACACCAAGATGGGGCGGAGCGTCACAGCCTAGATTTTAATCTTTACACTTTAGGTCCCTGGCGATAAATCAGTTCTTCTTTTATTCTACATCATTCACGTCTGACTGTTGGTTTTTTTGTATATAGGAGTCATTGACGGTTTTTTTCCTCTGTTCCGAGGACATCTCGCCCGCTTCCTCCAATTCCTGCGCCAGAGAGTCGAAACTGTCCGCCTCGGCGTTCATCTCCGGCGCCTCGGACGGGGCGAGCGAGGCGATCTTCCTCATGTATGGCGCACGGCTTTTGAGCAGCTTCGAGGCTTCCTTGACGCGGCCCTCGTCGGAGAGGCGCACGACCTCATCGCGAATCTCGGCGTTCCTCGCTAGTGCCGTCTGAGCTATAATCTCCGTGCTGCGGTTTTTCTCCGCCTTCATGGCGTCGTCAGTGAAGGCCAGTTCGACCGGCGTCTCGGTCGAGATACTCATGCCGGTCCTCGAGTCGACGTACTCGACTCTCACAGTGGCCGCGTGGAATAGAGACCCGTCCCCGCGCTCCGGGACTTCTATCTCGAAGAGAGCGTATTTTTCGGAGCTGTAGAGGTTGCCGATGGAAGTCTCCATAGTCTGCCCTCTTCTCTCACCGGAGCGTCCCAGGACGCGTATCGGCGTCGCTTCGTCGGTACACGTCAATGTGACTCTCGTCCTTCTTGCCGTGAGACGGAGGGCGTCCTTCATGTCGCGCGCGAATATGTCGGGCAGCGTCTCCGCCGTCCTGGCAAAGTACGAGTTCCCGCCGCTCTCGGCCGCCAAGGCCGTCATTAGGTCCTCGTTGTAGTCCAGTCCCAGCCCGATAGTCGTGATGGTCGTCTCCTGTCCCGAAAGCGTCCTTCCAAGCGATGCCAGCTCCCGGGTCGATGAAGGGCCAACGTTGGCAATGCCATCTGAGAGCAGTATTATCCTCGGTATGTAGCCCTCCCCCGTGAATGGCCTCAGTTGAGCCGCCCCGGTCTTCACCCCGTCGTATAGGGCTGTCGAGCCGCCGGGGCTGATTTTAGATATCTTCCGTCTGAATTCGTCGTCGAACGTCGGGTTCGTCGGAGGGAGCAGGACGGATGCCTCGTCGTCATAGACCACGACGACAGCCACATCCCGGTCGTCCAGCGACCTGATCGCCTCCAGCGCTCCTAATCGCGCGTTCTCCATCTTCCGGTCCGACGCCATCGACCCCGATTTGTCGATGACGAGGGCCACGGCAAGAGGAGATCTCTTCATCCTCTCAGTCCTTTCCGGTCTGAGGAGCGCTCTCACTATAACCCGCCTCGCCCCGCCCGCGCTGACAAGGGGAGTGTCGGCGCCGGCTTCCAGCTTTATTGATTCCGCCGCCAGTGCCGCGCTCGAAGCCGCCGATAGAAATGCCGCCGCTAAAACCGCTATTGCCTTGATATGTATCCTTCGTGACATTGTAGTCACCTCCTGAGACAAATGATAGGGGGCGCCAGAAAAAAAATGTCACGGAACCGTCATGAGAATGTAACGGAATTGTAAAATATTGTGTCGTATTTAGAAAAGGGCCGAACCCGATAAGCGGGTCCGGCCCTATGTCGTCGTCAAATTACGCCAAACTCAGTTCCCCTTGCTCTTAGGCGATTTATAGTTATTGGCCCGTACCATCTCGGGACGGCTCGGAAGCAGCTTGAGAGGATCTTGTTTCTTGCCCGCGACACGCACCTCGAAGTGAACGTGGTTCGTCGTCGCCCTGCCGGTACTTCCAACCGTGGCCAAGTAATCGCCGCGCTTCACGCGCTGCCCCATCTTCACTAAAATTGTGTCGCAGTGGGAGTAAAGGGTATGGATGCCCTTGCCATGATCTATTATCACTACTTTGCCGTAGCCGCTGAACCCCTTGCCGCCGTTCGCAACCACGGAAACCGTCCCGTCCGCGGCCGCGGATATAGGAGTGCCGCGCTTAGTCACGATATCTATCGCCCCATGTAATCGTTTTTTTCCCCTCGGCGCGTTGAAAGTGGAAAAAATGACTCCATCCACAGGCCACTGCAATCCGCTTGGCCCGATCATGTTTGACACCGAGGCGCCTTTTTGCGGCGCGGACTTGTCCTCGGCTTTGCCGCTATTCTCCTTGGGCCGGGCCGACGCGATCAGCGGTTTATCGTCAGTGATCGGTTTCGGCAGCGTGCATACGACCTTGAACGCGACGTCGAGATCGCTCAACGGTACAGTCGCGACTCTGGCCTGCTCTCGCGGTTCCTTTGGAAGAAGGGCGGCCGTCTCTGTGGCCTGACGCATCAAGTTGACGATGCCGCGCAGTGAGGATACAGTAACCTCCGCTGGACTCGCGGTGTTCCGTTTTTTTTCGGCAAATTCATATTTTCCAGGGGTAATCCCAGCTATATCGAGAGCGCCCTGGGGAGAGTTCATATTGGCTAATACCGAAGAATCCTGTGAAATAGTCATAAATGCCGCCGCGCCAATAACTATCGTAATTCGTAAAATCCTCTTTAAGGGACATTTAGACAATAAATTGTCTCGCGAGTGGTTTCTGTCAGTCATATGACACCCCCTGTATCACGCTTTTGGGATTCGCAAAAGACCATAAAACGATCAATGGTAAGTATACTAACATGGATTATCGTTTAAGGCAAGCGCGGGGTTTTTTTGATAAATAGGCGCAAAATGGGGATAATTTGATGACATATAGTGAAACATCGGTTAAATGCCTAATGTTTATTGCTTATTATCCTCAAAAAGCAACAATTTCATATTTCCGTGAAATGTTTCCATCGCCGCTGTAGATAGCGAACTCAGCTCGCTCTCATAGATGTTGATCTCAGTGTTCGCTATCCATTCGACCCTCGAAACGATCTCGTTCGTGAACTCCGTGAATGCCGCCCAAGGGCCGGTGAGTATTATCGTCTCGACCTCTCCCCTCAAGACTACGGCCCGCGCCCCTATCTCTCTCGCCACTTCGCGGGCCATGGCCTTCACGATCATTTTCGTTTTCTCGTCTCCGCTGTGCCATGACTCCTGAACGACCGACAGCTTTCCGCTGCCGAGATGAGCGGTGAGGCCCCCCTCTCGTGTCACCATGTTCAGCATTTCGTCCATGTCGTATTTGCCGGAGAAGCACAGCTTGACGAGTCCATCGACCGGAAGACTTCCAGACGCCGTTGGGGAGAATGGGCCTTCCCCATCCAGTGGGCTGTTTGAATCCAATATGTTCTCCCTGTCGTAGGCGCCTACGCTGGTCTCGGTTCCAAGATGCGCGACGACAAGTTTGACGTCCGACTGGCTCTTGCTGTTCTCCCATGCGTGAACCGCGGCGGCATAGTGATGTGAGTACACGTGAAATACGGGATCCCTTGCGATTCCTCTCAGGCCGGATAAGGTAGCCTCCTCGTTTATCTGGTTATCCATCTTGAGTTCGACGACGAGAGGTATGCATTCGGTGTCGTAGGAGCTGTTTATATATTCCGCTATCGCATAGGCCATATAAACGCCCGCTCTCATGTCGTTCTCGTCGATTTCGCTCTCCTTCAGGAAATCCACGAGGCCCCCGCTGGCCAGATATATGCCTGGCCGCAGGCCGGCGCACCCGGCCAGCGTCACGACAATATCGATATTGTCGAACGCCACCTCCTGTTCCACCAACGCCTCCATCATCTCGCCGAGGCGGAATTGCCCCTGTTCATGCGGAGTGAGCCTGGCGTGCAGATCCGAGACGGAGTGTTCAAGCTCCTCGTCCAGTATCTGTACGCCATCGTCAAATATGGCGAACTCCGTGACAGACTGTTTGAGCATAAACGCCATTATCTTCAAAGTTCGCCGCCACCTCCATTAAACCAGGGTATTCCCGGCTCGTTCAGTTTATTTTTTCTGGAACGCGGCGAGCGCCACAGCCGACGCGATGGAGAGCGTTTTTGTCTCGGCCGAATCCGCGCGGCTCGTCAGGACTATCGGCGATTTGGCTCCGAGCACCAGCCCCGCCGTCTTGTTTCGCGCGAAGTACACTATGGCTTTGGCCAGCATGTTTCCTGACTCTATGTTCGGAACCAGCAGTATGTCCGCGCAGCCCGCGACATCCGAGACGAGGCCCTTGTGCTTGGCCGACTCGGGACTCACGGCGTTGTCGAGCGCCAATGGGCCGTCTATGAGGCAGCCCTTTATTTGTCCGCGGCGTCCCATCTGGGTCAAGACCGCGGCGTCCAGTGTCGGCGGCATGTCTGGGTTGACCACCTCGACCGCGGCAAGCACAGCGACCTTTGGGGTCTGTACGCCAAAGGAGTGGGCGAGCTTGACGACGTTCTCCACGATGCTCACCTTGCCCTGGAGGTCTGGGTACATATTGAACGCCGGATCGGAGATGAAGAATATGCGATCGTAATTCTCGATCTCGTGGACATACACGTGAGAGATGAGAGATCCCGAGCGAAGCCCCTTCTCCTTGTTCAGCAC
The DNA here is from genome assembly GCA_031290235.1 of Synergistaceae bacterium. Lineage (GTDB taxonomy): Bacteria > Synergistota > Synergistia > Synergistales > Synergistaceae > JAIRWR01. The sequence goes on along the minus strand of JAITNX010000026.1, from coordinate 665 downwards.
CGCGCGAAGGAAGTTCGCGGTGGGCACCATGCCCTTCATCAGGATGTGCGCTTGTCCCGATGATACCAGCTCGACGGCCGTCAGACTCGCCGAGGATGCCCCGTTCTTGTCGTCGACTATCTCGAAGTTGCCGAGGTCGATCGAAAGGGATGCCGCCACGGACTTTATCTTGTCCGCGTCGCCCACGAGAAAGGCATTCGCGACTCCCTCTGTTCTGGCCGCCTCAACAGCCTCCAGCACCTCGGCGTCCTCGGCGCATGCTACGCTTATCTTCATGGGGCCAACTTCGCGGGCATAATTCAACAATTCGGTAAGTGTGCGCAATTGCTTCATTGCAGTATCAACCTCCTAGTTTGTTGGAACCGTTCTTCATTACTTACTCAAGAGGATATCATAACGCGGCATTTTCGTGTAGGTTATGAGGCCCACATTTTTTTGCCAATAACCAATAATATCAATTTGAAATCAACAACTCGTCAAAACGTCAACTCGCCAAACCACTGATCTAACGCTGATAAATTTGGTATGACAAAAATGAGACTTTATGCTCACTTCTAGCAATGACCATTGACTTATCATAACAAAAGCTGTTAGTATTACTACGTAAATCTTCAAAAAATCTTCATTTGATAGAGGTGGTAATAAGTGTTTTTACTGATGCGGGA
>JAITNX010000024.1 GCA_031290235.1 Synergistaceae bacterium | reverse complement strand
GAGTCGTAAGCTTTAGATGGCTTGAGCCATAGGACTTTTCAGCAGGCTTTAGCCTGAAAGCGACTTTCAGTCGCTTTGTGAACCCACCAGCTTTAGCTGGTGGTAATTCAGTAAGTAATAATTCCTTAGAGTGGCTTTGAGCATCTTTTTTCTGGTCCCGAGCCGATTGTGGCCGAGGTCAGCCTTCCTTGCCAGAGACAACGTATCGTTTTGCCGTAGGTGTTTATTACGGATTTGCTATCGCGCTGATCTTCAGTTTCTTTCAATCTCTGTATATTCATACTCCTATCTTGGCACCTGATCTCATAAAAGTAAATGCTGTTGCCCTGGGGGACGCGGCCATAACAACTCGGGACATTCTCAAAAATGTGATATATTGTGAAAATGTTTTTTGGGGAGGGGGTCTCCGGTGCGATTCAGTATGTTTGCGAAATCAGGGGCCGATTGGCCTCGGTGCGGCAGCCGGCTTTCGTCGGTCGCCGGAGGAGCGAGGCGAGCCATGCCCATAGTGCTTGGTTATGCCCCGATAGGGCTGGCATACGGCCTTCTTGGGCAGCAGACGGGGCTTGGCGCATGGCCGACTGTTGGGATGTCGCTCTTGGTGTTCTCGGGCGCCGCGCAGTTCATGGCGATATCGATGTTTTTTCGTGGAGCGGATGCGCTCGTCGTCATCGGCACTACATTCATTGTCAACTTCAGGCACGTGCTTATGTCGGCATCCCTCGCCCCGCTCATCGGAGGGTGGAACACAAGTCTGCGGGCCGCGTTCGGCCTGATGCTGACCGACGAGTCGTTTGCCATCCACTCCGCCAGCTTCCCTCTTGGCGAGCCGGACCCGGCCGAGGCTATTGCCCTGAACGTCACGGCCTACATCGCATGGGCCGCTTCCGGGCTTGCCGGCTATTACCTTGGGGCGCTGATAGAAAGCCCTGAGGCATGGGGCCTGGACTTCGCGCTTCCGGCCATGTTCATTGGGCTGTTGCTGCCGGCCTGCAGGGACAAACCTGCTGTGACGGCAGCCCTGTGTGGCGGCGCGGTCTCAGTGGCAGTCGGAATCGCCGGCATGAGATCCTGGGCGGCGTTCATTGGCGCCGTTGCCGGAGCTACAGCCGGGGTTCTCGTGATGGAGGGCAGGAGACAATGAGCCGGACGTGGCTCATAATAGCAGGCATGGTGGCTGTGACCGCGATTCCGCGCATAGCCCCGCTCATTTTGCTGTCCGGGCGGGATATTCCGCAACTGGCTCGGCGCTGGCTCTCTCTCATCGCCCCCGCGATTCTGTCCGCCCTGCTGCTGCCGGAGCTGATTCTTGACAATAGCGGCCAGATCTCGCCCGTTCTTTCGTTCATCAACCCGCGAATGCTGGCGGCAATTCCGGCTTTCATAGTCGCTTTTTTGACGAAGAGCCTCTTCCTCACTGTCGTGGCTGGGATAGTCGCGTCCGCCATCCTGAGACGAATATGACGAAATTACAATTCCCTTGATCTTATAAAACCCGCAATGCCGTGAACGGAGTGTCTTGACCCGCTCCTAAAAGGATGGGGGATTCCCGAGCCTTGGTTTGAGCGGCAAAAAGCCGCATCCACCGGTACGGAGCAATCCCCCGCGGGATAAGGACGTTGGCTCAAGACATTACCCGTTTCACGCACACCGCAGGAATTTTCGATACTTGGTATTATAATCCATGGGATGCATAAATTGCAAGTGCATGAAGATGCAAATACATATCGATTCGCGTTTTATCAGCGTTTATCGAGTATAATTATCACGTCTCACACTGGTCGGATCAGCCGGCGGATACGAAGCTGCCCAAAGTTTACTGGGCATGGCTTCTCAAGGGGGGCGAAACGGAGCTTGGTAAATCCAGATTTAATGTCGCTTAATGCTGCCACGTTATTATTGAATTTACGCCGGCGGTCTTGACAATATACTTCAATATAGTACGATATGTTTTGGTATATCTGGATAAGAGGAAATTAATTATTTAGTTTTTGGAAATTTGCGCTGAAATATAATGTTTTATGATGCTATAACTTAGCGATCAACTAACGACTCGGTCTTCTGCGTTTGATATCGGCGGCATAATTTTTGTCAGCTTGCGGCGCAAAGAGACGAATGCGGGACTGTGTATAGCTGTTTGCCAGCCTAAGACTGACTGGTCCATGGAGGGGCTAAATTATGTATGGAGAGCGAAAGAAGATCATTCTTGTTGACGATACCCCTATAATTCTGAAACTGGCAAGGAACATTCTGATGAGCAAATATGACGTGTTTACCGTGCCTAGCGCTGAGAAGATGTTTCAGTTCTTGGAGCGGACGCTGCCCGACCTCATATTGCTGGACGTGCTCATGCCGGATGTGAATGGTTACGAGGCGATAGGGAGACTTAAAAGCGACAGGAGGACCGAGGATATACCAGTAATATTTCTAACGTCGAAATCCGACGCCGACAGCGAGCTGGAGGGGTTCATGCTGGGAGCGGTGGACTACATCGCAAAGCCGTTCTCTCCTCAATTGCTGCTGAAGCGCGTCGATGTACACATGTTGGTGGAAACCCAGAAGCACGAGCTGAAAAACCTGAACGACAACCTCGTTAAACTGGTCGAACAGAAGACCGGGGCCGTCCTGGAGTTGCAAAGGGCCATCCTGACGACGGTGAGCAACCTCGTCGAATACCGCGACGACGTGACCGGAGGGCACGTCGAACGCACTGAGCGCTTCCTGAGCGTACTCGTCCAAGAGATGGCAAAAAGCGGCGTCTACGGGGACGTTCTGAGTACATGGGATATAGATTTGTTCCTGCAGTCGGCTCAACTTCATGACGTAGGTAAGATCGCTATTCGGGACAACATTCTAATGAAACCTGCCAAACTTACCAACGAAGAATTCGAGGAGATGAAAAAGCACACTACATTCGGCGAAACCGTCATCGAAAAAATACAACAGAGCGCCAAGGAGAGCGTCTTCCTCACCCATGCTAAAATAATGGCCGGCACCCATCACGAAAAATGGGACGGCTCAGGATACCCGAGGGGCATAGCCGGTTCCAACATCCCGCTCCAGGGAAGGCTGATGGCTGTGGCCGACGTCTACGACGCGCTTGTTTCGGAGAGGCCTTACAAGAAGGCCTTCACTCACGACCAGGCGGTTCAGATAATAAAGAACGAGCGCGGCAACCACTTTGATCCGATAGTGGCGGACGCGTTCCTTGCCTCCGCCGATTGTTTTTGCTGACGGCATAACAGTGGCCGCCAGATTTGAACCATGTAGCTGTTATGATATTTTAATGAAATGACAGGAGAGATTCTATGAAGGTTTTATTCGCGTCAAGCGAGGCACGGCCTTTTTTTTCTTCTGGCGACCTGGGGGAAATGGCTGGGGGGTTGTCTGAGGCCCTGAATATGAGGGGCGACGATGTCAGGGTGATAATGCCTCTTTATGGCGACATCGATTCCGAATGGAAGCGGCGTTTTGAATACGTGGCGAATTTCACCGTCCCTGTTAGCTGGCGCAGCCAATATTGCGGACTCTTTAAGGCGGAAGTCCGCGGCGTTCTTTTTTATTTTTTAGACAATGAGTATTATTTTAAGCGGGATGGAGTCTACGGTTTCTATGATGACGGCGAGCGTTTCGCGTTCTTCTCGCGCGCCGTCCTGGAGATGCTGTCCCACTCCGATTTCGCGCCAGACGTCATCCATTGCAACGACTGGCAGACGGGGCTGGCGCCGGTATATCTGAACCTGTACTACAGGCATCTGGACAAATTTTCACGCATCAAGACTGTCTTCACCATACACGACCTCCAGTATCAAGGACAGTATGGCCCGGAAGCTCTGGAGGGGACTGTGGGCATAGGCCGGGAAAATTTTCACACCATCGAGTTCGATGGCATAGTGAACTATACAAAAGGCGCGATAGAGATGGCCGACCTTGTGAATACGGTGTCTCCGACTTATGCTAAGGAGATAATGACGCCCTGGTACGGACACGGTCTCTATGAATTTCTCCGTTTGAGGGAGGGCAAGCTGCGCGGCATATTGAACGGCGTCGATACGCACAAATACGATCCCTCCAATGATCCCGATATCGCGGCGGTTTACGACTCATCCGACTTTGAGGGCGGCAAGGCCGAGTGCAAAAAAAATCTGCGCGACATGCTCGGACTCTCGAAGAGCGACGAGCCGATCATAGGGATGGTCACGCCATTCGAGACGCAAAAGGGACTGGACCTTATGCGCTATATGGCGGACGAGATCCTTGGCGGAGGTCTGCAGATCGTGATAACTGGCAATGGCGAGGCGCATTATAGGCGTTTCTTTGATGAGCTTGCGGCCAGGCACTCCGGACAGTTTGCGGTGAGGCCAGGGAAGCCGCCTGGGTTGGCCCGCCAAATTTATGCCGGCAGCGATATGTTCCTCATGCCGAGCAAGTCCGAGCCGTGCGGCATTGCCCATCTGTCCGCGATGCGCTACGGGTCGGCGCCGATAGTCAGAGAAACGGGCGGATTGAAGGATACCGTGTCGGACGCGGCAAGCGGCGGCAACGGGTTTACATTCGCGGCCTACAGCGCGGACGAGATGCGCGACGCATGCTTCCGGGCCAGGGATATGTACAGGGACAGGGAGGCTTGGCACAAACTTGTCAAACGATGTATGGAGCGCGACAGCGGTTGGAGCGTCCCTGCTAATGAATACAGTGCCATGTACGAAGAAACGATGGGGCTGTGGTGATTTCGGCCCGAGGCGTTTATAGTGAAGCTTGCGGATATCTTACGAGCGAATAAAAAACAGCTGATCTTCGTTTTCATGGCCTTCCTGCTGTTGGTGCTTGCGAGCTGTTTTTCCATGAGCTACATCGTGGAAAAACAGCTCGTCACAAATGCGCGGGAGGTCTTGACCTCCGCGGAGGCCACTATAAACTTGAACCTTAGGGAGATGGAGGTCGCGCTGTTAGCCACGGCCCTGACGCTTCAGAACAGCCTGTGGAACGGCGGCACCCACGAACAGCTGAAAGGTTATATGCTGGAGTTGACCGACTGGCTGATGCAGCCTGTGAACGGCTTCTCGAGCTTCATAAGCGTTTACGGTTTTTTTGACGGCGAGTTTTTCGACGGGAGTGGGTGGATACCGCCGTCCGACTACGTCCCCCAAGAACGTCCATGGTACCTCGCGGCCCAATCCGCCGACTACAGGGAAGTCGCTTTCGCCGCTCCTTATATAGATGTCCGTACAGGCATGACTATCATTTCAGTGTCGATTGCGCTGAGGAGCTACACGGGCGAATTTTACGGCGTGGTGGCTATCGACTTCGACGTGTCGAAGGTTTCGAAATACATAACGTCGCTGCAGTTCGCGGATGGCGGCTACGGAATGCTGGCGGATAATAACATGAACCTGATAGCTCACCCAGATGATGCATATCGCGGCCTGCCTTTTGCCGATTTAAGCGCCGAGCACGCCGCTATAACAGAGCGGCTGAGGCTGGGCGAGCGAGAGGTCTTGGCGACGAGCCTGAGAAATTTTCAAGGCGCAAGGGTGATAACATTTTTCATGAGGATGAAAAACGGCTGGCACGTTGGTATAGCTACGCCGGAGTGGAGCTACTACAAGGAAGTCTACCTCATGACGTCCATACTGTCGATCTTGGGTTTTATATTTATGTCCATGCTGAGCTATTTCCTGATACAACTGAGCATCGAAAAAATGCGCTCGGACGAGGAGAACAAGAGCAAATCGTCGTTCCTTGCGAGGATGAGCCACGAAATCCGCACGCCCATGAACTCCATTCTCGGCATGTCGGAACTCATCATGCGAAAGAACATCTCGCAGGAGGTCCAGGAGTATATCTCCATAGTACACCAGGCCGGCAACTCTCTGCTCTCCATAATAAACGACATACTCGACTTTTCTAAGATAGAGTCCGGCCAATTAAAGATAGATTCGAGAAATTACTTCCTGGCTTCTCTGATGAACGATCTGATCAGCGTCATTCGCGCCAGGCTGGTGGATAAGCAGCTGGACTTCTTCGTCAACGCCGACTCCAATATTCCAGGTCATCTTATGGGGGACGACATTCGCCTGAGGCAGATAGTTGTCAATCTGCTGTCCAATGCCGTGAAATACACCCCCAACGGCTTCATATCGCTCGACATCCAGTACAGAACAGTCGGGGACGACAAGGTGGAGCTGATCATCAGGGTGAGCGACAGCGGCGTCGGCATAAAAAAAGAGGACATCGGAAAGCTTTTCGTGGATTTCTCGCGGCTTGACGTCGAATACAACCGGCGCGTGGAGGGTTCGGGACTCGGGCTGGCCATCGCCCGCACGTTCTGCAAGCTCATGGGCGGCAATGTCACGGTGACGAGCGAGTATGGCAAGGGATCGACCTTTACGGCGACTGTCATCCAGTCATATGTCGGCGACGATAAACTCGCCGTCGTCAAAGATCCAGGACAGAAGCGAGTCCTGCTGTACGAGGAGAGGATTCTCCACCGGCAATCGGCCATTAGGGCGATGAATGGGCTTGGAGTGACTCCGGACTGCGCCGCAAACCTGGATGAGTTCAAGGAGGACATGAAGGACGGCGACTACGATTTCGCGTTTGTCTCGTCCAACTACGGCATGGACTGCATCAACGTGCTCAGCGAATGCCATACGCCCGTTCAGCTCGTGGTGATGGTCGAGCTTGGCGACGCGTCGGCGTTCAGCGGGGTGGGAAGCATACTTTTGCCTCTGCACTCAGTCTCTGTCGCGAATGCCCTGAACTATATCTTCGAAACCGGCGCGGGGACGGCAATAGGCGGCCTGGCGCGCTTTACAATCCCAGGCGCAAAGGTGCTTATCGTGGACGACATCTCCAGTAATCTTAGAGTGGCGAAGGAGCTGGTGTCCCAGTTCAAAGCGAGTGTCGAGACCTGCGACAACGGAGCCAAGGCGGTTGAACTCGTGAAAAAAAATCGCTACGATATGGTGTTCATGGATCACATGATGCCGGAGATGGACGGCGTCGAGGCGACCTCCATCATACGAGGCCTTGGGGGCGAAGGGGACGACTACTATAAAAAACTGCCGATAGTGGCGCTCACCGCCAACGCGCTGCCTGGCCACAGGGAGATGTTTCTGGAGAATGGCATGGACGATTTTCTGGCGAAACCGATAGAGACGCGCCGCTTGGAGAGCGTGCTGAAAAAATGGATACCGGCCGAAAAGCATGTCGAGTCGATGCCGACGCAAGGCGACAGTGCGCCAATCCCTGCGCCGGCTTTTGTCATACCAGACGTGGACGTCCTTTGGGGATTTCGGAATATCGGCGGTTCTGTGGACCTCTATCGCGATATTTTGATGGGGTTCTGCTCCGACGCGAACGAGAAGATCTTACAGATCAGCAAGACAATTGAGGACGGGGATTACAAACTTTATCGCATTTATGTCCACGCCATAAAGGGCGCCGCCCGCAGCATCGGAGACGGCAATTTAGCCGACTCTGCCGCCAGCCTGGAGGAAGCGGCCAGGGATGGAAACAGGGATGTCATTGACGAAAAGACTGGAGATCTGCTTAAAAGTCTGAGTGTAATGGTAGCCAACATAAATACCGCGCTGAACAGCGACGGAGGAGATTCAGAAGCCCCCGGAGCGGCGCGGCCGGACCTTCAGCTGGCAGTTTTGAAGTCAGCGCTGATGGGCATGGATATCGCGACCGTCAACGAAATGCTGATAAAATACGTATCCATGAAACTCGATCAGGAGACGAAGGACATGATCTCTGAAATAGAGCAGCATATATTGATGTTCGAGTACGACAAGGCCATTGAAAAAATCGACCGCATCCTCTAGCCATGCCTGGCAGACAGCCCCGCTCCGGGTTCGCTATATTGAGTGGCAGGTTTAATTTGCACAGTTTGGGGCTGACCAGAAAAAATTTTGCGCCGGCCGCGCTTTTCGTTCTGTTGACCGCCGCGGACAGGGCGACGAAACTTTGGGCGTTGTCCAGTCTCGAAGAGGCGTCCGGCGGGAGCGGCAAATTGTTTTCCCTTGGTCTGTACTTCAACCGGGGGATATCGTTCTCCCTTCTGGACGACTACGCTCCGGCGGGACTCGCGCTGGCCCTGACCGGCGCTTTCATCCTGCTTGCTGCCTGTATCTCCAGCAGGCGATTCAGGAGGATGCCGGGCTTGGTTTTCCTCTGCGCCGGGGCCGCCGGCAACCTGACGGACCGCCTGCTCTACGGTTACGTGGTTGACTGGGTCCGCATAGCCGGATACGTGAACGCGGCCGATATTTGGCTCGCCGTAGGATGTCTTTTATTCCTCGTACACTGCGCCGGGGAGTCCGCTCGGGGAAGCTAGGGGAAGGCTGATTTATCGCGCTTATGCCTATTATGTTCAAATTTGATATCTATTTTATCCCTCTACATGTAGTGTCGCCCAACACAACGATGTATAATCTGAGCAGCTATGGAGGTGGTTTGTTTGCAGCAGATACACGGAATTTGTGTTCACGCCCACTTTTACCAACCGCCGCGGGAGGACCCGTGGCTCGACGCGGTGACGAAGGACCCGACGGCCGCGCCGTACCATGACTGGAACTCCTGTGTGCACGAACAGTGCTACAAGCCCAACATGTCAGCCCGCCTTCTGGATTCAGCCGGGAGGATAGTTTATATAACGAACAACTACAGGCATATCAGCTTCAACGTCGGACCGACTCTGCACAGCTGGATATCCTCGCACAACCCGGCCCTGGCGCGCAGCATAGTGGACGCTGACAAGTTCGCGGCCGAGTCTTTCGGCGCCGGAGGCGCCATGGCCCAGGCCTACAACCACATGATCCTCCCGCTCTCGGAGGAACGCGACATTCGCACTCAGGTGATATGGGGTTCGAAGGACTTCGAGTTTCGTTTCGGAAGGCGCCCGCGAGGGATGTGGCTGCCTGAGACGGCTGTGGATACAGCCTCCCTCGAGGCGCTGGCGGCGGATGGGATAGATTTTACAATACTGGCGCCGCATCAGTGCGAGGCCGTGAAGCAGCCAGGGGGAACCTGGAGGGCGACGCCGGGAGGCGACGGACTCGACGTGACCCACCCATACGTGGCGACACTGCCGTCCGGAGCCAGGATAACGATAGTATTCTACTTCGGCAGCATAGCGCATGACATTGCCTTTGGGGGGCTTCTCTACAACGGGGATCACTTCGCCAACGCGCTCCTGTCGAAGCTGCCGTCGGATAAGGAGCCGAGGCTTCTGGTCATAGCGACGGACGGAGAGACATATGGGCACCATCACAGGTACGGAGAGATGGCGCTCGCGAGGGCGGCCCAGGTTCTCTCGAACTCGCCGGATGCCGTCATAACGAATATACCCTCCTTCATAGACAAATACCCTTCGACCTGGGAGTGCAAGGTGGCGGACAACACATCCTGGTCCTGCGCCCACGGCATCGAGCGCTGGCGCAGCAACTGCGGCTGTCACACCGGCGGCGAGGATGGCTGGAATCAGGCGTGGCGCGCCCCGCTCCGCACGGCGCTGGACAGGGTGAGGGACAGGATAGACGATGTTTACGAGCGTGAAATGAGCCGATACTGCGACTCGCCTTGGACGCTCCGCGACGAGGCCGTGGCGCTTTACCTCATGAGTTTTGCCGACAGCTCCACGAGGAGCGACGTCGAGAGAAGGAAGGCCGACTTCCTGCGCGACTCGTGCGGCAGGCTGGCGCACGGTGATCTGCTCAGGGTCCTTTCGCTCATAGAAGCGCAGAGGATGCGCATGTTCATGTACACTTCCTGCGGTTGGTTCTTCAACGACGTCGCCGGCATCGAGACGAGGCAGATAATGGCTTATGCCCTGAGGGCGACGGAATACATCAAGGATGTGTCCGGAGTGTCCATCGGCGAAGATTTCATGAACGACCTCAAGGACGTACGCGGCAACACCAGCGAGATGTCCACGGGATACGACGTCATGGTTCAGACAGTGATTCCGCGCAAGCGCACGATACGCGACATCGCGGCATCCGTCGCGCTTCTGTCGAGGGAGAGGTCCTACTATACATTTCGGGTGAAATCGGACTCTCGCTGCTTCCCGTCCGGAGATCTGGATCTGTTCGTGTCGAGGACAGAGGTGTCTGACGTAAGGACCCTCGAAACCTGGAGCGGAGCATCTGCCGTACTCTCTACAGGAGGGCTTGACGATGTGTGCAGGCTATCTGAAAAGTCGGTCCCCGGACAGAAGGAGATATGGCAAAGTTTCTATGAGGGAGACATAATCTCCGTCTCGAAGTTCCTCGAGGAGAACTTCGAGTTCGGGCCGTGGCACTTCCGGGACCTGTCGCAGAATGACAAGGAGGGCATCGCGATCGAGCGGACGAAGTCCGCGGAGCAGGAACACCTGGAGCTGGCCGAGGGCCTTTTGGAGGACAACCAGAGGCTTCTCGTTCAGATGAGGATGATGGGGGTGAACGCGTCGAAGTTCCTCTTTGCCGCCGTGGATTTCGTGTACAGGGAGAGGCTGATAAAGACAATGGACGGCTCCGACGACATCTTGAGCCTCCTGTTGCCGGGATCGAAGCTCGAGCTTCTGTTGGATGACGCGCAAGGGGTTGGGATAACGCCGGATCTCTCGGTACTCGCGCCAAGGCTGGAGGATGCCTTCCTGGAAAGACTTCAGGCCGCCAGAGAGAGAGGGGATGTGAGAGCTTACGACGAAGTCCTGTCGCTCCTCGGCAGGACGGAGGAACTTGGAATAAGTATTGACAAATGGATGCTTCAGAACAAAATATGGGAGATATTGACCGAATATAAATCAGAGCCGCCAGAAGTTGTAATAGAGCTTACGAAACTTCTCGGCTTCGCTACGCCGGATCTGGGATAAATGGTATAAAATGCTAGAGTGGATTATTGAGATGTAAAAAAACAAAAAATGATTTGGAGGTCTCAAGATGGCATTAATCACCTACGGGGAAAATATTAGTTCGTCGTTGCTCTCCACCTTTGAACGCAACCCGATATTTAGGAATGTGGCTTATTTTTCGTTGGAGATCGGAATCGCTCAGGAGCTTCCTACCTATTCGGGCGGTCTTGGAATCCTGGCAGGCGATATTTTAAAGAGCGCGGCCGACCTCGGAGTCCCAATGGTCGCGGTTACCCTGCTCTACCGCAAGGGATACTTCAGGCAGGAGCTGACCCAGGAGGGCCAGCAGATCGAGCGCCCGGTCGAGTGGGAGCCGGAGAAGCTGTTGGCAAAACTGGACAACAGGGTCTCGATCATACTCGAAGGGCGCACTGTGTTCGTAAGGGCCTGGGGTTACACTTATATGGGACATTCCGGATACCCGCTGCCCATATATTTCCTCGACACCGATATAGAAACTAACGCACCCAGCGACAGGAGCCTGACGTGGGAGCTGTACGGCGGCGACAACCGTTACCGCCTCTGTCAGGAGATGATCCTGGGAGTGGCCGGACTCAGGCTTCTCCGCGACCTTGGCTACAACAATGTTGGGACTTTCCACCTGAACGAGGGACATGCGGGATTCATCTCGCTGGAACTCACGCGCGAGCTTGGGTACGAGGACTTCGACAAGGTTCGCGAGGAGGTCATATTCACTACGCATACCCCGGTCCCGGCCGGCCATGACTACTTCCCATACGATCTCATCACCTCCGTCGTGGAGGACAGCAACAGCAACAGACTCCGCAGGATGCTGGGGGGCAGCGGCGTGTCGATGACGGATCTTGGACTAAAGTTCAGCAGATACGTCAACGCCGTCTCAAAGAAGCACGCCGAGGTCAGCAGAAAGATGTTCGGCACGGAGAATGTGGACTACATCACGAATGGCGTCCACTCCGCGACTTGGACCTGCCCCGGATTTGCCCGCCTCTACGATAAGTACATCCCTGCCTGGAGAAACGATCCGAGCCGTCTCATTCAGGCGCTCCAGCTTCCTGAGGAGGATATCTGGAAGGCGCACCAGGCGGCGAAAATGCGTCTCTTCGCACGGGTTCTCGAGGAGACCGGAGTGGAGTTAGACGCTGACGTGCTTACGATAGGCTTCGCGCGCAGGGCCGCGACGTACAAGAGGGCAGATCTGCTCTTCACGGATGTCAAGAGGCTCATGGATGTCGGTTCGGGGCAGGTTCAGCTTATATTCGGCGGCAAGGCTCACCCGCATGACGCGCCGGCGAAGGAGATAATAAAGCGCATCATAGATCTGTCGAAGGAGATAGGCGTAGCCCTTCCTATCGTCTTCCTCGAGAACTACAACATGGAGCTGGCTCAGATTTTGACCGCCGGTGTGGACGTCTGGCTCAACACGCCCATTCGCCCGAGGGAGGCATCCGGAACGAGCGGCATGAAGTGCGTTCACAACGGAGTAATGAACTTCTCTGTTCTCGATGGCTGGTGGATAGAGGGCTGGATCGAGGACACAACCGGATGGTCGATAGGCCCGATCTCGCAGGAGGCCGATTTGATCGAATACGACGAGACGCAGGATGCAATAGACCTCTACAACAAGCTGGAGGACAAGGTCATCCCCACTTACTACAACGACAGAAAGAAGTGGATATGGATGATGAAGAACACGATAGCGCTGAACGCGAGCTACTTTAATACCCACAGAGTCGTTAAGGAGTATTGTGAGAAGGCTTACGGAACTGTCTTCCGGGGGCACTAGGACGCTCCAGGAGAGGTTGCGATGAACAACCCGCACAGGGTGTTGCACGTTACTGTGGAAATGGCGCCCCTTGCAAAGCAGGGGGGGTTGGGTGACGTATTGGGCGCCCTCCCCAAGACAATGAAGCGGAGGGGGGTGGACGCCAGGGTCCTGCTCCCGGCGTTTCCCGGCGTTCTCGAGAGCGCCGGGAAACATGTCAGTAGCTGCAAAAAACTGCCAGAGCAGGTTCACGTGGCACTCGACTGGAGGGTATATTCAGCGTCAGTGTACGAGGCGGACATAGACGGACTCACTGTGTACATACTCGATCAGCCGGAGCTGTTCACGAACCCCAGGATATATCCCACGGTACTGACCCAGTCATCAGTCCTCCCCTTCGTATTCCTGTCGCTAGCGGCGTTCGAACTCCCGACCCTTGTGGGCTGGCAGCCTGAGATACTACACGTCCACGACTGGTCCACGGCAATAATACCGGTGGCGCTCCGCTGGCACAAGCACTACAGGACGCTTCGCCCAATGTACGACGTGGCGCTCACGATACACAACCTGGCCCACCAGGGCATAGTGGACCCGTCCTTCCTCGCCTCGTGGGGATTGTCGAAGGACGCCTTCTCGCTTGACGGGTTGGAGTTCTATGGTCAGGCCAACATAATAAAGGGCGGCACACTCTCATCTGACATAATAACGACGGTAAGCCCGCACTACTCGTGGGATATTCAGACAATAGACGGCGGTTTCGGTCTGCAGGGCGTCTTCGGCGTCCTCAGGGGAAAGCTGAGCGGCATATTGAACGGCATCGACTATGAAATATGGAGTCCATCGACCGACAAACTGCTCCCGGCGACCTACAGCCCGGACGACATGTCGGGTAAGGCTGAGTGCAGGAAACGCCTGCTCGAAATGTGCGGCTGGGAGGACGACGGCCGGCCGATAGTGTCCTTCGTCGGCAGACTGGTTCAGCAGAAGGGGGTGGATA
>JAITNX010000173.1 GCA_031290235.1 Synergistaceae bacterium | reverse complement strand
TTCATCCAGATAATGGTCGGGCTCCTCATAGCGATGCGGGAGAATTTACGGAAAGGCGATAAGATGGCGGCTTTCGCCGATCAGGGAGGATGGATGATTTTCCTTTGCGGTCTCGTTATGATTGGGCTGTCGTCGTCGGGAGTCATCGGGCTGCCTACGCGCGCGAGCGCCGCTATCGCGGGCGCGGGCGCGTTGATATTGGTCGCGACTCAGGGCAGGACGAAGGAAAGTTTCGCCGGCAGGTTGTTCTCGGGAGTCATGAGCCTTTACAACGTGACGAGTTACCTTGGCGATCTCTTGAGCTACAGTCGGCTTCTGGCTTTGGGCCTGGGATCCGCAGCCGTCGGCATGGTTATAAATCTGCTCGCTAACCTTGTGGCAAGCAGTATCCCGGGTCTCGGAATCGTTCTCGGTATATTGATCTTCGTGCTGGGACACCTTTTTGGAATAGCGGTAAACATACTCGGCGCGTTCATACACTCTCTGAGACTCCAGTATGTCGAGTTCTTCAGCAAGTTTCACGAGGCCTCTGGAGAGGAGTTCGTTCCGCTGGCGCTTCGTACACAGTATGTGAAACTCGACGGAGGCGCGGACATCTAGCGTCTATCGTCGTCCGTTTGATATTTGACAAGGATATTACGATAAAACTGAATTAAGCCCTAAGGAGGCGTGATGTGATTATGGAAAGTGTACTAGCAGCGATGGCAGAGCAGCTCGGCCCGGCGCTGGTTATTCTCGGCGCGGCTTTGGCGGTCGGATTTGCCGGCTCTGGATCCGCGTGGGGAATAGGCATTGCCAACGAAGCGGCTGCCGGAGTAATGACCGAAGACCCGAAGAAGTTCGGATACGCGCTCGTCCTTCTGGCCCTTCCCGGTACGCAGGGAATATACGGTCTACTCGTCGCGGTTTTGGCCATGCAGAAAGCCGGTCTTCTCGGAAGCGCGTCGGTTGCCCTTTCGATATGGCAGGGACTCGGAATAGGCGCGGCTTGCCTTCCGATAGCCATAGCCGGGTTTTACTCCGCGATATGGCAGGGTAAGTCTTCGGCGGCTTGTATCCTGCTCATCTCAAAACGCCCTGATCAGATAGGCAAGGCCGTCATACTTCCGGCCATGTGCGAAACCTACGCCGTTTTTGGTCTGTTGATGAGCATTTTTATGTTAATGGGAATAAAAATACAGTAGCCGGACAGGGGGGGAATACCATGTCTTTGGCGCAGATAACGGAAAAGATAGAGAGCGACGCGAGGGCAGAGGCCGATCGCATCCTGGATGCGTCTCGTAAACAGGAACTTGCGATACGTGATGAGACTTCCGCCGAAGTGAAGCGCGTCGAGGACGCGTCGAGCGCCCGATTCGAGCGTGAACGCCCTGAGATATTCAAGCGCCGGGATATAGTGGCGCGCCTCGACGTGAACAAGATTCGCCTGGGCGCAGAGAGGAGTCTTATAAGCGACGTGTACGCGGAGGGACTGGGGCTTCTCGGGAAGCTTGACAAGGCGGAGTATGTCGCTTTTTTCGAACGTCTCCTCAAAAAAGCGGCGGTTGATGGCGGAGAGTTGCTTGAACTGTCTCGCGACGAAAAATTCATCGATCAGGAGTGGATCGACAAATTCAATTCCGCCCTCGGATCGAAGATAAAACTTTCACCTGTGAAGGGAGATTTCTCAGGCGGTTTCGTCCTGAGGAATGGAAGGATCGCGATCAACTGCACATGGGAGATGTTGACGCAGGCGGCGTCTGAGAGTATGGAGAACGAAGTCGTCAGTCGGCTCTTCTCGGATTGAGAGGGGTGTTGTAATGTCGCGAAACGAGGCTTACGGCTACGCGGTAGCGCGTATTCGCGCTATGGAATCCATGTTGTTCGACGCGTCAATGTTCCAGAGAATGATTGACTCCGGCGATCTCCAGGGTGCGTTAAAAATCCTGGCTGAGACCGGTTATTCCCGCGGAATGGGCGAGGGGGAGCATTCCTCCGAGCGTTACGATTCCGTCCTGGAGTTTGAAATGACGCGTACGTTCGAAGAACTTGCGTCCTTCGTGCCTGACAGGGAACTGATCGATATATTCAGGGTTCCTTACGATTTTCACAATGTGAAAGTCATAATGAAAGGGATCTTGAAGGAGAGATCGGGAGGTAAAAAACGCTGGGATCTTCTGACTCGCCTTGGCAGCATATCGGCCGATACGTTGTCGGCATGCATGGAATCAGAGGATTACGTTCTTCTGCCGTACGGGCTTTCCTCGATAATTCCAGCGTGTTTCTCCGCGTGGGAACAGGTCGGAGATATAGTGGAGATAGAACGTAAACTCGACGGCGGTATGTTCGCGGACATCCTCCTTTTGGCGGAGACTGTGGGCGAGACGGGTGTCGTGAAATGGGTCAAGGCCCGCATCGACTCGGAGAATATCAGAAACCTGCTCAGGTTGAAGCGCTTCGGGTTCGACTCGTCGGCAGTCGCCGCGTTTTTGCACGGCGGCGGGACTGTAGATCCAGGCACGCTGGTCTCTCTTCTGTCGGAACAGTTTGACAGCTGGGGCCGCGCCCTGTCATATTCCGACGTTGGGCTCGCCATATCGCAGACGCCCGACGACGGCGATTTCGACACGTTGATAATCGCCCTTGAAAAATCGCTCGACGACTACTGCTCCGCTATTGTGGAACGCGCGCGTTTCAGTTCCAGCGCGCC
>JAITNX010000171.1 GCA_031290235.1 Synergistaceae bacterium | reverse complement strand
ATTTTTAGATTCATGCCGCCACCTCCCGAAACTCTCTTGTTTGCCTTGGTAGTATTATAGCTCAATCGATAACGATCCGCAACAATATACATTCTATAATTTGACAAAAAATTCCCCCTTGCAGCCTTTGCGCTGCAAGGGGTTAGGGCGCTTCGCATGATTTATATTACTGCTGAACTAGGGAGACTCCGCGATTATTCCCTCAATTGCGTCTTGCTTGTACCTTGCCGCGCTGATATACTCAAACACACAGAAAAGAGGGGTAAGAGATGAAAAGAGTTACTGTACTGGCAAGTTTATTGTTGGCGTCGGTTTTGGTTTTTGTGTCGATTTCCGGGGCGTTTGCCGCATCCATCACGGTTTCAAACGGCCTCGGCGTGAAACTTAGCGTCGCGGTCGCTTATTACGACAGGGATTCCGGCTCGCTCGTGACGAATGGCTGGCGGCACATCGCTCCCGGAGACGAGGCGACCATCACGGTGAACGCCGACGAGACGAAGGATTTTTTCTACGCCGCGTACAACAAGGATCAGTTTATCGATTCATCCACTAATGACAACGCGAAGATCAACAGGTGGTGCAGCCCGCGCAACTTCACGTTGACGGGCGACGCCACGCCTTCTGACGACGGGGCATGGGAGGGCAAATTCTACAAAGTGAACGGCTCGTCGGTGAAGGTGGACGGGCGCCCGCGTTATGGAAAAAAGTGAGACTCGGCGAGCCGACTGACGAACGCGGACGCGCCGGTCTCCAGGTTCGGCTTGCGTGTGAAGTTTTTTATTTAAAAAACGGCAGCATCGCTTTGAATTGATCGGTGCCGGACCTGCCAATGAGCTGATACACGGCGCTCTCAGTCGGCATCACGAGGGCGCCGGCTTCCTTTGCTATGTCCATGGCGGATACCCTGTTCTCCCTCGTCCTGCTGCCCGAGGCGTCCGAGATTACAGCGATCGCGATCAGTTACAGGAGGCCGGACGTGCGCATTTCGGACTCCGTGTGCCTGCCGTACATGACCGCGAGTTTTTTTATATTATCCGCCCGCTTCCTGAGACCGTCCAGGCTCGCGAGCTTCCATTTCCAGTTGTCCTTCGTGGTGGACGGCGTGTTCATCCTGGCGGACGCGTCGAGCCTCAACATGTCCTGGGCGGTTATAACCGCCAAGTCAGCCCTGCTGGACAGGGCCATTCTGACCATGCTGTCGGCGGCATCCGGGCCGGTTAAACTTTTCTGGTTCGTGTAGTCCAGGAAATTTTTCTTCTCCTCCTCCGTCGCCTCGTCGCTCCACCAGCCGGCGGTCGTGTTGTTGTCGTGGGTGCCGACGTACGCCACCGAGTCGTGCCTGTGGTTGTGCGGCACGTATGGATTGGACGGCATTTCCTTGCCGAAGGCGAAATGAAGCACCTTCATGCCGGGCAGTTTAAATTCCTCCATGGCCTCGTACACGTCGGCGGTCATTACTCCCAAATCCTCGGCTATAAAGGGCATCCTGCCGTCAGAGAATCCGAATTTGCGCCTGAGGGCGTGAAATAGCTCAAAGCCGGGGCCGGGCATCCACTCGCCATTCACCGCCGTAGGCTCGCTCTCAGGAATTGACCAGTAGCCGATGAAGCCCCGGAAGTGATCGACGCGAATTGTGTCGACGCACCTCAAGGTATGGGCAAACCTGTCCATCCACCAGGAGTAGCCGTCCTCCTTCATCTTGTCCCAGCGGTAGATGGGATTGCCCCACCTCTGCCCAGTCTCGCTGAAGTAATCCGGCGGCACCCCCGCGATGCATACCGGGCGCCCCTCCCCGTCGAGTTCGAAGAGATCCTGATGTCCCCACACGTCCGCGCTGTCGTGAGCGACGTATATCGGCAGATCGCCTATGAGCTCTATGCCCCGCTCGCGGCATTTTTCCCTCAAGGCGTCGAGCTGTTTGAAGAATATGAACTGCTCAAAGCGGCAGACGTCGAGCTTGCGGGCAACCTCCGCTTTCTCCTTGAGAGGGTCCAGCACGTTCCAGTCGCGGCTTCGAAAAGACGGCCTCCACTCGCTCCACGGCGCGTCGTTCTCCATCTCCTTCAGGACGGAGAAGAGCGCGTAATCCTCCAGCCACCAGGATTCGCTCCTGCAAAAGTTCCAGAACTCGTCCGACAGATCCCTGAAATTAGTTTTGTACGCGTCGCTCCTGCGGAAATTTACGTAGGCGCGGAGCAGCAGCTCCCGCTTCACCGATAGCGCCCGCTCGAAGTTCACGGAGTCGGACTGCGGCGTTGTCCTGCTTTTGAGGTCAGAGCTGTCCACGAGTCCCAGTTCCGCCAATTCAGCCAGGTCTATGAACATGATGTTGCCCGCGAACGCGGAGGGGCTGCAGTAAGGGGAGTAGGAAAACGCGCCGCCCGTCGGCACCAGCGGCAGCATCTGCCATGCCTCTACCCCTGAGTCGACCAGTATGTCGGCAAACTCCAAGGCCGAGGCGCCCATATCGCCTATCCCGTATTCGCCTGGAAGACTTGAAATATGCAACAACACACCACATCTGCGCTTCCTGCCCATGCGATCAACCCCCTGTTTTTGTGCGTCCGGACTCAACGCTCATATACGGCGCCGGGCCGGAGCCGCCCATGTAAGGCTATCCGCCTCATGTGGCGTTATTTTTGCTATAATACACTATAATGGCGATTGCGTCATAAATATTATCCGAGGGGTGTTCGCTTGTTTTTATTGCTGGAGGACGACGACGTAGCGCTGATGGAGAACGTGGTGGCGCTCGTGCGCGGCGACGGGGAGACCGCGATACTTATGGCTGACAATAAGGTGAAGGCGACGGGATTTACCCCGCGGACCCTCGCCAGGAGGAGTTCCAGGTTCTGGCTGAAAGAGGCGAAATGGAAGGAGCGGCTTAAATAATGTCCGATATAAACGAGATGGAGATGGCGCCGGCCAATGGAACGCCGACGGCGGGCGCCCACTATGACGCAAGCGATATACAAGTGCTGGAGGGACTCGAAGCTGTCAGAAAGCGCCCGGGGATGTACATAGGCGATCAGGGCCCCCGCGGCCTGCACCACCTAGTCTACGAGGTGGTGGACAACTCTATAGACGAGGCCTTGGCCGGGTTCTGCGACCACATAGAGGTGGCGATTCACCCAGACGGCGTAGTCTCGGTTCAGGACAACGGACGCGGAATACCGACGGACGCGCACGAGAGTTCCGGCAAATCGGCGGCTGAGGTCGTCATGACTGTGCTGCACGCTGGAGGTAAGTTCGGCAAGGGGGCGTACCAGGTCTCAGGAGGGCTTCACGGCGTCGGAGTATCCGTCGTCAACGCGCTGTCGAGCAAGCTCGACCTGAGAATCTGCCGGGACGGCGGCGAGTACTTCCAGAGCTATGAGCGGGGGGTCCCGATGACCGAATTGACGCGGGTCGGAGATTCGGACGCCCACGGGACGAGAGTTGATTTCAGGGCCGACGACGAGATCTTCTCGACCACCGAGTACTCCTCCGACGTGCTGAAGAGCCGCCTGAGAGAACTCGCGTTCCTCAACCCTGGGCTGACGATCACGTACGACGACATGAGGCCGGACGAAGAGGGCAACAGGCCCCCTACGAAAATTTACAGGTTCGACGGCGGCCTCGGCTCCTTCGTCGAGTACCTGAACAAGGGCAAGGAGGCTGTCCACCGCCCGCCCATCTTTATACGCGGCGAGAAGGAAAACACCACGGTAGAGGTAGCGCTCCAGTATAACGATACGTACATCGAACGAATCTACGCTTTCGCCAACCTCATAAACACCGTCGAGGGAGGCACGCACGTATCGGGCTTCCGCACGGCGCTGACGAGGGCGATAAACGACGAGGCTAGGCGGGCGAAGCTCCTGAAGGAGAAGGAGGCCAACTTGACCGGCGACGACCTGAAGGAGGGTCTGACAGCCGTCATATCCATAAAATTGCTGGAGCCGCAGTTCGAGGGGCAGACCAAGACGAAGCTCGGCAACGGCGACGTAAAGGGCATAGTGGACTCAGTGGTCTACGAGGGGCTGAAGTTGGCGATGGAGGAGACCCCGGAGATACTGAAGCCCATAGTCGACAAGGCAATCCGCACACGTCAGGCACGGGAGGCGGCGCGCAAGGCCCGGGATCTCGTGAGGCGCAGGTCGGTCATGAGCGGCCTCGATCTGCCTGGAAAGCTCGCCGACTGCTCGAACCGCAATCCGTCCGACAGCGAGCTTTACATAGTCGAGGGAGACAGCGCGGGCGGCAGCGCCAAACAGGGGCGGGACAGGAGTTTTCAGGCCATACTGCCGCTCAGGGGCAAGATACTGAACGTCGAGAAGGCCAGGCTGGACAAGATACTGTCTAACGAGGTCATCCGAACGATAATCCAGGCCCTCGGCTGCGGCCTGGGGGACGAGTACGAATCTGAGAGGCTCCGCTACCACAAGATATTCATCATGGCGGATGCGGACGTCGACGGGGCCCACATAAGGACGCTCCTTCTCACTCTCTTCTACCGTCACATGCCCCAGCTCATAGAGGACGGGCATCTCTTCGTGGCCCAGCCCCCGCTGTATCGGGTGCAGGATGGCAAGAAGGTAAACTACTGCTACTCCGACAAGGAGCTGAAGGACGCCATGTCGAATACCGACCAGAAGCGGACCCATGTCCAGCGCTACAAGGGCCTGGGCGAGATGAACCCAGAACAGCTCTGGGATACTACCATGAACCCCGACAACCGTGTCATACTCAAGGTGCGGGTTGACGACGCGATACTGACCGACGAGCTGTTCGGCATCCTGATGGGCGACGCGGTCGAACCGAGGCGCGAGTTCATAGAGAACCACGCGAGAGAAGTCCGCAACCTGGATATATAATCAAGGGTTTAATTTTCACCCTTTAGGCTCCTAGCGGCAAATCATATTTTTATTTTGGAGGTCTGTTGCCGATTATGAACTTCACACGCGAGGAATCCATCGAGTTTTTCAAGGAACACAACAAGGATGACATGTACATGAGACACGCGCTGGCGGTCGAGGCCGCCATGAAGCACTTTGCCCGCCTGTACGGGGAGGACGAGGATCTGTGGGGCAGGGTTGGACTGCTTCACGACATCGACTGGGAGACGACCCAGTCAGTCGAGGCCGGACACCCGGTGAAGGGCGGAGAGATGCTGCGCGAACGGGGCTACGACGAGGATTTCATCCGCGCTGTTCTGGCTCACGGCTGGGAGTTCTCAGGCGTGGAACCAAAGAACCGCATGGAGAAGACGCTCTACGCCATAGACGAACTGACTGGCTTCGTCACAGCCGTGGCGCTCGTCAGGCCGTCGAGGTCCCTCTCTGATTTGGAGGTCAAGTCGGTAAAGAAGAAGTGGAAGGACAAGGCATTCGCCAAAGGCGTGAACCGCGAGGTGATAGAGCGCGGGGCCGTCCTGATGGAGGAGCCTCTCGAATTTTTGATAAAGAACACCATCGAGGGGCTGCTCCCAGTGGAGCGGGAGATAGGGCTTGGGGCCGCGTGAATCGCTTAAATAATTCCACCTCCTTCACACTATACGCTTTCCTGCTGATGTGCCCGAACCTCATTGTAGGCATGATTAGCTATATTTCTTAAAAGCCGCTACACCATCTGGAGGTGACTGTGGTATGACGATCAACTTGATACTCGCGGACGACCATCCGCTGACTCGCGCTGGTCTTATGGCTTATCTCGCAAAGGAGCAGGACTTCAGCGTGGTGGGAGAGTACGCCGACGGCGATTCGGCGTGGAACGGCGTCAGGGAGCTCAAACCCCATGTGGCTTTGTTGGATATACGCATGCCGGGATTGGATGGGGTGGCGATAACCCGCAAGATAAAGGATGCGGGGCTGCCGGTAGTAGCCCTGATGCTTACGAGCTATGACGCGCAGCAGTACGTCCTCTCTAGCCTGAGGGCCGGCGCGCGGGGCTATGTGCTGAAGTCATCCACGGCCGACACGCTCTCACGCGCCATAAGGATAGTCGCGCGAGGCGGACTCTATCTCGACAGCGAAGTCGCCAACACAGTCGAGGACGGGGAGAATATGTCGCCGGAGCCGATATCGGCCCGCGAGAGGGAGGTCTTGCTCTTGGCGGCGAAGGGGCTCTCCGGCAAGGAGATTGCCTCCCAGCTCTTCATCAGTGAGCGCACGGTTCAGACGCACCTGGCGTCCATCTACGATAAACTTGGGGCCAGAAATAAAACCGAGTCGATGCTGCTGGCCCTCAAGTACGGAGTGGTCATGCTGGAGGAGCTGCTGGAATAATCCGCGCGCGCGGCGGCAAGAGGACAGTCATATTCTTAAATCGGAGGGTCCGTCGTTGAAACGAAAGAAACGGATGTTTTTACTGGCCCTGTCAGTTTTTCTGCCGCCGCTGGGCATCATGTTGCTGGCCGCGGCAGATTTGGTTTACTCGAAGCTCAGCGTGGAAACCCTGGCCCGGTCCTACGTGGAGAACTTCACCGAGAGCATAGCCAGAACGATTGAATCCTCCGTGGCGGAGCCGAGGCCAACCGAGATAGGGCCGTACGAGAATCACGACATCAAGCTCGGCCCCCACACATACCTCGGGCTGGGGCGAACGCCGGCGCTTTTGGCCGTACTCGACAGGAACGGAGTCCCGCTCTACAGCTCCGAGGCCCTTCTGGACCTTCTGGAGTTCTCCGACGGGGACTTTCCAATGGGCAGCGCCAAGGAGATGTACGACGACGAAGGCGAGCTCTTCACCGTGGCGATATACCCATCGGCGTCCGGGAATTTTTCTGTGGTGGGAGCGATGTCCTGGAAGGAGCTTCCAGGCTTCACTACGAGGGCCTTATACCTCTGGCCATTGCTGATGGGCTGCGCAGGCTTGTGGAGCGCCATGTCCGTCTGGAACCTGTGGCGAAGGGTTATTATCCCGTTGGGCGAGCTGGAGCGCGAGGTATCGTCCCTCAAGTGGGGCGAGGAGGCGCCGAGCTACGAATTTCGTTTAGGCCGCTTTGGAGCTTTAACCGAGCTGATACAGCTGCGCAAGACGCTCTCCAATGTGGGCCGGGAGGCCATAAAAACGGTCTCCATAATACGAACCTGCATGAACGACATAGTAAGGGTGCAGGAGGACGAGAGGGCAAAGATATCGCGCGACATACACGACGGCCCGCTTCAGGATGTGACGGCACTGATTCAGAGAATACACCTGGCGAGGCTGCCGGACAACACTCCGGAGGACGCGAAGCGCGAGCTGGACCTGGCCGAGAAGATAGCCCAGGCGACTGTGAAGGAGATGAGGGCGCTCTGCGACTTTCTCAATCCGCCATGGCTGGAGCTGGGGCTGGACCAGGCACTGACGGAGCTGACGGAACGGCAGTCCGTCCAGTACGGGGTCCGAATATTTCTGGACATCGACGAGTACATCGACCTGTCGGAGCCTGTCACCCTAGCTTTCTTCCGCGTCGTCCAGGAGGCCGTAACAAACTCGGTCAAACATGGCGAGGCGAAGAACGTCTGGGTGGACGTAAAGCACAACGAACACGGCATCGAGCTGTGCGTCCAGGATGACGGACACGGTTTCGACATGCTGGAGGGCGGCACAGCCGACCTCCGAGCCGAGGGACACAGGGGGCTTTCGAACATGGAGGAGAGGCTGGAACTCGTCGGAGGAAGGCTCAAGATAATATCGTACCCCGGCGAGGGCACATGCGTAAGGGGACTTATACCTTAACACCGCGTTCGTCCCTGATACTTGCAAAACGCGCGTCAGGGGATATACTTGTTTCCGGATATCCAATTCGTTTGAGGGAGGCGTTCGGCTTGTCTGCCAGGATAATTTTTTACGGAGCCGCCGGCGAGGTTACCGGCTCCTCGTACATGATAGAGACGGACCACGCAAGAATACTGGTGGACTGCGGAACGAGGCAGGGCGCGGATGCCGAGGAGCGGGAGGGCGAATCGTTCCCATACTCCCCGGGCGGCGTCGACGCCGTCATCCTCACTCACGCCCACATAGACCACAGCGGCCGCCTGCCTCAGCTGGTCAAGGGCGGGTTCAAGGGGTCGATATGGGCAACGGACCCGACCATAGATCTGGCGACGGTTCTTCTGCACGACACCGCTAAGCTGATGGCGGAAGATGCCGAGTGGCGCAGCAGGAAGAATGCCCGCAAGGGCCTGCCGCAGGTTAAACCGCTCTACTCGGAGCGCGACGTCGAGGAGACCCTCAAGCGCTTCCGGTACGTCCGCTACGACGACCAGGTCGAGATAGCCCCGTCGATATCGATCCGTTGCCGCGACTCGGGACACATAATCGGCGCGGCGATGATCGAGATGTGGATTGGGGACTCCGGCGGCGGGAAGCCGCTCAAGATAGTTTTCTCGGGCGACGTCGGGCCGAAAGAGGTCGTCATAGAGAAGCCTCCGACTGTCATCGAGGAGGCCGACTACGTAGTTATAGAATCCACCTACGGGGACCGCGCCCACAGGAGCCTCGCCGACACGAGGGACGAGTTCCGCCGCGAACTCCGCTCCGCCATATCGTCCCACGGCAAGATACTCATCCCAACTTTCGTCGTCGACAGGGCGCAGCGAGTGTTGTACGAGCTGAAACGCCTGCAAAAGGACAGGGATTTTCCCAGAATGCCGGAGATATACTTCGACTCTCCCATGGGCGAGAAGGCCACCCAGATATACGAAAAACACATGCACCTCCTGTCGCGTGAGATGCAGGATTACGCGAGGGCCGGACAGAACCCGTTCAGCCCGGAGGGACTCTCCTACACGTCCTCCGTCGAGGGGTCCCGCGCCATAAACAGCCGCGACTCCGCCATAGTCATGGCGGGCAGCGGCATGTGCAGCGGCGGCAGGATAATGCACCACCTCAAGCACAATCTGTGGAACGAGTCATGCCACGTCTTTTTTGTGGGGTACCAGGCGAGGGGAACTCTGGGCCGCAGACTAGTAGACGGCGAGAAACATGTCCGCATAGCCGGCGAGGATATAGCTGTGGGCGCGGCGCTCCACACCCTGGGCGGTTTTTCGGCTCATGGAGACAGGAATGACCTGCTCGGGTGGGCGTCAAATTTCAAGCGGGGGACCGTCTTTTTCGTCACCCACGGCGAGCCCCGCTCGTCGGAGGCGCTGGCGACAGGCATCCGGGATCTCGGCTACAGCGCGGCCGCGCCAAGCGCCGGGGCCTCGTACGAACTGAACCGCCGCGAGGAGGTAGTCCCGTCCTCCATAGCGCCCGCGCCTCCAAGGAATATAACGGACCGGGGGGACATACTGGCGCTGTTGCGGGAGATATCCTCGGAGACGGAATCGCTGCGCGAGGCTGCCGGCTCGTTGAACGATATATCTCCCGTCCTGCCGCTGCTCGAATCGGTGCGCCTCATCCTGAGAACCGCAAAAAAATTAAAGCAGTGACCACGGCATGGCCTCACCGAAAATACGCGACCTACTGCCCCGAAAAGGCGTGCTGAAATGGTTCGTCTCCGCCGTGACAATCCTCGTGATTGCCGCGGCCGCGGTTAACTATGGCTTCATGTCCACGCGGCCTGAGACCAGCCTCCTCGATTCGCTTCCAGTGCCGGACACAAATTCGCCGCTCATAATGATAAGCGCGCGGCGATTCGAATTTCCCCTGTACGCTGCCAGGATGTTCGCTGACAGCGCGACTGTCTCCCCCAGCGGCAGCTCCCCTGTGAACGCGCTGCTGCCGGTCCTGGACCTGGCCGAACAGACTGCCATCGTGGTGACGGAGCGAAGAAACGGACTCGCCATATACGGCGCGTTCTCGCTTTCCCCCAGCGAGCGCGCGTCGCTCATCTCCGCCGACCTGCCCTCGACATGGAGGCCACTTTTCGTCAAGCCGGAGATCCGCGTAACCGACATAGGGAGCGTGCTTCAGATAAGGGCCTCCAACACGAGTTCCCCTCTTTATGTGGAGCTTGACGGCAGCGTTGTCTACATAGCCGACTCACTGTACGACATGGACAGGATGCGCGAAACGCGTGTCCTCCAGGCAAGCGGGAAAGGCGGCAAAAGAAAACGTCAGTGGAGCATGGGGGACGGCTGGGGCGCCCACATGATACTCTCCGACGGAGGGGTACTCTCCTCGATGATTTCCCCCGGCGAGCTGGCGGAAACCCAGACACAGGTGAAGGTGGAGCTGGCGTGGCGCTCGTCGGGCGACGAAGGCGCAAAAAGCGATTCATCCGGCGAGATCCTATGGCGCGCCGACGGCCTGGAGGAAATGCTCGGAACCCCGTTCCTGAAATCGGCGCGCGCGCACAACTGGACCAAGTCCGACTTATTCGTCCCTGATCCGCTAATTGCCTCGTTTGGCGTCAGCCTATCCCCCCCAAAGGACGTATCGGAGTTCCCCTCCCCAATTAGATACCTGTCGGAGCAGTTTCAGCGGCTTGACCTGAGAAGTTCCGAAATTCAGAGCCTGCTGACCGGCCCAGTGGCCTTTTCGATAGGAGGAAGGACGCAGATCCTCTGGTTCGATCTGCCCGGACTCGTGCTAGAAATGCAGAGCAGAGGGAAGATCTCAGTCAAGCTGATAGAGAAGTTCTGGTCCGAGCTCTTCATGGGCGCGGAGGTGAGGGAGATCCCCGGCTATAAATACGGCGGGATAACCGATATGCCCTTCACCATCATGGCCGCCGGAAACGACGAGGAGGTCGTGATTGGCCTCACTGAGCCGGACGTCGAGAAAAACCTGGAGGTGACGCGCCTGCTGGCGAGTGAGACATCGGCCGTCGGCTGGCTGTTTCTCGATCTTCCAAAGCTGGGCGCCGCCCTTGCCGAGATGCCATCGATAAACGACATGCTGAGCCCCGACGGCGAGGACATAGTGGACAGCGAATCCACGAACATCCTGAGGAGTACGATGGAAAATCTCGGCCGGCTGTTCGTGGTGTGGGACAAGAACACCGAGGGACACGCGTTGTGGTATTATTGAGGAACATATAGCTGGTTCATAAAAATTGATGGAGGGATACCATGCCTCAAAATTTTTGCGATATTATTTCGAAACGCGGATTCATGGAGTGGTGCAGCGACCAGGAGGAGCTGGGCGCCAAGATGGAGCGGGATACCGTGACAGGGTACGTCGGATTCGACCCAAGCGCCGACAGCCTTCACGTCGGCAACATGGTGCCGATAATGGGACTCGCCTGGCTCCAGAGGCTGGGGCACCGCCCGGTAGCGCTGGCAGGCGGCGGGACTGGGTTGATTGGGGACCCGTCTGGCAAGACAAAGGAGAGGCAGCTTTTGTCCGTGGACCAGGTCCAGCACAACGTGGAGTGCATAAAGCGCCAGCTGGCCAGATTCCTGGACTTCGGCCGCGGTGAAAACTCGGCGATACTGGCGAACAACTATGACTGGCTCGGAGGGATAGGCTTCATAGAGTTTCTGAGGGACACCGGAAAATATTTCTCCGTCAGTTCCCTCGTAAACCGGGAGTACGTCCGCAGCCGCATCGACGACCCCGACAAGGGCATCACATACACCGAACTGTCCTACATACTGCTGCAGGCGTACGACTTCGACCACATGTACAGGACGTTGAACTGCACGCTCCAGCTCGGGGGCAACGACCAGCAGGGCAACATCATAGGAGGCATGGACCTCATTCACAAGAAGACAGGGGGCCGGGCATACGGCATCACATTCTCACTGCTGCTGTCCGCGTCCGGCGAGAAGTTCGGCAAGTCGGTGGAGGGGGCTGTTTACCTCGACCCGAACAGGACCAGCCCATACAAGTTCTACCAGTTCTGGATAAACGCCGACGACCGCGACCTGGAGAGACTGTACAGGATCTACTCCTTCGCCAGCCTGGATGAGATAGCGGACATCGTCGCCAGCCACGAAAAGCGCCCCGGCCTCAGAGAGGCGCAGAAGCGGCTCGCCAGGGATATGACGGAGAGAGTTCACGGGGAGACAACCGCCGGGAAGGTGATCGACGCGAGCGCCGTACTCTTCGGCGAGACGGACGTAAAGTCCGCGTCCTCTGAGCTGCTGGACACCCTTGCCGCCGAGATACCGACGGGCGATATAAACGCCCCCCTGCCATTTCCTCTCCTGGACGGACTCGTAGCCTCCGGAGGCGTCTCGTCGAAGAGCGAGGCGAGACGAAAGATAAAGGAAGGCGGCGTGTACATGAACGGCGAAAGGCAGAGCGACGAGGCAAAACAGTTAGAGTCAGCCGACGTCCTGCAAGGAGGCTACATCCAGCTCAGGGTGGGCAAGAAGGACTTCCGTCTGCTGCGCTGTAATCGCTAGGATAGCATGAGTTGGAAGGAGAGCGCCGTTGGGGTGTTGGCAAAGCTGCTGCGGCCGGGGGCTAGAGCCGGGTTTGCGGCGGCTTTATTGTCTTGGCTGCTTAGGACTGCCGCGCCGAGGCGGAGGGTGGCGGAACAAAATCTGCGCATCGCGCTGCCAGAGGCAAGCAAGGAGGAGAGACGGCGGATACTCAAAGGAACTTATGACCACCTCGTCTGGATGGGGATAGAGTTCATCATGCTGCAGGATGACCCAAGTCTCGTCCTCGACTGGGTAGAGGCGGAAAATATCTCCCTCCTCGACTCGCTCGTCGGAAAGGGCGCGATATTTATCTCCGGGCACGTCGGCAACTGGGAACTGGGCGTGGCGTGGCTGGCTCAGAGTGGATATAACCTCACGTCGATAGTGCGGGAGTCGTCCGACCCGAATGAGCGAGGGCTGATAGAGCGCATGAGATCGCGCGTCGGCGTCAGGACAATGCCCAAGACGACGCCCATGACCAGGGCGGCCTCGCTGTTGCGGCGAGGCGAGTTCTTGGGAATACTCACGGA
This sequence comes from Synergistaceae bacterium, assembly GCA_031290235.1. Classification (GTDB taxonomy): domain Bacteria; phylum Synergistota; class Synergistia; order Synergistales; family Synergistaceae; genus JAIRWR01. Next base: position 6,742 of record JAITNX010000171.1, on the reverse strand, counting down.
CCAGCATGGAGGACCGGAGGGCATCCCTTCGCGTTTTTTCGGAATAGAGACGTCGACGTCTCAGGGCGCCGCCGTGTTCGCATGGCTCACGAAAAAGCCGATAATACCCATATTCACTCACAGGATCGCCCCCTGCAGGCACGCGATAAGGGTGGGAAGCCCAATAGAGTGGCAGCCCCTTGGCTCCAGGGACGAGACCATCTCGCACATAACGGACCTCGTAAACCTCACTATGGAGCGAATGGTGCTGGAGTCGCCGGAACAGTGGCTGGCCCAGCACAGAAGGTTCAGGGAACACTACAAAAATATGGGTATATAGAATCATCTTTTATTCATCCTCTGCGGGACGAAATAACGTTGTTTATTAGTGCTGGAGTTCCAGGAAAATAGTGCTATAATATCCGGAGTGTCTGAACGGCCAGCTAAGGGGTGTTGTATTTGGAGTTGAACGCCGGACTCAACGGCATCATGGTAATAGTTGCGGCTTTTGTCGGCGGGGCATGTATAGGTTCGTTTATAAACGCGACCGCTATGAGGACCGTGGCCGAGAAGAAGTGGTGGGGGAATGAGCGTTCGGTCTGCGACACCTGCGGGCATGAGCTTTGTGCGCGCGACCTTGTGCCGATACTCTCCTACTCGCTGCTTGGCGGCAAGTGCCGCTACTGCGGCGCCAAGATCGGGATTCGGCATTTTGCGGCGGAGATAATCTCGGGTTTGCTCACCGCCGCGTTAGCTGTGAGGTGGGGGCCGTCGCTGGCTCTCGCGCTGTCGCTCGTCATCCTTTGGCTTTCGCTGTTCAATTCGATGACGGACATGGAGAACGGCTTCATCTACGACGTACCGGCAGTGGCGCTTGGGATAGTTGGACTCGGGTTGAGGCTTGCGGGCGGGTGGCCCGCGGTGTTGGAGGGGATTCTGGGCGCGGCCCTCGGATTTGGTTTTATAGCTCTGATAATACTGATCAAGCCGGGCGGCATGGGCTGGGGCGACGCGATGCTCATGATTGGAATCGGCGGCGCCGTTGGTTGGAAGTACTGCATATTCTGCCTGTACTTCGGCTTTCTGATAGGGGGAATCGTCATACTCCCTCTGATGCTGAAAAAAAAATTAAAGAGGAAGGACGCCGTTCCTCTCGGCCCATTTCTGGCGATAGGGTCGCTTCTGACGCTCTTCACAGGCAACGTACTCGTCTCGCGCTTTGCGGCGCTGATAGGATCGTATCCAGGTTGGCCGTGGGGTTAATACCTGTATCGGGAACATCATAAACACCCGCATAGAACGCGAAGTCGCACAAATATGGCAAGATTTATATTTCTCCAGGCAGGTGAAGGTTTCGTGAACAAATTGACTCTCATGTTGTTGTTCGGATCCGGGGTTTTGCTGGGCCTCTCGAACTTTTTCAGCGCCGACGACTTGGCGCCGGTGTACATCGCTGCCCTGATACTTGTGATGGCGCCCATAGTGATCGTATTTGAGACCGCCAGGAGAAAGAGCGAGGATGAGGTTAAGGCCAGGGATCTGTTTCGCGAGGCTCAGAGGATCACAAGGGCCCGCAAGGAAGTGCGCTCCAGAATCCCTAAGAACTCGCCTCGCAGGGAATCACCAGCGGCCTTCGAGGGCTATACGAAGGTGGGCGCCGTCCGCTCCATGGCTTCCCTGATTCGAAAGCCGCGTCTGCGGCAGATAATAATGGAGATCTCCGACTTCGCGGACATGGTGCTGGAGACGATATGCCGTATGCCAAACGACACCCCCGCGGCAGTCTATTTCAGCGAGACTCATCTGTCCAGGCTGATAGAGGCACTGGAGAGATGTTTCGAGATGAGCCGCAACGAGGACTACAAAAGCGCCCCCTCTTCGATAGACGCGCAGGAGATAGAGTGCTTCAACACGTTCATCACGGCCTTCAAAAAACAGCAGGAGAGCATCCTTTTCGAGGGCCACTGCGGAAAAAAGGCCTAAGGAAGCGTCAGCGCAGTCAAGATTTTATCTTTAACCCTTTAGGATCAACGACTCCATCTCGTTCAGCGTTCCAGTGAACAGGTCTATGACGTCCAGTATGGGACGCTTTTGGCTCATGTCGACCCCGGCTGCCTTCAGCAGCTCTATCGGGTAGTCGCTGCCGCCGCTCGACAGGAATTTTATGTACCTCTCTCTGGCGGGCGCCCCATCGGCCGTGATCTGCCTGGCGAGACTCGCGGCGGCGGAGTAGCCGGTGGCGTACTGGTACACGTAGAACGGGTTGTAGAAGTGCGGTACGCGGGACCACTCGTATCCGATCAGGTCGTCAACCGTCATCTCCGGACCGAAATACCGGACGTTCAGCTCGTGCCACAATTTGCCCAGCTCCGAGGCCGTGGTGTTCTCTCCCCTCTGGGCGCGCTCGTGGACGTCGCGCTCGAACGAGGCGAACATGGTCTGCCTGTACACCGTCGCTCTTATGCGCTCCAGCCTCTGGTTCAGAAGGTATATCCTGCGCTCCCCCTCCGCCCTGCTCAGCATGAAGTCCAGCATCAGCTCCTCGTTTGTCGTAGAGGCAACCTCCGCGCAGAATATGGTGTATTCGGACGTTGGATAGGGCTGGTTCGAGGTCGAATAGTGCGAGTGCATGGAGTGTCCCATCTCGTGCGCCAGCGTCATCACGTCGGACAACTCGCCGTCGTAGTTCAGCAAAATGTACGGGTGCGTTCCATAGGACCCCCAGGAGTACGCGCCGCCGCGCTTGCCCTTGTTGGCGTACACGTCTATCCAGCCGCTCTCCATCCCTTTTGTGAAAGCCGCCATATAGTCCGGCCCAAGCGGCGCGAGCGCCTCGATCGTCATTTCCTTGGCGGTCCTCCACGGTATGTCCCTGTAGGGGTTCTCAACCAGAGGATTGTAGATGTCGTACATGTGAAGCTCATGAAGGCCTAGCACCCGCTTGCGAAGGGCCATGTACCTGTGCAGCGGGGATAAATTGTCCTCTATGGTCGCGATGAGGTTCGAGTAGACGGATATGGGGATGTTGGGACCGTTCAATTCGGCCTCCAGATCCGAGCCATATCGCCTCGCGCCGGCGTAAAACCGCGACGCCTTCAGCATCCCTCCGAACGTGGCCCCGAGCGTGTTGTTGTTCTTTTTATAAGTCTCGTACAGCGCCTCGAAGGCCGACCTCCGGACGTCCCGACATCCGGAGCTGACCAGCTTCATGTAGCGCTCTTCCGTCAGCTCGACGGATTTCCCATCCTCGTCCTTTATCGTCGGAAACTTCATGTCCGCGTTTGTTAACATGGAGAAAGCGGTGTCGGGAGCGGTTGCCATGTCGCCAGACGCGGCCAGCAACGCCTCCTCAGGCTCGCTCAATATGTGAGCCTTTCGGCGGATTATCTCGCGTATGGTAAACCTGTAGTCATTGAAGCTCCCCCCGGCCTCTCCCTCGTTGGCCGAGTCGGTGAAACGATTCAGAGTATCGTCCGGGATGGCGATCATCTCAGGGGTGATGAAGCTCGCCGCGGCCCCCGCCTCGACGGAGAGCGTAGTGGCCCTGCTTGAGAGCGATTGGTAGACGGGATCCGCCATGTCCTCGTGGCTCTTCATGTGCGCGTATGAGTAAAGGCGCCCGACGATTATCGATATCTCGTCCCGCAGTCTGAGGCACGAGAGCAAATTCTCCGCCCCTTTCCCCAGAGTCCCCCTCATGCCGACGAGTCCCGACAGCTCGCCCTTGACTCGCGTGAAGTCCGCCTCCCAGTCTGAGTCTGAGGCGTAGATGTCGCGCAGCTTCCACTTGAATTCATCCGATATTGACGACCTAGTTGGTATCATGCGTTATCCAGCGAAAATTCAGTCTGGGGACCCACGAATTGCCTCGTCTCCTCGAACTCGAAGCTCATAAGAAGGTATGAGATCTGGAGGTCTATCACGTTGTCGGTCTCGTATGGTATCGAAAAACGCCTGTAGCCGAATTTTTCGGCGAAGTAGGGCACATTGTTGCCGCTGGTTGAAGTGCCGCCTTCGTTTGAGAGGGCTGTGTCCAGGGAGCTGAGAAATTCGTCGACGTCGAAGAGGGGCGAACCGCTCGCAACGACCAGCACCTTGCACTCCTCCAGCAGTATCGCGCTCTTCCAGATCTCGCAGACCGTGATGCCGGCGCTGAACTCTTCCCCGTCCTCGGCAAGGCGGTATAGGATCCGCTCCATGCCGCGCGAGTACGAAAAGACCATGGCAAAATTGCCCTCGTCGTTCGTGGTGTGGGGACGAATGATGTTCTCCGGCACCAGCGAGCCGACGGGGCACGCGCCGCCAAACTCCATATATAGCAGCTCGCTCTCGAGCCTCATCGCCAATTCAGCGATGCGGCCAAGCGTATCGCTGAAGAGAAGATTCGTCGTTATAGGTTTAAAATCGCACCTGTACGGCACCCAGGTCTCTATATCGAACTCCATGTTCTGGCTCCAATATGGAAGACGGGTTATGCCGTTAAACACTCCCTCTATGACGATAACCCTAGTGAACTCTCGATTCGAGGCGCTTCGAGGTCTTCTGCAGCAGGGATATGACGGTCTCCAGCAGCTTGTGCATCTCTGGCTTTGTGATCTGCGCGTCCGCGCCGATGCTCTGGGCCTTGCGCTTTATGTCCTCCGCCATGACGCTGGAGAACACGATGACAGGGATGTGGGCGAGCCTCTTGTCCTCCTTGACGCGCCTCGTCAGAGTGAGTCCGTCCATCTTGGGCATTTCTATATCGGTGAGCAGTATGTCGAAGTCCTCAAAGTCCTCCACAAGCCTATCCCACGCGGCCTTGCCGTGTCCCACCATCTCTAAGTTGTGAAACCCTCCCGTGGCGAGGGCGCCCTGTATGAGCTTGCGAATCAGCGGCGAGTCCTCCGCGACAAGGATCTTGTAGTCGTCCGGGTCGCCAATCTTGTCCCTGACATCGGGCGAGATGTCCTTTGTGTCCAGCTTGAACTGCTCAGCCAGCGTCGGGTTCACGACCTGGACTATGCGCTCGTAGTCGAGGAGCAGTATGTTGCGCCCCTCGCGCTTTATCACATAGAGCGCGTTTTCCCCAAGGAACGTGCCGGTCAGCGACGCGTCCAGCTCGTCGGAGTTTATGCGGTAAATCCTATCCACCCCATCCACGACAAACCCGAGCTTCATGCGGTTGAACTCCGCCACTATCAGCTTGCTGTGCTCCAGCTCTACGCAGGGTTCGATGTCCAGGTAGGTTCGCAAGTCGATGAGAGGGATGACCTCGCCGCGAATGGTCGTTATCCCCTTCATAGCCTTGTGTGTCTGCGGCACATCCCGAACGCCGGGCCAGCGGAGAATCTCTCGCGTTTTGTCCACATTTATCGCGAAATATTGGTTGCCCAGAAGAAAAACAACCACCTGCCATTCGTTTGTCCCGACCTCAGTCAAAATTTTTTCATCCGCTGCTGACATGACGATCACTCCCCGATTTTATTCTGCGTCCTAACGGCGGTTCGCCTGTTGGTGTCCAATACTATTTTATAGTATAAGGGGAAGAATTGAAATAGCACAGGAGAGAAATGAGTAGAGCGAGTTCCAGGAGTCCGCAAAGCCCAAAAACTGGTATAATACCCTAATTAAAAGAGAAAATGCGGGTGGATAAGCTAAAGTTGGGGGCCCAAACCGGCATGATGCTTGCCGCTGACATTTGAGGAGGACGCTATGGGACAAATATTTCATGCTTGCATATACGACACGGACGATATGACTTGCTGCGTGATGGACGCGGATAAATTCCACGCAAACTGTTTCTCTTTCAGCGGAACAGTTGCCGCGGCACACTACATGCTGCGCCAAAAAGCCTACCGCGTTATGTGGGGAGGCGGCTATGTTGTACTCGATGACGCTATTGCACGTTTTTCGAGAAAAGAAGCCTTGCTCGGGCTGTCCGTTTATATGGATTACGAACACATTGAAAGGAATAATAAGAATTTACAGGAAAAGGATTGGTACGATAAAGCAAAGTTTATCGGCGACAACAATAAACTTTGGAAGAGGATGAATGTTTGGGACGAAGCGTTGAAATATTTCGACTGGGAGAAAACAAATTCCGTCAAATACAACGGTTATTTAGTGAACCACACGCAAAAATTGGCGGTCAGCCTTTCCGACTATTATAGTAAGTCGATGATTCAGAACAAACGCAGAGAGTTTATGGCGATAGATTTAGTTCCTGTATTAACTGAAACCGGCGGCGGCACATCGATGGCTTTATTTGACGGAATATCGGCTGATTCCACCGAGGAACTTTCAGCGACCTGGTGCGGCGATTTGCTTCAAATAGTCGATGTGCCGCCTGAAGATTACGCGCTCATCAATTGTTGTTTTGCCGACGTTTGGGGCAGGGCGCGTTTTTGCTACAATTTATATGGCGTTGACGAGGACAATTACCTTTTAAAGAACTCCAACGGCAACCGATTTGAAACCGCTGTGCTTAATTTCAGGGATATGCGAGAATTGCCGAGTTATATAACAGTTGAAGTAACTGAGGGCGGCATAAATTATACTCAGGTACCGATAGAAGATAAAGTTCTCGCGCAAAAAGTATTAGAACAGGGCAAGTTGAATACTTGCTCGACAGCTTAAAACTGCCGCAACTCTAAAATGAGAACATGCAATATTACGACGAAACGCTCAGGATTTTCGACGTAGGGCCAAACAGAATCAACAGGCTCAATGACCGGTTTGCGAAGTACCTTCTTGCCGGTCCTAGGAGCAAGCCTGTGCTGAT
>JAITNX010000145.1 GCA_031290235.1 Synergistaceae bacterium | reverse complement strand
AGAAGCAGAGAAGTATGACAAAGGGGATGGTGCTGTTTTTCAGCTTCCTGGCAACTCTAAAATCGTCAAAATCATTCAAGATAGGACCTCCGAACTATATAAACTAGTAAAATATACCTATTTATCCTATGACACAATACGCATTACAATACATGAGTAACATTTTAGACTATTGAATGATAAAGTGCCAGCAAAGGGAACGGTTCAAAAATGGAGTAAACAAACGAGAGGCGTTGAAAGAGCTGATATATCATGAGTGAAGCATTATTGGAGCTTGATGAGGAAGAAGTTGGGGTTGTGCCGCAATCCCAGTTGGAACGTGCCGAGCATACAGTTACGATCAAGGTCCCAGTGAAGATGCTCGCGCAATGCGAGGGCGTGGTAGCGACCGAAGTACTCACCAAGAGCGGGGCGGTAATACTGCCGGCTGGAGTCGACATAACTCTCTTCGAATCAACAATGGCCGGGCTCATCGCTAAGATGTTGGCACACGGCATCGAGTGGGTGTATCTTCACACGGCGCAGAACCTCTCCGATAACGACATAAATGAAATAATAGAACATGTCTACTCCGCCGGGGATACCTTAATAAGCAAGGAGAAGGCCCGTGACGTAGTAAAACACATGGATTCCCTCTTCCGAACCATACAAGAGAACGATATGCAGCCCGAAATGGTTACGTCGGTCGTCAATATGGGCAACGACCTGACCGAGGACATACTGCGCAACCCATCCGTGGCTTTTTCGCTCGGCAAGGTACACGAGGCGGATGAGTATACGTTCGTACACTCCTTCAACGTTTCGGTACTCGCCGGATACCTGACGAACCGGATCTTTCCCAACGACAGGGTTTTTCTGCAGAAGATAATAACAGGGGGACTCCTGCACGACATGGGGAAGGCAAAGATCCCAATCGAGGTGCTGAACAAGCCGGGACCCTTGACTCAGGACGAGTTCAAGGAAATGAAGCGGCATCCCAGCCTGGGGCTGATGCTCGCGATGCACTCCGGGGTGAAAGACGAGGATATACTGGCTGTGATCGGCTGTCATCACGAGAAGTGGTCCGGCAAGGGGTATCCGGTGGGGCGCAAGGGGGATGACATACCGCTCGGGGCGCGCATCGCGGCAGTCGCCGACGTCTTCGACGCCCTCACGGCCAAGCGCGTCTACAAGAACCCGATGTCCTCCAGGAACGCCATCACCATCATCCTGAAGGACTCCGGAGTACACTTCGACTCAAAGGTCGCGCGGGAACTCCTGGTCAGCCTCGGCCTGTATCCGCCAGGGTCGATAGTGTCACTCTCAGACGGAAGGGTTGGCGTGGTCGTTTCCGGCGGCGGACGCGATCTCATGCGTCCTGTGGTGATGATCAGGTCGTCGAAGAAACCGGCTGATGAAATCCCCGAATTCGTGGACCTCAAAAATGCCGGAGAAATCTGCATAAACCAATGCATAGGACACGCCGACAAGCGCGAGATTGGCTACGACTTGGGCAAAGAGTAACGCAAGTTACAGTTCTTCCCGGAGTGCGAGCCATGATTCGAGTCCAAGCTCCTCAGGGCGGGAAAGCGGCAGCAGGCCGCAAACCGCCAGCCATGAGGCCGCCTCTTTCCTCGTGACACCGAACGATGAGACCCAGTTGTTGACGAGTGTCTTGCGCCTCTGAGCAAATGACCCCGAGAGCAGGCGACGCCATTGACCATCGTTTGGAAGGCCGATTCGTGCCCCGGACAGCTTGATTTCGACTATGGCGGAGTCCACTCGCGGGGTGGGCCTGAATGCGCCCCTTGAAACCCGCCTTGCCAGCACTGCCTCGCCCATCGCGGCTATCGTTATCCCAAGTGGATTGCTCTCCCGCCCCGGCGCGCCCGACGCTATTCTGCAAGCGGCCTCATACTGCGTCATCAGCAGCATGCCGCGAAGTCCGCGGCCCGGGAGGGTTTCGAGCAGCCGCCAGATTAAGGGCGTCGTTATGTGGTATGGCAAATTGGCGATCACACAGGACGGGGCCGGATCCAGCGTCAGGTAGTCGAAACTCACGGCGTCGCCCCAGTGGAGATTGAGCCTCGAATCGCGTTGCGCTATAATCTCCAGGCCCGGTTTGAGCCGCACGTCGAGCTCTATCGCGTGAAGCGCGCCGCAACCGGCGCTGAGTATTCCCTCTGTCAATATTCCGCCGCCCGCTCCGATCTCAAGGACTACGTCCGACGCCGACAACCCAGCGCGACTTGTCATCCACTCGACTACTGACCGATCCTGAAGGAAATTTTGGCCAATGTCCGTGTTGGGCCTAAAAAAAATTTTTGGCGCCACTGACGTTTTTGGTGATTCTGGCAATTTTTTCGCGCCACTCCCTTTTATGGCGAACAGCTCCTTCTGCTGAAGATATATCTATAATAATCGAGAAGATTATACAAAATCTCCACGCTTAGCGCCATGGCGGACACCGTGAGGTATTAATCGAAAAATTGACTAATTCGACAAAAAGCGATGAGATAAGCAGATTAAAGCGGATATTAATAATTATATAGACATAATCACAATTGTAAGCAGTTGAGAATCAGGCCAAAGCTCGGTAGACTTGCAAAGTAAAAACTTAGCACTCGATTGCGGTGAGTGCTAACACCAAATATAACAAACAAAATCGAGGAGGTTATACCGAAATGAAGTTAAAGCCACTTGGTGATCGCATCGTTGTGAAAGCGGCTCCCCACGAGGAGAAGACGAAGGGCGGTCTCGTACTGCCGGACACAGTCAAGGAGAAGCCGATAGAGGGAATAGTCGTGGCAGTTGGGGCCGGCAAGATCAATGACGACGGCAAACGTCAGCCTATGGACCTCAAGGAAGGCGACAACATCATCTACAGTAAGTACTCCGGCACCGAGGTCAAGCTGGACGGCGAGGATCTGCTCGTTCTCTCCGAGCGTGATGTCCTGGCGGTCGTCGAGAAGTAGATCTGGTATCAGCAGATATCCCTGAATTTTAGAGAACTAATTTTTAAGGAGGAGATTTTATAATGGCAAAGATACTGCTCTTCAAAGAGGATGCCCGCCGCGCGATGGAGCGCGGAGTAAATAAAGTTGCCGACACGGTTGGCATCACACTCGGCCCCAAGGGCCGCAACGTCGTACTCGAGAAGAAGTTCGGCTCGCCCACTATCACCAACGACGGCGTGACGATCGCTAAAGAGATAGAACTCGAGGATCCATTTGAGAATATGGGGGCTCAGCTCCTCAAAGAGGTCGCGTCCAAGACGAACGACATCGCCGGAGACGGAACGACAACCGCCACAGTCGTGGCCAGGGCAATGATCCGCGAGGGCATCAAGAACGTCGCGGCAGGCGCGAACGGAATGCTGCTCCGCCGCGGCATAGAGAAAGCCGTAGATCTCGTTGTGGACGAGCTGAAGGCCCAGGCCGTCAACGTCAAAGAACACGAGATGATAGCCCAAGTGGCAGCCATTTCCGCAAACGACAAGGCCGTTGGCGAACTTATCGCTCAGGCGATGGAGAAGGTCGGAGAAGATGGCGTCATCACGGTAGAGGACAGTCAGTCAGTCGGAACCGCCCTTGAAATGGTCGAGGGACTCCAGTTCGACAAGGGCTACATCAGCCCCTACATGATCACGAATCCCGACCGCATGGAAGCCTCTCTCGATGACGCCAACGTGCTTATCGTCGAGGGCAAAATTTCCAATGTAAAGGACATGCTCCCGGTCCTGGAGAAGATAGTGCAGACCGGCAAGCCCCTCCTCATCATCGCGGAGGACGTGGAGGGCGAGGCCCTGGCCACGCTCGTCGTCAACAAACTGCGCGGCATACTGCAGGTAGCCGCCGTCAAGGCCCCAGGCTTCGGCGACCGCCGCAAAGCCATGTTGCAGGACATCGCCATAGTGGTCGGCGCGACCGTGATCAGCGAGGACATCGGCTTCAAGCTTGAGAACGCGGACCTCGCCATGCTCGGCAAGGCGAAGAGAATTCGCGTAGGCAAAGAGGAGACCACGATAGTCGAGGGCGCGGGCGATCCGCAGAAGATCAAGGATCGCGCCTCGCAAATCCGCAAGGAGCTTGAGGATTCCACCTCCGAGTATGACAAGGAGAAGCTCCAGGAGCGCCTCGCTAAGCTAGTTGGCGGCGTGGCGGTCATCCAGGTCGGCGCCGCGACCGAGACAGAGCAGAAGGAGCTGAAACACCGCATAGAGGACGCCCTGAACGCTACGAGAGCGGCTGTCGAGGAGGGCATAGTCTCCGGCGGCGGCGTGGCGCTCGTTCAATGCCTCGACCCGCTGGACAAGTTCATCCTGGAGCTGGAGGGCGATATAAAGACCGGAGCGGCTATTGTCCGCAGAGCCCTCATCGAGCCGCTGCACCTCATCGCCTCGAACGCCGGGATGCAGGGCGATGTCGTGGTCGAGAAGGTCATAACCCTGCCTAAGGGCGAGGGACTCGACGCGGCGAAGGGCGAGTACACCAACATGGTGAAGGCCGGCATCATCGACCCGGTGAAGGTTACGAGGAGCGCCGTGCAGAACGCCGGATCCATAGCCGCCATGATACTGACGACTGACGTCCTCGTGGCCGACAAGCCCGAGAAAAAAGACGGGGGTCCCGGGATGCCCGGAGGTATGGGCGGCATGGGCGGTATGGGCGACTTCGACTAGCAGAGCGATAACAGACGAAGCAAGAGAGGGACGCATTCACCGCGTCCCTCTCTTGCGTGCCAGGCAGGAGTGTGAGCTAGGGCGGTGCAAGTCCGCTACGGGTTCGGCAGCAGGAACAATTCACGGAGTCAACTAAATAATCATATTGAATTATCTACCTCTGTACCCGGCCGGACGCGTCGCCACCGGTCAGTTTGACGACCTCGTCAAGAGAGACCATGTTGAAGTCCCCTTCGATCGAATGCTTCAGACAGCTTGCCGCTACCGCGAAATCAATCGTCCGCTGCGGAGCGTAAGCGTTCAGCGAGGCGTAAATCAATCCCGCTCCGAAGCTGTCCCCACCGCCTACGCGATCCACTATGCGCACTGCGTATTTCTTGGAGAAATAAAAATCCGATCCGTCATACAGCATCCCAGACCAATTATTGTCGCTCGCGGAGAGGGATTCGCGCAGTGTGATAGCAGTTTTTTTTAACCCGAAGTGCTCAACAAGCTGTTTCGCGACATCTTTGTAACCTTCACGGTTGACCTCGCCCTTTGTCACATCCGTGTTCACCGCCTTGATTCCGAACACGTCGGCGGCATCTTCCTCGTTTGCAATGCACACATCCACAAATGGCACGAGTTCTGACATCGTCATGTTCGCCTCGGCCTTGGTCCATAGATTCTTACGGTAATTCAAATCGCACGAGATTGTTAGCCCTTTCGCTTTGGCGGCCTTACAAGCGTCCAGGCAGACATTGGCGACATTCGCACCCAGTGCCGGAGTGATCCCAGTAAAGTGGAACCAGTCCGCGCCCGTAAAAATCCTACCCCAGTCGAAATCAGAAGCTTCGGCCTTCGTGATCGCCGAATGAGCGCGGTCGTAGATGACCTTCGACGGGCGTTGGCTCGCACCCTTTTCGCAGAAATAAATGCCAACGCGCTCTCCACCGCGCGTAATCAACGACGTATCAACGCCATAACGACGCAGCTGGTTGACACAGATCTGCCCGATCTCGTGTTTGGGCAATTTCGTCACAAACGCCGCGTCCATGCCGTAGTTGGCCAGCGATATGGCCACGTTCGCCTCGCCGCCGCCCGGTAGCGCCTCGAATTTCTCGGACTGCACAAACCTCCAGTATCCTTCCGGCGCCAAGCGCAGCATAATTTCTCCGAAGGTAATGATTCTTGCCATGTGAAGACCACTCCTTATTTGATATTGGGCTCTTTGCCGGCGAGATGCACAGCGAACCCACAGATCTCTTCGGCAAAGAAGACGGAAATATATTTGCCTTTGGTGTCAAAGCGTGCGGAATCCTTGTCGAACTTTATGCCCCGGCGCTCGAAATACGCAACTGCGCGCTCAATACTGTTCGTGGAAAAGCAGATGTGCCCCTTTTTGCCGTAACCGGGCGACTTCATAATCTCAATGTCGTTCGTGGCAAAGATGGAACTGTTGCCTGCCTTGACGGGGATATGGAACAACGTCTCAAACATTTGGGCGGCATTTTTCGCCTCATTTGCATTTGCTGCATTAAAGCCCATGTGCTTGAATTCAAACCCCATCGCGATGTTCATCGCTTCCTCACACAGGTGTGTAATCTCGTCGAAGCGGCTGGCGTTGATCAGATCGGCTTTGACCATCCAGGAACCGCCGCACGCCAGAATCTTTTCGTACATCAGGTACTTGGCGAGATTGCCAGCGTTGATACCACCTGTGGGCATAAACTTCACCGACTTATAAGGCGCAGCGATGGCTTTGATGTAATCCAGACCACCCGCCTGTTCTGCAGGGAAGAACTTGACGATATCAAGCCCCATCTCAATCGCCTTGTCAACGTCCGAAGGGTTCGAGCATCCTGGAGTAATAGTGATGCCCTTGTCGGCGCAATGCGCGACTACTTTCGAATTCAGACCCGGACTTACGATAAAGCGCGCACCAGCGCTGATCGCGCGATCCACCTGTTCCGTTGAAAGCACAGTACCGGCGCCGAGTAGCACATCCGGACATTCCTTAGCAATACGTCGAATGGACTCCTCTCCCTCGGCTGTGCGAAACGTCACCTCGGCGCACGGGATACCGCCTTCTGCGAGCGAGCGCGCTAACGGAACTGCCTTCTCAACGTCGCTGATCGCTATAACCGGAACAATACCGATTTCGCCGATTTGCCTTAAGATTTCATTCATAAAATTCATCCACTCCTTTCAAGCCGATAACTAAACCATGTTCCCCTGGTTTACGAACTGCGCGAGCCCCATTTTCCCGAGGCGGAATATCCTTTCGTCCATGGTTTTCAAGTTTTCGCTTATGAGCGGCCTAAATCCCATTTGCTGCAGAATAACCTTCTCCATATCAATGCCGGGAGCGATTTCCGCCAGCTCCATGCCGCCCTTAACCAGCTTGAAAACTGCTCGT
>JAITNX010000133.1 GCA_031290235.1 Synergistaceae bacterium | reverse complement strand
TTCTCGACTCCGCCCAGCGCAGATACATGCGATAAAGCATCTCGCACCAGTCCTGCGAGTCCAGGCCCCCGGCGCCGGCGTGAACCGTGACGATCGCGCTCGATATATCGTGTTCCTCGTCCAGCAGAACGTATATCTGCTCCGCTTCGATCAGCTTCGCCAGCTTGGCCGCTCTATCGTAGAACTCCTCCGCCAGCTCCTGGTCGTCCGCCTCTGAGAGCATTTCGGCCAGCGTCTCCAGTTCCTCCCGTTCGGCCTCGACCTCGTTCCATTTCCCAATCCTGGCCTGCGCACCCGCCAGATCGCGCGTAACGCCGCTGGCGTCCGCCCTCTCCCAGAAACCCTGAATCAGCGTCTCCGCCGTCAGCCGTTTTGATCTGGATTCCAGCCCAGGCAGGTCAAAGACTGTCACGCAGCTCGTCAAGAGACGAACGCAGGTTGGACAGGACCGTGCTTATTGGTAAGTTGACCATTGCCACACCCCTCCTCAAAAATACAAATCATATTATACGTCAAGTTCGTCGCAATCGGCACATAGTGAATCAAGAGGTATAATAATACACAGATTTTATTTTTTTGACATGCTTACGACTTGGATTTTTGTCGGATATGGGATAAAGTACACATTGAGGTGAGTATGACAATGGCGATGAAGATAACCCTGCCTGCGGATCTGGTGAACTCGTATGTTGACGCTCTAATTTCCGTCAGCGATGGTGTAGGGATAACCGCAAGCTTTGTAAAACAGGACACTGCGACCGGAATAAAGGCCCCGGGCAGCAGGACTGCCGCCATCATCTGCATAGTGGGAGGAGCGGCCAAGTTCACCGCGGCTCTCATGGCTGATATGCAGTCGTTCGAAGCATACGTGAACTCCTTTACGTGCGGCGTAATCAAGGCCGACGTGGACGACTCCATGTCCATGAGCGTGCTGGGAGAGATCACGAACATGGTCAGCGGGAGGGCCCTCATAAGCGCCAACATACCGGGACTCGACATAACCCCTCCGCAGCTGTTCTCAGGAGAGAATTTGAGGATATGTCCTCCGCTGAAGAGTCACGTAAAGTGCTTTACCCTTCCTTTTATGGTGAATTCCGGGAGGATGTACCTCGTGCTATCCGTATACGACTGAGCCAGGAGCGGCACGAGTTGAACTACATATCCCTTATCTTCCTTAAATATACCCGTCGCATCATGAACGCGCACAATATCAGCGTCACAAACTCCGTTATGGGAAATGTCCACCAAATCGCGTCTACCGAGCCTGTCAGGGAAAGCAGCCATGCTATCGGCAACAACAGTATAAGCTGACGGGACACGGCCACTATAAGGCTCTCAGCTCCATTTCCGAGCGCCTGAAACACCGAAAGCGATATTATGCAGAACGCCGCGAATATAAAATGGGAGCTGATGAGCCGCAGTGCGGGAATGCCAAGCGCAAGCATCTCCGGGGTGGCGTTGAACTGCCTCAGCAGGGCGCCTGGGAAGATCTGGAATATCGCCATTCCGAGCAGCATGATGCCAGTCGCGTAGGCCAGGCTCAACTTGACCGTCTTTATTATGCGGTCCTTTTTCTTTGCCCCGTAGTTATACGCCACGATCGGCACCATGCCGTTGTTCAGGGCGAAGATCGGCATGAAGACGAAGCTCTGGAGCTTGAAATACACGCCGAACACCGCCACCGCCGTCGCAGTGAAGGATATCAGCAGCCTGTTGAGCACATAGATCATGATGGAGCCGAGCGAACCCAGCAGAATGGACGGCAGGCCCACGGAGTATATCCTGCCCATTATGGAGAGGCTGGGCCGAAATCCACGGAGCGAGAATTTTATCTCCCGGTTTATCCTGAGGTTGAAATAAAGGGCGACGCAGGCGCCGAATGTCTGCCCCACCACGGTCGCGATCGCGGCGCCCATGACGCCCAGCCTCGGGAACCCGAGCAGGCCGAATATCATTATCGGGTCCAGGATAATATTCGTCACCGCTCCGGCTATCTGGGAGATCATGGAATACAAAGTCCTCCCGGTGGACATCAGAAGGCGTTCGAATATTATCTGATTGAACATGCCGTATGAGAAAACGCATACCACCGACAGATATTCGCGCCCGAATTGCGCTATCTCTGGGTTGTTCGTCTGAGAACGAAAGAAAATCGGCGAGAGGAAGGCGCCGATGAACATGAAGACGGCGCAGCTTATCCAGCTGAGCAAAATGCCGTTTAGCGCCGACCTGTTCACGTTGCCGAAATTTTTCTCTCCGAGGCTCTTCGACAGGAACGCGTTCAGCCCGACTCCTGTGCCGACCCCCACGCCAATCATGAGGCTCTGAACCGGAAACGCGAGAGATACTGCCGTGAGCGCGCTCTCGCTGATCTGAGCTACGAAGATACTGTCTACTATATTATAAGCTGCCTGCACAAGCATCGATATGACCATTGGAATTGACATGGAGAGAAGAAGCTTGTGAATCGGCATGACGCCCATCTTGTTTTCCGGGCGTCCAATAGCCGTTTTTTCCATCATTCAGCCTTGCTTATGTATTCTTCGATGTATGTTTTCAGGATGCCCACCGTCTTGGCTATGCCGATGCTGCTGTCCAGGCAGATATTGTAATTCTGCGCCCTGCCCCACTTATGCTGCGTGAAAAAATCATAATAAGAGGCGCGGTACTTGTCCTGTTTGCGTATGAACTCCACAGGGCTGTTCCCTCCTTCTTGGTACTCTTTTTTAACTAGCTCGACCCTGTACTCCATAGGGGCGTGGATAAAAATTCTCACGCAGTTTTTGACGTCGCCCAGCACATAGTCCCCGCATCTGCCGATTATGACGCAGGACTCGCGTTCCGCGAGGTCCTTTATGGCTTTTGACTGAGCCAGAAAGATCTGCTCTGGAATGGGCACCACGTTATACGGCATGTACAGGTTGTAGAAGAAACTCGACGCCTTTTTCTGGTCCATCGTCTCGATGAAGTCCTCGTGAAGTCCGCTCTCCCTTGCCGCCAATACTATGAGTTCTTTGTCGTAGAAACCTATCCCCAGCTCTGAGGCGAGCTGTTTACCGATGAGCCTCCCGCCGGAACCGTACTCCCGAGCTATTGTGACACTGTAGGTCTTCATTTCAAATGCCTCCTTCGTCAGCGCTTGCCGCGCCGAATTATTGGCGTCGTTGGATCATCTGATTCAAATTCTAATTCCAAAATATTGAGACAGATTATATATCTCACCAGGTATATGTCAATCACAGCAGGCCTTCCATGGATTTGAATGTCCTCTATGGACGGTCGGCCTGATCATCCGGGTTCGGCAGCCAGTTGTAGCGCACGAGCCTGTAAAGTCCCCAATCCGACGCCTCCTTGCGGCGCTCCAGCACATGCAGCCCGCAGTATGCGTGCGCGAAGCTGAATACGCTGCCAAGTGGTATCCCGAACACCCTGGACACGATGCTCCAGATGAGGTTGGCGTGCGCCACGATAAGTATTCGTCCGAGATCCGATGACTCGTCTATTATTCTGTCGAACGCCGTAACTCCTCTCTCCCTCAAGTCGGAGAACGACTCCCCTCCGGGCGGCGCCGCAGTCACGATGTCACGCCCCTTTTTGCCGTAGATGTCCGCAAAATCGACATTCACATCTTCAGCCAGTCTCCCGTCCCACTCTCCCATGTTCATCTCGCGCAGCTCCGGGTCCCTCTCGGGCTTGCAAATTTTCTCCGCCTGCATCTCGGCGACTATTTCGGCGGTTCGCGCCGCCCGCGACAGGTCGCTGGAAATGATGCGCCTCATGGGGATGCCGGAGAGCGCCGCCCCCATTCGCCGCGCCTGCTCCAACCCCTTCTCCGACAGGGGGTAGTCGGTCTGCCCGTACACGTATGGCCGACTGTCCGGGAACTTCGGCTGACCGTGCCGAAGCATGAAGATTTGCATGTTGCCGGTCAAAATTCCCTCGCCATTATTGCTCATCGGTATCATCAATCCCTTCAATTGACACTGCTTCAGTGTACATCAACGCGATATCCGTGTGAATAGCGAGCTGACGTGATTTATTTTGGTAAAAAACGTGGTTGTTAATCGGCGTACTCTGTTTTTTGTGAAGGTCCCTTGTGTTATAGTCACTCCGTACATATAAATTGATGATTCACGAGGAGTGGATGACTTTGAGGAAACTGTCCATAAACTTGGCGGTACTCCGAATTTGACGCGAAAAACAGCTGAACAGACGACGTTCCGCCGTTTGATATTTTTGGGCGTTTTGCTTTCGCTGCTGCGGGCGCTCGCCGTCTCGGCATCCGGGGCGCCCAACTTGCTTGTCTCCCCTTTTGAACGGCATGTCGAGTCGGCGATAGAGTCATACGGAACGTCTGGCGGCACTGGCGCTGAAAACACAGACGGGGCGCGTTGTCTCGGTGGGATCACTCCGCATCACGATGCGGCTTTGGCGATGATAGTGCGGTTTTATGAGAAATTATCGTCGCGTCGGATAAAACGCGTCTGGCTTTTCTCGCCGGATCACTTCAGACAATCCAGAAATTTGGTTGCGCTGTGCGGCGCGGACTGGCGCGCGTCCGGTCGAGTGTTGGAAGCCGACCGCGGCGTGTGCGAATTTCTCGACGAACTGGGCATAGTGGAGACGAACGATCTCATGTTCAAGCGCGAACACGGGATAACGCTTCATATACCTCTAGTTGCGCGATATTTCCCAAGCGCTAAAATTATTCCCATAGTGCTCGACCCGAATATTCCGGACATCGCACTCATCATGCTGCGAAAAAGAATTATGGATCTGATCGCACTTGACGACATAATTATCCTCAGCATGGATCTGTCCCACTATAAAACCCCGGAGGGGATGGCAGCCGAGGACGTAAAGACTTTGGACGTACTCCGCGGACTCAAGTTCGGCGCGACCAGAGGAATAGACGTGGATGCTGGAAGAGCCGCGTCGCTGGTCCTGCGCTTATTCAAGGCTATGGGAGCGAAACGCGGAGTCGTCATGGAACACTCCGACACGTCGGAGATGGTGGGCCGCAGAATAGAATTCGGCACCAGCTACGCCACTGTTTTATATAAAACATCCTCATCGCCGCACCCCTAGGTCCTCATTTCCTCCCTTGTCTGCGCTATCGCAATCTCTATCTCCTCTATCCACTTCTTCCGCTTTGCCGCGTCAATGGCCGCACCCTTTGGATCGTTGCGCAAAAAATCGAGTTTTTTCTCCTGAAGCCGCAGCCATTCGAGCGTTTTTTTGCTATGCCGCTCGTCGTCGCGAAAACCGGCGGTCTCCTCGTCGTCTTCCTTAGTAAAGGCTCTGCTCAAAATGACCGCCTCCAAATGAGTAATTTCTAAAAAGATATCACAAAAATGAAGCAATGTCATCGATTAAAGGTTGACACGAAGAAGCAAGCTACATATAATTCACCTGTTGTATCTTTGGGGCTGTGGCGCAGCGGGAGCGCGCTTCCATGGCATGGAAGATGTCAGGGGTTCAAATCCCCTCAGCTCCACCAGAGATATCCTCGACTTAACGATAGGTAAGTCGGGTAAAGTTCTTAAAGAATGGGCGTATTCCCTTGTGGAAACGCCC
>JAITNX010000116.1 GCA_031290235.1 Synergistaceae bacterium | reverse complement strand
GCGGCAGCGGCCCCCTCATTTGATTTCAAATTGGCATAAAATAGGACTTTGCGCTTTCAACCAGGAATGACGCCAGCTTGCGCGGACGCCAGTGTTCCGGCACGCAGGGCATCAAGTTGAAACGTTCCGCGACGACCATGTAAAATAGGGCCGCTAAAAGCGCGACGCCAAGATGCGCCGCGGTGCCCAGGGAGACGCAGCTGGCCGTCGCCGCCGCGCAGGCCAGCGTAAGGGAGATCTGGTGAAGAAACCTGGTTCTCGTCAGAAACGAGACGAAACCTCCGCCGCATGCAAAGAGGTAATAGAGCAAAAAACTCATGATCTGAGTCATGCTGGTGGCGAACGCGAGTCCGAGTATGCCCCAGCGCGTGATCATCAGCCAGTCCAGCAGCGCATTAGTTCCTATCAGCACGTAGGAAAGGACCACGATGACGCCGAGCTTCTGGAACGCCTGGGCGTACCGGGCCAGGACATTGGCGGAGAGGGCGAAGGCTACGCCAATGCAGTAGGCGGAGAATGCCTCGACCGTCATGTCTATGGATAACGCGTCAAAGTTCCCCCAACCGTAAAGCAGTGAAACTATCGGGCGGGCCGCGGCTGCCGCCAAGATGCTGGCAGGCATGAAATAGGCCATCACTATGGCGAGGGTCCCGTCCAGAAGGCGCTTGGATTCCTCCCCGCCATCGGCTGCCGCGGAGCTTAGCTTTGACAACAGGAATGTCATTGGGGTGTCGGCAACAATAGTTATCATACCGATCAAAATAGCGCCATAGCTGACCGCTGTCACCGAACCCGACGGGAGCCTCGACGCGAAATATCTGTCCACCATCATCATCATCGCGCCGCCAGCCACTATCACGAGGACATAGAGAGTGTTTTTCGTTATCCGAACGAGGCTCGCAATGGGCAGCTCGCTTCTCTTCCAGATGAGAGGCACGCCGCCGAGCGCAGCGCACATTGTGATGAATATGACGATTTGAGCCGCGCTCGTCGAGATCGCCACCGAGTAGACCCCGGCCAGGGGCATCGCGATCAGCAGGGAGGGGATTGCCACGAGGTTGAAGGACAGGGAGCAGAGAGACGAGAGGGTGTATCGCTCATTGAATACGGCCCAGATGTCCGCGATCGGCTTGCACATCGTCACGATCGCCAGCGGCGCCAGCCACCAGAGCATTATCGCCCCCACCCTGATTCTCTCAGGGTCGAAACCGCTGGCGAAAAACTTTACAATAACGCCCGGAGCTATGGCTATGGCGGCGCAGAAGAGAGCGACGAGCGGCAGGACCACGCATGAAGCCAGGGCGGTTATCGACCTGCTGCAGGCGTCCCCGCCGGTCTCGTGCCTCACTCTCACTATTTCCGGCAGCAGGGCGCTCTGAAACGCGCTGCCGATGCTCATCGCAAAGAGTGATATTATGCTGTTAGCCATGTGGAATGAATCCATTCCGGGCGACGTCCCAAAGGCCCAGGCCGTTATGAGCATCCTGATGTAGCCGAGCGGCTTGCTCACCACGGCCAGGAACGAGAGGGTGAAGGACACGCCGCGTGTGCTTCTCACTGAGAGCAGACGGCGTATCAGCCTAGTTATGAATGATATGCCAGGCATCCGCCTGATCACTTCCAGGGCTTGAAGCCACGCCCAACCACCTCGTTGGCGTCCGAGACGACCATGAATGCCGACGGCTGATGCCCGGCGAGAAACCTCTTCAGCTCCACCGCCTGCCTCTTCGTCAGAAGGCACATCACCACCGGACGGTAATCCCCCGAGTAGCCGCCGTGCGCGTCTATAAGGGTCGCCCCGCGCTTCAACTCGTGCGTGACGTGATCGATAATCGGGTTCGGTTCGCCAGTCACCACAAAGACCAGCTTTCGTTTGTCGAACTCCGTTATGGTATTGTCCATGGCCACGCTCGACGCGTACACTCCTATGAGGCCGAGCATCGCGTTCTCGACGTCGACTACGAAGACTCCCGCCCCAATGATCACCAGGTTGATGTAGAAGTTGTACTTCCCGATCTCCACCCCGAACCTCTTCCTGAGATAGCTGGTCACGATGTCCAGTCCTCCGCTGGAGGCCCCCATCCTTATTACGATGCCAGCGCCGTATCCCTTTACAGCGCCGCCTATCAGAGCTATGAGGAGCCTCTGGTCCGTGTGCGGGAACGGGATCTCGCCCATTATTCTCATGAGCGCCGTTATAAGGGTCACGGAGTATATGGTCCACAGGACAAACCTCATGGACAGCTCCTTGCCGGCCAACAGGAGCAGAATAACGTTGGCGACAGCTACCGTGAGCGGCAATGACAGTCCCAGCGAGTAGTTGAGGAGCACCGCTATGCCGGTAACGCCGGAGTCCGGGAAGCGGAACGGCACCGTGAACGACATGACCCCGAACGTGTATATCAGGTTCCCAAGCGTCACGGTGATTAGCGTGCGCCACTCAGCCTTAGCTATTATTGGCAGCGCTCTCCATATTTTTTTCAGCCCTTTTTTATTTATTCTATTCAGCCTCAGGCAGATTACCCCCCAACTCGCATTTCATCCCATATATGATAAACCCATGCCGCGCAAGTCTCAATGAGTATAGAATTATATGCGGCCCAAAAAGCTGACGCAAGGTGAATAGTCGCAAATAAAACAAGGACTGGGCTTTATGTCGTCCGTAATATGCTAAAATATTCGCGTATATGACTTGAGGACGCCGCTCGATTGCCAGCGACGCACGTTATGATACGCTGGTTCTCTAAATTTTATTTCTGGGGGGAATGAAGATGCAGATGCCAATGCAGATAAGCCTCGAAGAGGTCATCACCATGCTTCTTTCGAGGGTGGAGTCGCTCTCGTTGAACGACGAGAACAACAAGACGCGGTTTAACATCGTCCTGCGAACCCTGTACAAGAAGGGGTTCATAACGGATCAGGAGATTCGGGACTCCGTTAAGGAGGAACACCGGATGCTGAAGGAGCTTGGCATGATCCAGGAGGAGCCGGGCGAAGACGTGGTGAACACCGTCGCGGAGAATATACTTCAGTGGGTCAGGGGAGACGTCGCCGCCATCAGAAAAAGCATGGAGGAGTACGAGAAGAAGCTCAAGGAGTACGCCCGCGAGGAGCAGAAGAAGTCATCCCTCACAGTGGCGTCCCCGGAAGTCCTTCACCAGCTTGACAGGCTCTCCCCCCCGCCTGGCTCAGGCGGCAGGGGAGGCGGCAAGCTCATAATCTGAGACGGTGAATTTGGCTGGGAGCGGGCTAGTTGAGAGGTAAAATCATAAAAATCTGGTTGGGACTCGCCAGGAGGAACAGGCGAGTTCTGATCTTGGATTTCCTCTTGCTCGCGCTGGCGGTGTACCTGGGTTTTGCCCTGAGGCTAACTCTGCTGATTGAATCGAACTTCCGGGACAGCCTCGTGAAGTCCATCCTGCTCTATCCCGTCTGCGTAACTGGCATCCTTTACCTGGGGGGCGTCTACAAAGTCCTCTGGCCTCAGGCAAGCGTGGAGGAGTACGCGAAGCTGACCAGGAACTATCTCCTGGGGGCCGCCCTGTTTTTGGGCGTGGACTTCTTCATGAAGTCCCTGTCTGTGCCGAGGTCGTCGCTGGCGATCATCCTGTTCGCCGGTATCGTATTCATCGGCGCGACGAGGGCCTCATGGCGTCTGGCCGAGCTTGCGACCGCGCATGAAGAATCGCCCAAAATAAAGCACAAAGGCGCGTTGATAATCGGGGCCGGGGAGGCGGGGGCCTTCATAGCGCGCGACCTCCAGAGGCGCCAGTCTGACTTGATCCCTCTGGGGTTTATCGACGAGGACCCTGAAAAGAGGGGAAAGTCCATAGCCGGCCTGCCCGTCCTGGGCGGAGATGAATCCCTCTCGGAGGCGGCGCGTCGTCTCGGCGCCGAAGTGGCGCTGATAGCCATACCGTCGGCGAGCGGGACAAACGTGCGCAAGTATCTGGACGTACTCTCGCTCCTTGGCGTCGAGGTGCGAGTTCTGCCAAGCCTTCACGCGCTGGCTGGGGGCCGGATCGAGGTCTCCATGATGCGTTCGGTCGAGCTTCAGGACCTCCTCAGGAGGGACCCGATCATCCTGGATGAGGCCGGCATAGGGTCCGTAATTTCCGGCAAGAGAGTGCTGATCACTGGGGCGGGTGGTTCCATAGGTTCAGAGATCTGCGCGCAGATAATGAAGCACACCCCGGCCGAGTTGCTGTTGCTGGGACACGGAGAGACCTCTATCTACAATCTGCTCCAGGCGATCGAACGGTCGGAGGGCGGGTGTTCAGAAGTGCCTAAAACGCCGGTGATAGCTGACATAGCCGACGCGGAGACGATGACGAACGTCATGTCGGTCCACAGACCGGAAGTGATATTCCATGCCGCTGCCCACAAACACGTCCCCCTCATGGAGGACAACCCGAGAGAATCGCTTCGCGTAAACGCCCTTGGCACCTGGACGCTGGCAAACATGGCCGGGAGGTTCGGCGCCGAGAGATTCGTCATGATATCGACAGATAAGGCGGTTCACCCGTCAAGCGTGATGGGCGCCACTAAGAGGGTGGCGGAGAGGCTGTTGCGCAGCGTCCAGTCGGCTCACCCCAACACGGCGTACATCACGGTCCGTTTTGGCAACGTCCTTGGCAGCAGGGGAAGCGTGGTCCCGCTCTTCGAGCGCCAAATCAGGGACGGCGGGCCTGTCACCGTCACGCACGCTGAGATGAGCCGCTACTTCATGCTGATACCGGAGGCCGTGAGCCTCGTCCTGCAGGCAGCCTCCATGGGGCATGGGGGAGAGCTTTACGTGCTCGACATGGGCGAGCCGGTCATGATAAAGGAGATGGCCGAGACGCTGATTCGTCTCCACGGCCGCGAGCCATACACGGACATCCCGATAAAGTTCACCGGGATAAGACCTGGCGAAAAACTGAACGAGGAGCTTTTTTACGATCCGGCCAGCGTGAGCAGAACCATGCACGACAAAATATTCCTTGCGACGCTCAATGACGAGGACCCGGAGATAATCCGCGAGGTCCGCTCCCTGCTCGCGCCGGAGCTGGATGAACCAAGCCTGAGAAGAGGGATTTTCACCCTTGGCACGGGATAGCGATGACAGATTCGGAGGATGGACATGAGCGAGCCAAGCGCGCTGTTTGCGAAGATATGCATGTCGGAGGGAGCGTGCCGCAAATGGCTTGCCTCCCCTATAAAATATATATCGGACTACGATGACTGGCCCATGATGAACCCGACCGCGGCTCGCAACCACGGAGACTGGACCGGCCGGCCTGTTGGCGATTTCATGTCCGTCCAGGAATTTCTGGACTCGATTGCGGATGAATCGCGCTATTTCTGCTGCGAATACGACGACGAGCTGGGAGCGTTTTTCATTGCCGACGCCAAATACAGGTCGAGCATGGCGGAAATAGCTTCCGGCATATCGGCCCTGCGCGGCGCCGAGTCGTTCAAGGACGACGACGAGCCAAGCTTCATCTATATATTCCCAGCTATGTCCGGGGGCGACCCCGAAGCGCTCCTGGAGGTGAAAAGGGGACGGTCCGGATTCCTGCCGCCGAACGACAAATCACCGGAAGTCCTCTACTTTGCCAACGAAGCCGAGGAATTTATAGAGGAGCTGCTGGGGGACGACGACGAATAAAGAAACCGGGGCTTAGAACGCGTCGTTCCCCCGGTTTTCTGTGGTCAGCCCTTCAGCGAGAGCTTGCCCGCCCCCGTTTGCCGTATTTTCTTCGTCCTTGTGTTCCGTGGCTCGTCAGGGGCAGAAACAGCCTGGACTTCCGTCGTCACTTCCGTAGTCAGAGGCGTGTCCGCCGATGGTTCTTCCTGCGGCGGGAAGCCGAGCAGTTCGCTAAATTCGGCCCCCTCCAGCACCTCTTTCTCGAGGAGGATGGCTGTAACCTCCTCGACCTTGTCCATGTTCCCCAGAAGTATCTCGCGAACCCTCTCGAAGCACTCGTCCACTATCCTGCGGACCTCCTGGTCGATGGCGTAGGCAATCTCCTCGCTGTAGTTGCGGTCCTCCATTATGTCCCGGCCCAGGAATACTTCGTGGTGCTTTCTGCCAAGGGTCACTGGGCCAAGGCGGTCACTCATGCCCAGCTCGGTCACCATCTGACGGGCGGTCTGAGTGGCGCGCTCCAAGTCGTTCTGGGCTCCGCTTGTCACATCCCCGAACTTTATTGTCTCGGTAACGCGCCCTCCAAGCAGGACGCATATCTTGTTCAGAAGCTCCTGTTTCGACACGAGGAACCTGTCCTCCTCCGGCACCTGAAGCGTGTAGCCCAGCGCCTGGTGGCCTCTGGGGATTATCGAGATCTTGTGCACCGGGTCGGAGCCTGGTATCATCTTTGCAACTATGGCATGCCCAACTTCGTGGAAGGCTATTATCTCGCGCTCCTTCTTGCTTATTACCCGGCTCTTGCGCTCGGGGCCGGCCATGACCCTGTCGATGGCCTCCTCGAACTCCGGCATTTCAAGAGCTTCTTTGTTTCTGCG
This sequence comes from Synergistaceae bacterium, assembly GCA_031290235.1. Taxonomy (GTDB): domain Bacteria; phylum Synergistota; class Synergistia; order Synergistales; family Synergistaceae; genus JAIRWR01. The sequence continues at coordinate 6,645 of JAITNX010000116.1, read as the reverse complement.
GCCCGCGAGCAATGCCGCTTCGTTCACGAGGTTGGCGAGATCCGCTCCCACAAAGCCGGGGGTTCTGCGGGCTATCACGTCGAGGTTGATGCCAGCCGCAAGTTTCTTGTCCTTCACATGGACTTTGAGTATAGCCAGCCGTCCGTTGACATCGGGGCGGTCTACCACTATCTGCCTGTCGAAGCGGCCTGGCCTCAGCAGGGCAGGGTCCAGTATGTCCGGGCGGTTTGTGGCCGCTATCAGTATTATTCCAGCTCCAGCCTCGAATCCGTCCATCTCGACCAGAAGCTGGTTCAGCGTCTGCTCGCGCTCATCGTGTCCCCCGCCGAGCCCAGCGCCACGCTGGCGGCCTACGGCGTCTATCTCGTCGATGAAGACTATGCAGGGTTGATAACGCCTCGCCTGCTCGAAGAGATCCCTCACCCTCGCCGCGCCAACGCCGACGAACATCTCGACGAAATCCGAACCGCTAATGCTGAAGAAAGGCACATCGGCCTCTCCGGCGACGGCCCTTGCCAAAAGCGTTTTTCCTGTTCCGGGCGAACCCAGGAGCAGGACGCCCCTTGGGACTTTTGCCCCAAGTTTCGCGAAGCGGCCCGGGTCGCGAAGGAACTCGACGACCTCCTCCAGCTCCTCCTTTGATTCATCGCAGCCAGCGACGTCATCGAACGTAACCTTGGGGCGGTTGTCCAGGAAGAGCTTTGCCTTGCTCTTCGAGAAGTTCATCACTTTGCTGCCCCCGCCCTGCATGTTGTATAGGATGAATATCCATGCCCCAATCAGGAGCAGCGTGGGGAAGAGTGACGTCATGAGACTCGACCACCACGGGGTCTTCTGGGGCGGCATGACCTCCACGTTCACTCCCTTGGACGCGAGCCTCGGCGCCAGCTCTCCTATGCCGACGGCATACGAGAGGAACTCGACGCCGTCCACGTATATTCCCTTGATCACATCCTCGTCTATGATGATTTTCGCTATCCTGCCCATGTCGGCATCATTCAGCAGATCGCTGTAGGTGACGACCTTTACCTCTTTCTGGTTCGGGGTTGGAGACAGGAAGACGTTGACGAGGCTTACGACCAGCACGATCAACACCAGATATATGCCCAAATTCTTAGCTAACTTGCCCAAAAGCGTAGCTCCCCCTCTATATGTATTGCGGATCTCCAACCAATCGCAGTAAATTCGAGATCCTCGCCGTCACTCCTTGACGACGCGCCAAATATCCGGCAGATGTCTCCATTTTCCTGCGTAATCCAGGCCATATCCCACCACAAACTCGTCTGGAATGACAAATCCTCTGTAGTCTATTTCCGACTCTATCTTCTTGCGATCCGGTTTTTCTAGCAGAACGCATGTCTTGAAACTCTCCGGATTTCTCCCCATTATTATATCGCGCAGATAATACAGCGTGAGGCCTGTGTCCATGATGTCCTCAACGATTATCACGTTCCTGTCCTCCGCGAATGTATCCATGTCCTTCACGATCTTCACCACTCCGCTGGATGTCGAAGCATCCCCGTAAGAGGAGACGGCCATGTAATCCATCCTGACGTCCACCGAGTCGCCTACGCAACGCACGAGGTCCGCCATAAAGATCGACGCGCCCTTCAGGATGCCTACCACGATCAATTCCCGTCCGCGGTACTCCCGCTCTATCTCGCCCGCAATCTCACTGACGCGGCGTTTGATCTCATCCCTTGAGAGCAGCACCTGCCCAAGCCTGAAAGCGTCCCCGGCCTCACCCAAAATGAATCCCTCCCCGGCCATGCGTATCGCTGCCAGCAAAAATCCTTGCCATAATAACACATGTACTCTCAACCTGCATACCTTTAAATGCGCCGGGCAACCAACTACCACTAAAATTTTCACATCTCCATGATATAAATGGTCTTCCAAAACTATCCCACCATGGGACGCATCCGGCTCTGGCCTCTCGGACGCTTGAAATGGAGACCTCCGCCCGTTTGCCGTTCACCGGCAGGAGGGCGCTCCAAACTGAACCAATGTAATTGTCGGATGTTTTATCCCATTTGTCATCGTCATTTTTACCCCGCCCGCGAAATTCGAGGTCGATCCGCCACTCTCCCCAGGCTATCGATCGCGGCGCCCCTTCCTCTATCTCAACTTCGACCTTCTCCGGTTGGGAGAGAGCCGCCCTTTGGATCCAGCCTATCAGGGCGCCCGACCCGCACACCTCCACGTCTCCAGCCCACTGGAACCGCCATCGGCCCTGTCGTCGAATCAGTTTCCTCAGTTCGCGGACCCTTTTCCGATCCATTGCTGGCAAGTTCAGCCGCCTGCCTTGTTCCCTGATGAGCGACTGAAGCCTTACGCCGGGCAGCTCGCTTGCGGCGCGCGAGTCCCAGGCGGCGAGCGCGGTTTCATGTTTGCGCGAGACGAGCTCGATATCCATCCCAGCCTCGCGCGTTTCCTCAAAATCAGCCTCGCGGCATTCCCCCGCAAGGCCAAGGATGGCTCTCTCGACAGACGAGTTCAGGTTCGAGCGAAGCCATGGCAGCAGCTGATTGCGTATTTTGTTTCTCTGATAGGAGTTCTCCGAGTTCGTCTCATCCTCCCGCCATGGAATTCCCGACCCCAGTAGGAATATCCTCAGGTCATCCCTGAAGCAGTTTATTATGGGCCGCGCTATTCCGTCACGGCTCTCCCTTATTCCGGACAGGCCCAGGAGGCCGGTTCCACGGAACAGGTTCAGGAGAACCGTCTCGACGGTGTCGTCCGCCGTGTGGCCTGTCGCCACCACCGGCAGATTTTCACTCTTCATCAGCTCAAAGAAGAACTCGTACCGCACCCTGCGGCCGGCCATCTCCGCCGACTCGCCTCGCCGAATTTGGCTCATGACGTCTCCGTGCCTGACGAAGCAAGTTACGCCGGCATCCCGGCAGTAGTCGCGCACAAAATCGGCGTCCGCCAGGGAGGAAGCTCCCCTGAAACCGTGCTCCAGATGTGCCGCCGCTACCCTGCCCCTGTAGAATTTACGCAACAGTTCGAGCAGGGCCATGGAATCTCCTCCGCCAGAGAGTGCGACCAGTACCCCTGGCGAATCCCACCAACCTTGCCTTATCCCGGCTGATTTGAGTTCTTTATGAAGTTTTGCGTCAATATCGCGAGACATATTTGAAGGACGCGTCTCAAGTGAAGTTCGAGATCTCCGGGGACCATATCTGCGCCTTGTTCTTGCCGTTTCTCTTGGCAAAATAAAGGGCCTTGTCCGCAAAGTTGAAAAGCTCGTCGGGCTCGATGGAGTGTTCTGGAAAAAAACCTATGCCGCAGCTCGCGCCTACGATGACGTCCGCGCTTCCAACGTTGATCTTTGATTTCAGAGCTTTGAAAATCCTTTTTGTGATGTTTAGCGCGACTTCCATTTCCTGTCCCCTGCCGCTGGACAGCAGCATGATGAACTCGTCCCCTCCGAAGCGCGCCAGCGTGTCCATCTCCCTGAGGCATGAGCGCATCATCTCGGCCACCGCGACTAAAAGCGCGTCCCCCGCGAGATGCCCGTACACGTCGTTGACCTGCTTGAAACCGTCGAGGTCCCACACTACCAGGATCAGCGACGACTCGTTGCGCTTTGCCATAACCATCTGCTGTTCGAGCCTGTCGGCGTACAGGTAGCGGTTGGGCAGCCCGGTGAGCTTATCGTGTGTTGCCTGCATCCTTATGGCATCCTCGCGCTGCCGCTTCTCCTGTATATCCTCGCATGCCCCGACGAATCTGTAGGGGGTACCCTTTTCGTTCACCAGCAGCATGTGATGTACGCCCAGCCAGCGGTACAGGCCGTCTCCGCCCCGCACCCTGAATTCGGAGTAGTGCCTTTTATTCGGTGACTCCATCCTTGCCGGCGTTATGAGCATCTCATCGGCGACCTTGTCCCTGTCGTCCGGGTGTACGTATCTCAGCCAATAGCTCTCGTTGAATGTTATGTAGTCCATATTGATGGGTCTTCTCAATATCTCCCAAGTGCGCGACGCGAAGTAGGCCCTTCTCTCGTTGAGGTTTATATCCCATATTCCGTCCTGTGTGCAGGCTATGGCCAGTTTCCATCGTTCCTCGCTCACGTGAAGCTCTTCCGTCATCTTGAGCAGACTCGCCTCGCTGTCCTTTACTGCCTCAATGGCCGCCTTGAAATCGGAGTTCAGTTTGTTGAAGGACCTGGAAAATTCCCCCATGAAGTCTATGCTCTGCTCGAAATCCCCTGTGCCGAGCCGCTCCGCGTACCACGTAAGATGTCTCAGGTTCGATTGAAGCTCCTTGAGGCACCCTGCGAGAAATCCCCTCTGCTCTATGTTGAAATCTATGTTCCCCTTGGCAAGCGTGAACACGCTCTTTCGAACCATGTTGAGGTAACTCAGAACCTCTTGAAATTCCGCGTTCTGCTCCACGTTGGAAGGTCCATCCGGAACTCTCGGGGAGGAGAGGGCTGTTTTAAAAAAGGTCAGCAGATTCGCGGCGTCCATACTTATTGCCGCTGGCGGCTCCTCTCCATTTTCATGGAAGGACGGGCCATTGACGTACAGAGATGTTACCACTGCATTACGTTCTAAAGTCATACCAAAATGGACGGCTGATCTAGGCTCTGTCCACCGCGAAACGGCAAGTCCGGTCTCCTGTACACCAGCAGTCTATCTCCTTCACGTCATACGGGTTTCCGGTGTATGACTGCATTATTCCGGATATGAAGCCCTCGTCGTATTTGCAGACCTCGTAATCCAGCTCTGGCAGCCCCGAGCAGTCAAGGTCCTCTTCCACGGAGAGTACGAGTTTTCCAAGGTCGGCGCTCGATTTCTCGACTCTGAGTATGCCTATGCCCGTGTCCCTCAACTGGCTCTGAAGCGTCTTAACGAACTCGCCGAGGTCCTTCTGTTCTCCGATATATCTCCTGTAAAACTCCGTCCCGGCAATTCTTCCGGACTCGAAGAAAATTTCGTCCGCTACATCGGTGCCGTACTTGCGCTCTATTACGTCGCGGAACGTGTACTGCATCAGCCGATATACCTCGACCCTAACGTTGAAACCCAAGTTGGGCCTGCCCAACTCGATATCTCCTATCAGTGCGGGGTGGAACTCATATTTTCTCTCACTAGTGGAGTCGTCTGTCACCTATACTCTCCTCCTTCTGGATGTCGCTTGAATTATTCTAGTCTCATTTTTTTGTCAATTTGAATGACGACGTTATCTGTCTGAACTGCCTCAGATAACTATCCGCGTCCCTGACCGCTATGCCGCTGAAGGTGTAAACGTTCCCGTTGTTGTCAAATAGTATCGTCTGATACGCCTTTGCGGGCATAGTGCGCTTCACGACGGCGCCGCTCGACGTTCGGCTTCTTCTGACAATTCCATTTAAATCAGCCACCATCTCAATGCCGCTCAACCCGTCATAGTTGACGCTGCCGCGGCTCGATATCGTATATTCATCATACGCCGACATATACCTCTCCATCGCCCGTTCCGCGAAGTCTGTCCTATCCGGCAGCGGCACTGACTGTGAGGAGCGGGCCGCTGTATAGAGCGCATTCTTGAGCTCCCCCTCCTTAGGGGCGCCGTCGACTGTATAGTACCTTGCGGATGCAGCCTCATCGTAGAACTTTAAGGAGGTCCCACTCGTCGAGAGAGAGTATCCTCCGCTGGAGTTCTCCCCCTGTTTCGGTTCTAAAACTACGGAAAATATCGATGTGCGCAGCGTCGATGCGGCCGACTTGTCATTGGTCGGGTAGTATCCGTAAATATACGTCGTCAGATTATCGTTACCCAGGACGAGCAGCCAGACTGAGGTCTCCGCAGCATTAGCGCTGCCGTTCTGCTGAGTCTCGCCCGTTTCCTCCTCCAAGAACGTGCCGGCTATGAGCGTGGCTGGCTTCTCGTTGAGGGTGACAGGCGACTTGTCGAGAAGCTTTATATCGTCCGCCTCCAGTCCCTCCGCCGTAAGAGTCCCCTCGGACGCGCTGTAGGGAACGCCCATTTTTTCCACTATTCTAAGCGTTATCCCGCGGGACGTCAGCTGGAAACCGAAAAACTCCGTAGCGGGGGTGGCGCCGGGCGGCGGGATCACCGCTACGTGGGTACCGCTCACGATAACGTGTTTCGCCGTCAAGACGTTGCTCTTGAAAATTCTTGCCCCGGCCTCAAGCGCGTTTGCGCAAAACACCGTAATCAACACCGCCGTCACTGTCAAAGCCAATGCTGTCCTCCTATTGCTCAATTTTCTCCCTCCTTCTCCCCTTGATTCGCGTCAGGGTGAATAATCTGTTTCAAGTCGCTTGAAATGACCGATCTCCTACCACTTATATCAGGCGACGCGCCTGGGACGTCACCCGACGTCGAGCGCGCCGATATGTCCAGAGATATCCCTGGCGGGGCGGCATCCGCGCTGGCAATGGATGCCCCCGGCAGATCCAAAGACGTTTTTTTCCCGGCGGCGGCGTCAGACGAGACGGTCTGTGCCGTGACCTCGAACGCGTCCACCGAGACTTTCTTGAACAACTCGTCCCCGGACAGCGTCGTCGTTGCGGGTGGTACGTACGGCTCATCCGAGACTATGTACGGCACGTCCTGCGATACCGCTGGCTCGATCAGGTCGGGGTTGTCCTCGTCAATATCGTCATCGTCGCCGAAGTCCTCAAGCGG
>JAITNX010000012.1 GCA_031290235.1 Synergistaceae bacterium | reverse complement strand
TTTTTTTTTCGAACCGCCTGAATCATGTTGACTCATACCAAGTCGCGATCAAACGTTCGTTTTTGATTTGCCTGAACAATGGTATAGCCTGGTTTTTACGCTTTACCCTTCAGACCTTTGATTTCAAATTGGTATCATACCAACGGCGTCAGAAGCGCTTCAGGAACGAGTTGATCATTCCGCTCACGATCTGAGGCGAAGAAACGTGAGGCCAGTGGCTCGCGCCCTCGATGTATTTGGCGTCCGACGCGGAGAATCTCGGCGCTATTGAGCTTTTTATCAGCTCCGGAGGTGAAAAAGGATCTTGATCGCCTCCGATGATCAGGATAGGAATACGGTTCGGGTTTGGTTTTCCTCCGGCTTCGTCTCCCCCGCTCCATGCGTCGAAAAGCTCGCCCGCGACCTTGGGCTTCACCTTCATACCTATTTTGACCAGCTCGTCGATTATCTTTATGTCAAGCCCAGGGGAAAACTGCATACGCATCCCCCTCTGCATTTCCTCGTTACCTCCCACAAGGTGCATACTTGCGGCAGTCTGCTCGTCAAGCGGCAAGCCGCCAAGAGGAATGGGGGTTAAAAGCGCCATGCCCTTTATGAGCCCAGGCCTGTCAACCGCTGCCATCTCCGCGATCTGAGCACCCATGCTGTGCCCCACAAGAATCGAGGGTTTGTTTATTTCGTCGAGGACACCGAGGACCTCGGCCGCGAGGGGGCGCAGGCCGATCGGACCATCCCATTCGCTTAGCGCGCCCATTCCTGGCAAATCGAGAGTAACTATGGAAAAACCGGCAGCATCCAGCCCGGAGATCACGGAGGACCAGACGCTGCCCTCATCGAGGAAACCATGGATGAAAATTATCGCACGATCACCTTTCCCTTGAACTCTATAAGGAATAACCTTCTTCTTTTTTTCAAGAACGGTCATTGGTCATGCCCCCTGTTTTTATGTTATTTCGCCCGTGGTATCCCCATCATCTGGCGATACTCCTTCGGAGTGACTATCTGTCTCCCAAGAAGCTCGCAGAGCTGCTTGTAGCCGAGGAAGCACTCCGCGTTGCTCGTTATCTTCTCGTCTTTATGGGGCCAGCGCCAAACGGTGTCCTCCATGCCAACACGAAGGTGATGTCCCAGCAGTATCGCCTGAGTCGCAAGATAGATTGACGCGCGACCCGACGCGCAGACCTGAATGACTGCGTCGCGATCTATTTCCAGTATGCGGTTGCGTAGGTTCATGAAGCCCTCTACCATTGCGACCGGACTGTTCATCGGCGTGCCGCCAGGCAGCGCGGGCAGAACCCCCCAGTACGACGGCAGCCCCGTCGCTCCGGTCTGGACGAGTCCTGTCTTGAAGAGCCAACGGTCGGCGTTGTCGATGTCAGCGTCACAGTAGACGGCCACCCTGGTGCGAACCCCATACTCTCTGAGCTTCTTAGCCTTCGCGAGTATAACGTGAGGATATTTAACCAGCAGATAGTCGCCGCAGTATACGGCGCAGGTGTTCACAGGAGAAGACTCTATAAGCCCGCTTTCGAGCATTTCGATGAACTTCTCCCACTGACTCTCGTTCATCGGCACGAGGCAAGTGTCGATAGCGACGTCAGGGAACTCGTCCTTGATCCTCTTGAACATGTCCTTGAGCCTGACAGGATCGAGCGTGTTGTATCCCTCGTCATCGCGGACGTGAAGGTGAAGTATCGGCGCTCCGGCTTTGCAGACCTCCCTTGCCGACTTGTAGATCTCGTCCATAGTAACGGGGTGATTGGGGTTCCCGGATTTATTGTAGAACCCTCCAACAATAGTGGTGGAGACTATGATCTTATCCGGTATGTTCCACTTTGGCTGCACGTCGACATCATCCGTAGCAAAAACCGTGTTGGTTGGGTGAGTGATGTTCGGGGCGCCAAAAGGGATGTTATGCGCGTACAAACCGTATTCTTTTGTAAGCTTTTCCACGACATCCCATCTCACCTTGTCGTCCCACGTTGCCTTTTCCTTCGCCATTGCCCATTCCTCCTCCATAGTATTTATTTTTAGGAACAGATTTATTGGTCGAGTTTACAGCCATGCGTTTTTACCGAAAAACACCCGTTGCATGAAACGCACTTTGCAGGAGTGCGGTCTCCTTCCATCTATTTACCAACAAAGGCTCTCGGATAAGAGTTGTGCCCCATAACACCTCCTAATGCACATAGCGATCCAGATGTTCCGACACTGAATACTCCGCAGGGGTGACTGACTTCAATTCCTCGAAGGTTATCTCGTCCGCTTTGGACGTCAGTGTCATTTTCCCGTCAATGAACCTGAAGACCGCGTATTCGGTGACCACTACGTCGACGGCGGCAAAACCCGTGACAGGAAGCGTACACTTTGGAACGAGCTTGCCGCGCCTCTTCGAGGTGGCGTGCTGCATCGCGATATACACCCTATTCGCCCCAGAGACAAGATCCATGGCCCCTCCCACCCCCAGCATCTTCCCGTTTGGTATGATCCAGTTGGCCACGTTCCCCTCCTGATCGACCTCGAAGGCGCCGAGAACCGTAGCGTCGATGTGCCCTCCCCTAACCATCCCGAAGGATGTCGCGCTGTCGAAGTAACAGCAGCCGGGCGTCTCTGTGACCATTATTCGACCGGCGTTTATTAGCTGGGGATCGGCGTGTTCCGTGTCCGCAGCCGGGCCGACGCCCAGCATCCCGTTTTCCGCCTGCAGGAACACCCTCTCCCCCTCGATGTAGTCGCCGACCATCGTGGGGATGCCCACTCCAAGGTTGACATAGAGGTTCCTCTTGCGGCTCAACTCCATGAATTCACGGGCGATATACCTGGCTATACGAACTTTTGCCTCATTTTCGCCGAATATAAACATGTTATTCGCTCCTCACAAGTACGTCCACGAATATATGGGGCGTCACTATTTGCTCTGGATCCAGCGAGCCGGCGGGCACGATCTCCCCTACTTCGGCAATGACGATGTCTGCCGCCGTAGCCATGACATGGTTGAAATTCCTTGTGGTCTTGCGATATACAAGATTGCCCAGCTCGTCGGCCTTGTCTGCATATATGAGGGCGACGTCCGCGCCTATCGCCTCCTGAAGCAGATAATCCCTGCCGTCGAAGTTTCGGATCTCCCGACCCTTTGCAAGGTCGGTCCCGACTCCGGTGGGGGTGTAAAAAGCGGCGATTCCAGCCCCGGCGGCGCGGATCCCCTCCGCGAATGAACCCTGCGGTATCAGCTCGACTGTTATCTTTCCCGAGTTATAGGCGTCGGCGACCTCAGGATTCCAGTTATAGTAATTTCCAACCAAGCTGCTCACCTTCCCTGTGGACAGCAACATACCAAGCCCTATGTTTGGCGAGCCGAGGTCGTTACTTATGATCGTGAGACCAAAAGCGTCAACCTCAGCGAGTGCGCCGATGAGCATCTTAGGGTCGCCTGCATTGCCGAAACCGCTCACCATGACCCTGTGCCCAGTCCTGACGCTGCCAAGGGCCTCGTGGACGCCGAGTATCTTTGATATGCGGGAAGTCGCCGTCTCCACTTTAAAACCTACCCCTCTTTCTCGCAGATAACGGCCATGCCCAGCCCGCCGGCGACGCATATACGATGAAAACGTCTTCATGCAAATAAAGAACCCCCTCGAATTTATTGCGCATATTTATAATCAGACAAAGGAAATCATGAGGCGGACTCGATGCGCTGGTTGAAATTATTGAATTTTCGCGCGCCGTTGTCTTTAATACGGAGAATACCAGTAAATCGATGCGGTTGAAATGTTTTGAATTATAAAATAGTCGCCCTCTCTTTGTATGAAAATACAAAAAGGCCGAGGGATCGCGTTAATTTTTAAAAAAACCTTTCCTCTTGCCATATCTTCATTTCGGACTATACTGCTTCAATGACAGGGAGGCGGCACAAAAATGGGAGTTTGTTGTGACAAAGCTTTAAAGAGGGGCTTTATGGGAGGTCTTTTTGACGGAAAGGCCGACCTTGGGTTAGACTCGCCGATGAAGGCGGTCTTGAAGCTCTCGATACCCTCGATGGGGTTATTTGTCTTCAACGGCCTTCTGCACCTCGTAGATACAATATTCGTATCGTGGCTGGGCGAGCTTCCGATGGCTGCCATGTCCTTCACGGGACCGGTCAACATGTGCATCTTCGCCACACTGGAATGTGTCGTAAGCGGCGCTATAGCCCTGATGGGACGTCATCTTGGGCGCGGGGACATCCGGTCGGCGCGGCATATCGCACTGAGTTCCCTCGCCCTGATGTATGTAGTGTGTTTTGTGTCATTGCCGCTCATTCTGCCGTACGTCTCAAATCTGCTGTTCGGCATGCTTGGAGCCGGGGGTGACGGAACGCTTCTCGATCTGTGCTGGCAGTACAACATGTGGGTCCCCATAATGCTGCCGTTTATGGGATACACATGGGTCGCCAACACGACCTTTCGGGCGCAGGGCGATACCATGACTCCCTTCAAGTCAATCGCAATGGCCAACACACTCAACATCATCCTGGACCCCCTGTTCATCTTCGTATTCAATTGGGGAATAGGGGGAGCGGCAATCGCGACTTGGTTCTCCCGCATCGCCTGCTCTTACTACCTGCTGCACAAGCTCCGGAAAAACAGCTCCATCATTCTCCCAGTTGTGTTCAAGCCAAGGAAGAGGCTGATGAACTACTGGGGTCCCGTACTCTGGATCGGAATCCCCGTCGGTCTCTCGACAGCGAGCGCCGCTCTCGGAATGGGGAGCGTAAACCGCATACTCTCCACGTTCGGGCACCGCGTCGTGGCGTCCTGGATGCTAGGGCTTCGGGTCGAAGAGCTGGCTTTCAACTTCGCCATGGGCATAAACACCGCTTTTATTCCATTCGTGGCGTTCAACTACGGCAAGCGCGACCCCGAGCGCATGAAAAGCGGCCTGAGAGCCGCCCTCATTTTGTCTTTAACCCTGATGGGCGCGATGGGGATAGTCATCTACGCGTTTCCACAGTTCTTTCTCGGCATCTTCAGGCCCACTCCCGAGATAGGGGAAATGGCGGCGCTGTCCATAAGGGCCTCCGTTCCGGGGTATCCGTTCAATATCTTCATGGTCGTGACCAGCGGATTTTTCGTCGGCACTGGGTACTCCATATTCGGAACCATCACGCAGCTGCTCCGCTCCATAGTATTTCGCGTCTCGGCGGCGTGGCTCTTCGCGAGATTTTTACCCCTATCCCAAATCTGGTGGTTTCAGTCGTTGGCATTCTTCCTCGGCAGTTTCGTGGCCCTTATATTTTTACTGCACGTCTTCCGAAGGATAAGACGCGATTTCATGCCAAAAAACCATGCTATACCATAACCAAAGCTGTACCTGATTGCCGAGCGATCGAAGAGAATCAGGCCAGGAGGGCCTGTATGAGCGGTCCGATTCGCGTAGAGAGCCGGTAATCAGGCACAGCCAATACATCTATTCCAGCCGGCCCTAATTATCATCCGCCGGACGCCTGCTTTTTGACATACATTAAGACCACGTTGCACATAAAGAGCAGCATCGCGGCGCAGAAAACTATTATCATAATCGTGCGGGTGCTCAGCGTGTCGATAAAAAGCGACAACTGCTCGAATATGGGGATTTTTGAAGGCGTGACAATGCCCTTAGGCCAGGAATACGTCACCTTGAAGTCCTCGCCGGGTAAAATTGGCTTGGTCAGCTCAATATAATTTATCGGTCTCACGCTGACGTCGCTATCGCGGAGAGTCTTGTTTCCAACCCGCATCGTCCTGCCCATCACGGAGGCGCCTCCGGGCAGGGTGATGCTGAAGTTTAACTTGTTCACCTTGTACTCCATGTTTTCCCCCGTCAGGTTCAATGTCAAGCTATCGGAGGCATCCCCAAAATCAATCCACCCCTGCGCATTGTACATCATATCGAATTTGCGCCTGCCGAAGGCCAATATAGTGGCGGAGTTGCCAACCTTTATCTCGATGTTGTTTCCATTGTAGTCCCGAACGGCCGACACTTTACTCCCGTCCACCGTTGACGATATCACCTCGAACCTCGTTCTCCTGTACTTGCCGTCGGATCCCTCGAATATCGTCTGGAATCGGCGGGTCAATCCATTCTTCAATGTATTGGCTTCAACATCCACGAGCAACGACTCGGTCACCACAACGGATCCGTCGCTGTTCACGGTCGCCATTACGCTCATCTCCAATACTTCTTCTTCGGCGTCCGCCGCGGCGGCACAAAACTGAACCAACGCGAACAACGTAAATATTGATATGAGCATTTTTCGCAACACTCTGGACATCTTCCTTCCTCCCTCGAACTCTTTCAAATCGACTCCTGACTCTAATTTTATCACAATCATCGGAATTACGAGTTATTCCATTTTTGAGTCAAAGATGCTTTTATTTGACTCAAAATTGGAATGCGCGACACGATGTCGCGCCGCGCAATGCGCAGCATTGCGGCTTTTCCAAGTCCAGCGCGCAGGAGCGCGTTTGACTTGGAATTAGAATAAGAAATCATTTCCGGTGTGTCGCGGTACAAAAAACGCCACAGCATTATATTGATGGCTATGAACATTAAAGATCCCATAATTGAAAATACGATGGTCCAGCGGTAGACGATAGAGTTTTTCAGGAAAATCTTAAAAAAGCTCATATTACAAATTCCTTTCTATTTTTTGTGTGCTGTAATGATTGTATAGCTGTAAGCGTTTACGGTAATTTCACAATCGTCTTTGCGTATATACCAATTCTTCCCCTTGCGGGAAATATCACTGCTTTTATCTGCAATCACTTGAACACACCAAGCAACAACATCGTCTACGTTTAAGCAAAGATTTTTCCTTATCCGTTCTTTGCCCAAAGGCGTTGTGTGGATTTTATCTAAATGAGTAAGCAGTTCCGCGTTATCCATACTGCATACAGATCACGCGCTCTGGTCAAAGCCGGCGCCAAGAAGGGCGCGGGCATGATCCAAGGCTTCCGTGGTTTCAGCCCCGGAGAGCATCCTCGCTATCTCACGCTCCCGGTCCTCGCCCCTTATCTCGCTCACTACAGTCTCTTCGCCACTCCTCCTGACGAGGAAGTGCTGGTCTGCCATTGCCGCTATCGTGGCCTCGTGGGTTATGAGGATGGTGCGGCAGCTCTTGGAGAGCTCCTTCAATTTTTTTCCGGCCAGGAGCGCGGTGCGGCCTCCGAGTCCGGCCTCCACTTCGTCGAACACTATCACACCGGGGAGACGGGATGGATCGACCGACGCCTGCATAGCGATCAAAAGTCGGCTAAGCTCGCCCCCGGACGCCGCCTTGCTCACAAGGTTCGGCGAGAGGTTCGATTGCGACAGCAAAAAGGATGCGCTCTCCGCCCCATTTGCCCTGACCTTGTCCAGCCTGTTGATTGCGACGGAGAACTTTGAGTCCTCCATAGCCAGGTCCGCCAGATGACGGTTTACCTTTTCCCCGAAATCGGCGGCGGCCGTCTCCCTTCGCGAGCGAAGTTCACGGGCCAGCGCCCCAGCCTCGGCGCGGAGTTCCGCAGCCCGCGACTGCTTAGCCTCCAACTCTTCGCGGCTCTCGCTGAGCCACCTCATGTCCCGCTCCACCTCGTTTATGTAGGATACCAGCTCCTCGGCGGAGCGCAGGCCGGCCTCTCTCTTTACCCTACGAAGCAGCCCAATGCGCGCCTCCACCTCCTCGCGCCTTGCCTCCAGCTCATCCCTGGAGGCCGTATCAAGTTCGGCGCGAGCCGACGCGAAGAGTTCCTGTATAGCGCAAAGGGCACTCTCCCCCAGTTCGGTCCATTTGCCGCGCAGTCCCTCCGGCGCCGCTGTATAGAGATCGCGGAGCAGGGCGTCAAGCGTTCCGGCCAAGTCGGTCTCCGATTCGCCTCCGTCCATACGGGAGACTATGTCGTCATATCTGCCCGCGTCGCCGAGCCTTTTCTCGATCGATTCGAGTTCCTTCGTCCACTCCAGCTCGCAGCCTGGGTACAGCGAAAGCGATTTTATCTGGCGAACTCTGGCCGGCGCGTTCTCCAGCTCCCGCTCCAGCTCTCCCCTGCGCGTCTTTATATCCAGTATCTCCCTCTCCGCTGCCAGCATGGCTGGGAACGTCTCCGCCAGGCGCTCCTTGAGCCGTTTCAGTTCCATGCCGCCGCACTGGTCCACCATGTCGAGCTGTCGGGATTGGTCGAGGAGGTTGAGCTGAGCGAATTGGCTCTGTATCTCTATAAGCGCCGCCGACGCCTCGGTAAGTTGAGCGGCTGTCGCGAGTCCCCCGCCCACAAAGCACCGGCCCTTCCCGTTCCTGGACATGGCGCGCTTGGTAATGAGCGGCATTTCATCTGGACGGCCGGTGACGTTCCACTGCGCCTCCACTGTGGCCTCGTCGCAACCGGAGTGTACCAGGGATACATGGGCGCGCCTTCCCGATATGAACTCAAAAGCGCGGACGAGGCTGCTCTTGCCAGATCCGCTTTCACCCGTTATCACTATAAAGTCGCTGTTGAAGAAAAGCTCTGCGGAGGTAATTCCACTTACCCCCCAGACGCGGAGTACCTCAATCATCGCCTGGGTCCCCGCCATTCTGATTCTGGGTCAGCACCCCCCAGCCCAGTTTTTTCTGCAGCGTCTCGTAATAGGACGAGCGGCCAAGCTTTATCATGTTTATTCCGCTTTCGTCGAGCATCGCCATGACCTTGTCCCCCTGCCCAAGCCTCATGTTGACGAGTCCGTCACCGGACAGGTACATCTTCTCACTCTCTCCCGCGAGCCGTATTTCGATCGACTCGCTCCCGGCCATCACTATCGGCCGGGGATATAGGGAGTGTGGACAGATCGGCACGAGCAATATGCACCTCACATCAGGGTGTACGACAGGCCCGCCCGCCGACAGCGCGTAGGCTGTCGAGCCGGTTGGCGTGGAGATTATTATCCCGTCGGCCAGGAACCTGTAGAGCGTCTCCCCCCCGACCAGGACGCGAAGGTCTATCGGATGGGATAGGGAACCCTTTGATATGACTATCTCGTTCATGGCGAAGATGGTCTCGGACGTGCCGTCGCTCCTTTGCAGTTTACAGTGAATTGACGCCCTCGACTGCAGGCTGTAATCTCCGGACAGTATCCTCATCACGTCGAGCGCGGCATCCTCTTGCTTTCCGGAAGCCAGAAAACCGAGGCGTCCGGCGTTGATGCCGTACAGTGGAGCGCCAAGCGCCTTCAAGGTGCGGGCGGTGCGCAGGAACGTCCCGTCCCCCCCTATGGACAGGGCGAACTCCAACTTTTGGAAAAGCCCATCACCATTGGCGGGCGGCAAGTATCTGTCTCCCCCACTGTCCTCTCCTACTACAAACTCAACCGCCTGATCCCCATAGTCGGCGCGCATCACCCTGTCGGCTATGTCCGCGCTGAGTTTCTTATCCTTCTTGAAGAACAACCCTACAGTTCTGCTATCCATTCGTTCGCCCAGATTCGTGGGCCTCCCTCACAATCACGGCAAAATCTGAACCTTGGGCGCCTGCCCAAAACCCAGCCTGGAGACCCGTCTCCATAGCCTTTGCTCTTAACGCGGATTCCTCGCAAAAGAAGGAATCCCCCGGCTGAGTATGGCTGGATGCCACAAGGTCCACGCGCTTTATCATAAAAAAAATGAACTCTATATTTCCCTCTGGGCCTCTTATCGGCGAGTATGTAGCGCCTGACAGGGCGAGCGCCGTCTCCTTGCGTATGAAATCTGCCAAAGTGTCCAGAACCTCCAGGTGAAGCGCCGGATCGAGGACTACTCCCCTGCCAACCTTTTGCCGTCCTACTTCGAACTGAGGTTTCACCAGGGCTATGATAATCCCGTTGTCCTTGATCAACCATTGCAGATTCGGGAGCAACAGCCTAAGAGAGATGAAGGAAGCGTCCACTGTCAGCATGTCGGCTGCCCAGCCAATGTCATCGCTCGTCACATACCTCGCGTTCGTCCTCTCGAACAGGGCGACCCTTGGGTTGTTTCTGAGCTGCCAGGCGAGTTGTCCATAACCGACGTCCACTGCCGCCACCCTGAGAGCGCCTCTCGATAGAAGAACCTGAGTGAATCCGCCGGTTGAAGCTCCTATGTCCACGCAACTCCAGCCAGATGGGTCTATCCCCCATTCCTCAAGTCCCTTTATGAGCTTGTACGCCCCTCTGCTCACCCACCTTGGCTCGTCAGCCCCTTCCACATCTATGGCGATGTCCTGTTGGAACATTGACGACGGCTTGCTCTTTTGGATTCCGGGGTTCTTTTGTAATGTTCACATCTCCCCGTTTTTTGACCGATTCTTCCAACGCTTCAAGAGTTTCTTGTGTCTTTTTGAATTCCTCTTGACGCTGCCGGAGTACTTCGTTTGCATCCAATACCGATGTTTCATTTAGCCGAAGAATTTCCAACGCCTCATGAACCTCCTGTTCGAATGAATTTTCCCGAATCATTTTGCGGAGTCCCGGTTCATCAAGTTGAATGATAAGTACAAGTAAGGTAAATGCCGCTTGAATTCGGCGGATATTTTCAGGAACCGATTCGTTTTGCAATTTTTCGATTCGATCCGTAAATATTTCAGGATCGTAGATACTCGGATCAATCCGTTCGCCCTGCCGGATTTGTTCCGCAAGGTTCAATTTCAAATTACGAAGACTGTCAATCCGGTCTGGAACGCTTTTTTGAAGGATTTCCAAATCATTATGCAAA
>JAITNX010000051.1 GCA_031290235.1 Synergistaceae bacterium | reverse complement strand
GTCTCGCACGACAGACGCTTCATAGGCAAGATGGCGATAGAGATAGCCGAACTGTCACGGGGAGAGATAACGCACTACCAGATGAGCTATGAGCGCTACCTCGTCGAGAAGGAGGCTGCGCGCGAGCGCCTGGAGCGGACTATAGGGGACCAGCGGGAGAGGATAGAGCACATACAGCACTTCGTCGACCGCTTCCGTTACAAGTCCTCCAAAGCGACGCAGGTGCAGAGCAGGATCAGACAGCTCGAAAAAATGGAGATATACGAGATCGACACCCTTCCGCGAAGCGTAAACATTCGCTTCCCAGAGGCGCAGCGGAGCGGCTGGGACGTGATAACGGCCGATGACATCTCGAAGAGCTACGGCCTTAACGGCAGCATCCGAGTCTTCTCCGGCCTCGGCCTCAAGATAAACAGGGGCCAGAGGGTCGCCATGGTCGGAGTGAACGGCGCCGGAAAGTCAACCCTGCTTCGCTTATTGTCGGGCATCGAGTCGCCGGACAGCGGCACGGTCCGGCTGGGACACAACGTGAAGCTGGCCTACTTCTCGCAGGAGAGCGCCGGAAATCTGAATTACTCCCATACAATCTGGGAGGAAGCGTCGCTGACGGGGTCGAGGATAACGGAGGCCGAGAAGCGCAGCTTATTAGGCGCGTTCCTCTTCTCCGGCGACGACATAAAAAAGCCGGTCAGCGTCCTCTCCGGCGGCGAAAAGTCCAGGCTCGCGCTATTCAAACTCCTGTTGTCGGACACAAATTTCCTGATACTTGACGAGCCGACGAACCACCTGGACATGAACACCCGCGAAATTTTCCAACGCGCGCTCCTCCAGTACGGCGGCACACTCCTCATCGTTTCCCACGACAGATATTTCCTCGACGACCTATCCGACAGGGTGATAGAGATTCGCGACGGAGAGCTCTACGACTACCCAGGCAACTATTCGCGCTTCATCGAGAAGCGCGAGGAGGCCATGCGACGCGATGAGCGTGACGCGCCGGAAATCTGCCGACGAAGTCAGCCTGACACGTCCGACCCACGGCAAAAGCAGCACGAGACCAAAGCCCCTGAGGATCAGGCGATGTCGCGTGAAAAGCGCAGGCAGGAGGCGGACGAGCGCAACAGGATATACCGCGAGCGCAAGGTGTTCATGGACAAAATCGGGCCCCTCGAGGCGGCGATTGCTAAAAGCGAGACGCGCAGGGACGAGATAGACGCGCTGCTAGCCTCACCCGAGGTGCTCTCCGACTCCGTTCTGGTGCGCGACCTGTACAAAGAGCGAAAGACTATCCTCGACGGTCTTTCGTCTGATTACGATGTGTGGGAGCGCCTCTCGGAGGATATGGAACGGGTGAACTGAACCTCTTAAGATGAGCGGCGCCCCTCTTCTCACTGGGCGGCGTCAGATGTCGACTACGCCGCCGTGATAACAGACAAACCGCTTGACGTCGAGTGATTCGAG
This sequence comes from Synergistaceae bacterium, assembly GCA_031290235.1. GTDB lineage: Bacteria > Synergistota > Synergistia > Synergistales > Synergistaceae > JAIRWR01. Next base: position 12,935 of record JAITNX010000051.1, on the reverse strand, counting down.
CATTTTAGCCGTAGCGTAAGCCTCGTGCGCGTCCATCGCGTAGTGCGGGTTGGCGACGCGAAGCCTGCCGTTTATCGCGACAAGCGCGTCGCCTGTTATGAGCGTCTCGCACTCCTCGACGAGGACGGAGATATGCCCCGGCATGTGCCCCGGCGTCGCGATTATCCTCGCCCCACACGCGGGAAGAGTGTCGCCGTCCTTGAGCCGGACATCGACTTTGACAGGCCGTATAGACTCTAGCGACCTCTGAAACTTGAGCGCCGCATCACGCTCCTCCGGGGGCAGAGAGCCGAAGATGGCATCGGCCTGTACAAGGCGCATGGATTTTTTCAGACCCTCGATGTAGGGAGCGTCCATCTCAGACGCCATGACACGGACATTCGGATATTTTTCTCGCAACTCGCGTAGCGCTCCATAGTGGTCATAGTCGTGGTGGGTAATGAGGATATCCGTCACTTCACCCAGCGACACTCCGACAAACAGAGCAGCCTCCTCCATCCTCGGCAGAAAACCGGGGCAGCCGCAGTCCACGAGCACATTCTCCCCTCGACCTGAGATTATGGCTGGGTAAATTGTGTCCTCCGCCCTGTCTTCGTCCAAAAAATTCACAGTCAACACAAGAACACGGCAACCCTCGCAGATTTTTTCAGCCCTCCCCATGCTGTTCCTCCCAGAATAAAAATAAATCCTTTTTCCAGAAATATTCGTCAGCAAAAAAATTTAACTCCACAAGTTGGCGCGATTCCGAGGAATCATTATATAATATGCCATACACCCACGATAGGAGAGAAAGCGTATGAGTCTTAAAAAGCCCAAGAAGCTGAAAAAAATCGTTCTTAATTACTGGCGCGACGTGGACGCCTGCAGATGGGACGACCTCAGAGGCTATTTCTCCAAAAACGCCTCGATCAGCTGGCCAAACACCGGCGAGAACTTCGGCGTCGACGAATTCCTCACGGTTAGCAGCGGACACCAGGGAAGGTGGCGCGCCTCTGTCGAAAGGATGATAAGAACCGGCAACGTTGTCGTCACTGTCGCGCGTGTCGCGAACGGCACGGCCGCTTTCCACGCGACCTCGTTTTTCGCCATCAAGTCGAAGAAGATAGTCTCCCTCGACGAATACTGGGGCGAGGACGCAAGGGCCGGGGCAAGGCGCTCTGCGGGCGCCTCACCAGCGCCCTCCGCCGCGATAGACATCGTCCCGGCCGGGACGGGCTGTGACGAGGGGGGGGAACTGGAGGAAAAGGATGAAAATGCCGAAAAAGAAGACAAAGAAGATGAAAACGACGACGTTTTCACCCTACCGATTGGCGCTGATGTAAAAATCCCCAGGATCCCCAAAATCCCCCACGAGAACACGCCGCCCCCCCCGAGAAAATCGGCGTGGACTCGTATGTTTTTCCCCGAGGACGCCATTTAGTCTGTTTTAGTTAGATCAGCGTCTTCAACACTCTTATCGCCTCGCTGTAATTTGGCTCATTAGACTGTTCCGCGACAATCTGCTCGTATCGGATGACGTTGTCCTTGTCAATTATGAATACCGAGCGCGCGAGCAACCGCAGCTCCTTGATCAATATCCCGAACGCGAGCCCGAACGAAACGTCGCGGTGATCCGACAGCACAATCGCCCTGTCGATCCCTCCGGCCGCGCAAAAACGCTTTATGGCGAAGGGAAGATCCGCGCTGACGTTCAGGATTACAACGTCGCCTGGCTGGCTCTCCGCATCTTCGTTGAACCAATGAATCTGAAGGTCACAGACTGGCGTGTCGAGGGACGGAGTCACCGAGATGACCTTGATCTTGCCGGCGAAGTCGGCGAGACTTTTTGATGCCAGCTCCACGTCGAGGAGCTGGAAATCCCGCGCCTTGTCCCCGACTTTAACAGCCTCCCCCAACAGCGTCAAAGCGTTGCCATTCATCGTGATGATATCAGTGCGCTCCATTATGAAAACCTCCTTTGTCGTTCAAGCGTCGAATTTATTTTGAAAGCCACCTCCGAATGGCAGTAGCCGCCACCCATGGTTTTGTTTAGAACTCCCACTCCAACCTTATTCCGGCGGAAAAACCTTCGTATTTGCCGATGTAGCCCTGGATACCTGTTTCCATCGAGAAATTGTGCTGCTTGCCCTTGTCGGGGTTGGGACGGATAATCAGGCCGATCTCGCCAATGCCGGTCGAGCCCTCCATATCCGCGGCGGGGAGAGTGAAGCCATCCGTGCGAGCGTGAATGCCGCCGGCGAACTCGTGCTCCAGCGCGGCGCCGACGTACCACGTGTGGCGGTCTCTGTCGCGGGAGAAGCGTGTGCCGAGGCGGACCCTGTGAGAGTCGTCGTGGAGGAAGTCTACCCACTCTCCGCTCGACAGTGTGACCGACTCAGCGCCCTGACGGTTCCAGTAGTATCTGAGCTGGAAGTCCAGCTTGTCGCGGGGGTCCTTCATCTTTATCGTGCGGGCAAGGCCGACGTGGGCGCCGTAGTAGGGCGACTTCGCGGTGTACGAGGCTGCGACGCCGTCGGAGTCCAGGTAGTCGTAGGCCCTGAACTCGTTCTTGAGCGATCCGCCGCGGATCGAGCCCTCGACTCTGTAGCCGTTCGACCACTCCTTGCGCGCCATGAGGCCGAGGCCGTACGCGCGGAGAGAACCGTGGCCGTGGATGTCGTCGATTACGCCGTTCGTGACGTAGTCGAAGTTGTCGTATGTGTCGTAGCTGCCGTGGCCGATGTCGAGGAAAGCGGCCCACAAGAGCGAGCTGTCAGGGTGTCCGTCCTCGCCCTTTTTTCTCTCCTTGGACGCGAAACCGACCATCATGTTCGTGGAGTCGATGTCCGCACGCGAGCTGTCGTTATCGACGCGCATCCACGCCCCATCGATGCCGGCGAACGCGGCGGACACGCGGCCATAGTAGGCGTCGTCGCTCAGGATGTCGTTGCTCAGGACTATGCTCGCGGATTCGTAGCTGTGATCCGGGAGCCATGATCCACGCTGGCCGATGAACGCCAGTCCGGCGAGGCGGCCGTTCGTGAGAGCCGTCGTCTCGTATGCGGCGAAATCGCCATTGAGATTGCCATTCGAGTTTCCACCACCGCTCGACGACGGATTCAGCGGCGTCGGATCCGGTGTATCACCAGTGTCGGTACCAGGATGCGGAGGGACGTATGGTTCCGGGTGATTTGGAGCCGGAATAGGAACAGGAGCCGGAACAGGAACCGGAACGGGTGTAGGAACAGGAACAGGAACAGGAACAGGAACAGGAGTAGGAGTAGGAGTAGGAGTAGGAGTAGGGTCGGGATCGGAGGAAGGGGCCGATGGGTCCGGATTCGCCGGCGTATATGGTTCACGCGGCAGACGGGCCACGAGATATTGATATGTCGCTCCCTCGTCGTTTGGATCAGCGGTTCCAACATCAGGTACGCTTGTGTCGATGATGAAGTTATATCCCTCTGTAAGTCCTCCACGGGCATAACTATAGGCCAGGTCGTTGTCGGGTGCGTAAGCCGCGATACCATTTTCGACTACCGTCCCTATCAGATAGAAGCGCTGGCCGGGCTGCGGATCAAGATCCGCTCGGAATGGCGTCAGACGGATAGTGCTCCCTCCGACGTTAACATAACCTGTAGTACCTGGTGTTTTAGGATCGATTTGCAGCAGAGGAGCGCTTTCGTTATCGATATCCGTCTTTCCCAGATAAAAAATCAACTCGCCGTTCAAATTCGCCCCAGCGAGGGTCATCTTGTTTTCTCCCATCACTGTAAGAGACGCGCCATTTTCCAGATTGAACTCATGATCAGGGGCGGTGAGCGTCATTCCCTCCATGATTTGTGTGTAGCTTCCGGTCCTCAGGTCGACATTACCGGGCTTCTGCACCTCGAACACATTGTCGCCATCCCAAAGAAAATATCCGGATTTGCTGCCGCTGTTGGGCTTTACCTCCATATCGAAACCATGGCCGCCGTCCTGACTCACCACTATCGGATCAAAAATCATCACATAGCTGCCCGGATCCGTCTTGATCTTCAACTCGGCGTCGGCTTCAGCGGCATCGGAATAGACATCGATATTACCGTATTGATCGAGCGAAAGTCCATTGACGTTCCCAAAATAGAGAGAGTTGGCCGGCTTCGAAACTCCATTTTCTATAGTCTCGTTATCCCCGAAGTACGTATAGTGGCTGATCGTACCCTTATTAGTGCCCTCGATCGACAAAGTGTAGGGATCGTTGGGGGCAAGGGTATTGTAGTGACCGGTATCTACCGTGACGGCCCCGTACACCTTCGCCTGGCCATCGCCAGGAGTGTTGTAGCCGGTTCCGCTATAGTTGGAGATGAACGTATTGCCGGCGAAATAACTGTTCCTGATCGTCATTCCCTCGGCGGTGCCGTAGCTGTATATGAGACCGCCCGCAATCGTTCCATTTTCAGCGGTGATTTTATTGCCATAGAACGCGCTGTCCTCGATGTGCCTGATGCCAAGCAGCGGTTTAGTCGGATCATTTGGGTCAGAAGTTGGATTCCCGCTGGTGGCGCCGAGGATACCGCCGCCGTCTATAAAGGTCCCGGCCCTGACATCCGAGTTGATGAAATAGTTGTTCTCCACGTTCTCTATAACTCCGATGCCGTTGGAGCGAACGCCAACCAATCCTCCGCCCTGGATGTATCCGTTCGCCGACACAACCATGCCGTCGAATACATTGTTGTTCACGTTAAACATCGTTGCGCTCCCAGTATCGGAGTATACTCCGAAGACTCCGCCGCCGGAGATGGACGAGTCGGTCGTAACCGCGACTTCGCTTAGACGGTTGCCGCTGAGTCCGTTGTTCGGGTAATCCTGGTCGTCGGGGTTCGAGTCCGGAGCGCCGCCGAAGCCTGTCAGGCTCGCGTTGCTCTGCGCTCCGATGACACCGCCGCCTTTGATTGATCCGGCTTTAATATCGAGATCGGTGAAGCTGTTGTTGATTATGTCGCCGCCGAAGCCGAAACCATCGGCGTCGGATTGAATTCCTATGATACCGCCGCCGTTTAGGTTGCCCGCTACATTGACCGTCAGATCGTCAAAATAATTGCTGTTCACTGTGGAAACAACCCCGGCCATTGTCGAGGAGACACCAACTATGCCGCCTCCCTTCAAGCTGTCGCCAGTGTCGCTCGCCGTCACGGTCAAACCCTTGAAAAGATTCTTTTCCACATTGTCTATGCCCGCTGTGGACAGCGAGGAGTGCACCCCGACTATGCCGCCGCCGTAGAGGTTTTTTGTGGTGACGTTGGAATCGAGGAACAGATTGCCTGTGGCTTCGCCCAAATACGTCAGGTTGTGACCGAGCACAGATAGAACAATAGAGCCCAGAGGCACCGTGGGATCATAAACAACATTTGTATCATCACCAGGTGTCCCAAATTTACCGAGGCCAAGCTTGCCGTCTTCGTTTGAATAATTCGTCTGAAGCCCGACTATCCCGCCTCCCTTGAGATAGGAACCGGTCTCCACGTCTATGCCGTTAAAAATGTTGTCATTGAGATGTGTCAGCTCAGCTCCGGCTGTGGAAAGACCGTTGAGCCCGATTACGCCGCCGCCGCGGATGGAATAAACAGCCTTGACCGTTATATCGGCGGCGCCGGTGGCCGCGTCGCGCCCTCTGCCGAAGATATTCCCGCTCGCGTTGTTCAGTATGGAGTATGTATTTTGGTTCACGAAGTCCGACCCGCTGTATTTGCTGTTGTTATTCAGTCCGATGAGCCCTCCGCCCAGCAGGATATCGTCCGTCTGTATCTTTATTTTTGTGAAGCCGTTGTTCGTGAGCGAGTCTATTGTAGCGATGCCCGTCTTTTCGGCCGGGGACGAGGCGGCGTCCACGCCTACAAGCCCGCCGCCCTCAAGATAAGCGCTGCCTGTGCCGCCTGAGGCCATCTTGGTAATGACCGTCACGTCGCTGAATAAATTGCCTGAGACAGACCTTATTCCGGCGGACGCTGAATCGGTCGGCTGAGTTTGCTCGCCAGTGGCGCGCACGCCAAGGACGCCTCCACCGGCCAAATATTGGTCGTCTCTCAGTCCCTCCATCCTTATCGTGATGCCAGTAAAGGCGTTGCCACTGATATCGCCGAGGGCTGTGTCCAATGTCGAGTTGTTGCTGCTTCCAATCAGCCCGTTCACATATCCTTTTCTCGCTACATTTTCGATATCGTATAACACTGTTACATCACTGAAGTTCAGGTTGACAAGGCTCAGGCCGTTGTTATACGGAGTTGGACTCGTGGTCGCGGGCACATTCAGCCATTTTCTTTCGTTCTTGAATGGATCGCTGCCTGCCTGACGAAGCTGCGCGTCTCCCTTAATGCCGGACATACCTGAAGTCAGGCCGGATATAGTTTCGGGGAGGAAACTGCTCGTCAGATTTTTCGCCAGCCCAACTATGGTGTCAATCGAAGAGGACGACAGGTAATTCTTCAGATCCGCTATACCTGTTCCCATGCCGCCGGCATCGTCCCAGACGCTCGACGCGCCTTTGATGGTCAATCCCGGGGCTTTGACGTCGAACGCCTTTTGCGTACTAGAAAATGTAAGCACAGCCCCGGCGCTTATATCAAGTGTCACGCCAGTTCCAGTGGCGCCGTTTATGGCTTTGTTCAGGTCACTCCAATTATCGATCGCGGCGTCGCCGGCGCTAACCCACATAAACGCGAACACTGCAACGCATAATAAAACAAAAACCGCACGCAGTCTCGCCCCGACGCGGCTTTGCGTCGCTGCAGCCGGAACTCCCTCACGAGCTTGACTGAAAAATCCCTTGTCCTCGCTATCGCGCTGCGGTCTCATAAAAAACTCCTCCTAACGATTTAAAGTCAATAAGTTCTCGCCGTAGAATCTCCCTGTGCGCGTATTATCGGTACGTACCATCTATCTGCCGGCCGATACAGCCGCCCGAGCGGCGCTTATCCAAGCGTCCGCCTCGGTTTCTGCCTTTTTCTGCTCGTCGCCGGATAGCTTCTTCCTCAGCTCCGCGGTGACTGCGGACAGCGCCTCCGCCGGGTAGCCGCACTTCTCGGCTATCACATACCACTTCAGCGCTTCCGGCGGCGACGATAGCGTCCCCATGCCATCCTTGTAGACAACTGCTATGTTCTTCATCGCCTCGACGTTGCCGGACGACGCGGCAACTTTGAGCATCCTCAGGCCCTCTCCCGCGTCCTTCTTATAGCCCCTGAGGCCGTTCAGATAGACAAGCCCCATTATCGACGCCGCGTCGGGGTGCCCAGCCGCAGCCGCCTTCGACATGTAGTCGATGGACGCTTTTTCGTCCCTCTCGACGCCGGAGCCCACGTCGAGTATGAACGACATCTTGAACATGGCCTGCGGCAAATTCATGTCCGCCGCCCTGCGGAAGAACTCCACAGCCTGCTTAGGGTCAGCCTCGCTCCCCATACCGACCTCCCAGCAGACCCCCACGTTATAGATGCCCTCGGCCATGCCGGCCTGAGCCGCCTTTTCGTAGCACTCCCGAGCCTTCGAGTAATTTTTTTGAACACCGACGCCCTCAGCGTAAAAGCCTCCGAGCGTGAGAAGCGCCTGCGGGTCGCCTCTGTCCGCCTCCTCCTGAATCGCCGCGAAAGCCTGCTCCTGTGTACCGGGCATCTCCGACGCGGCTCCAGGAACCGCGATCAGAAAGGTCAAAACAAAAAAAACGGACAACCCAAGGAAGCACGCTCTAAAATAGCCGCGTTCCCCAGGCTCTCCGCCCATTTCAAACAGCATCATCGTCATCCCGTCGGCCTCCATCGACATATTCGGCAGGAAGAATCCTCAGCCATGTTCGAAATTATGCCATGCAAAAACATAAATTACAATAGCAACGCGCCGCTTTTTGTTCACGTTTTTCAAAAGTTTTTCAAAGCTCGAGCTGTTTGTCGTCCTCGCTTATGATTCTTCCAGCGATTCTCCCAGCGCGATCATTCGCCCAGTTTCTCCAGCGCTTTTGTAAATCGGCCCGAGATATTCCGACAGAGTCTGTTCTCCCTTCCAGAATGGAAACTTGCCGAACCTCTTCAGTATTGGGGGCTCGAAACTGTTTTTTTGTTTAGCGGCCTTTCGCGGCTCCGAAACTTGAGGCAGAGGCCCAGTCACATCACCGGGGAGTGGGAGCCCGTCGTAAAATTCATCTCCGGCTGGAAAGGCTTCGGATATATCCGGAATCTCGCCTGCCTCTGTCACCAAGCTGCCTCCGATGTTTTCGAGAAGTTTATCCTGAGACATTCCGCGCAGACGGAGGATTAGAAAGGGGTCTCCGTCAAACGCGTCTCCGAGGATGTAAAAAACCGCGGCGATATGTTTGCAGGGGACGCTGTAATCAGGACAGCTGCAATGCATGTCATATTCGTTTTTGAGCGTCGGAAAGAGCGACGCTCCCTCGCCGCGAAAGAATTCTTCCAGCTCAGTCGGGACCTCGCCGGACAGCAAACTCGACGTAAACAGCGCCTGCTCCTTTATCCTCCTTATAATCCGACTCCACCCCTCCTGTGTTATCCGCTCAAACTCGATCGTCACCTTGTACGGTTTCAGCCTTGATCCCTGTACAAGCGCGCTTACGCTGCCCGGCTCAACTGATACGTCCACGACCTGTCCTTTGCGGGCGTACGCCCGACCGCGTGCCAAGCGCGCGCCCAAGTGAAATGTCTCCATGAAATCGTACCACTTTTTCGACCACCATTTATCCCCGGATTTAGCCGCGGACTTTATGCCTCCGTCGACATGTCTCGGCTTTGCTGGCGGATAATCGCGAAATTTTTGCCACATCATGACAAAACCTCCTATGGGCGAACCGTCATTCCACAGCGGTCTCCCGCAACGTCAAGAGATCTCTGAGTTCGTCGGTCGACAGCTTTGCCAGCCAGGATTCCCCTGTGCCGACCGTCATTCCGGCGATGTCCTTCTTGGATTCTATCATCTCGTCGATTTTTTCCTCGATCGTCCCCTGACAGATGAAAGCATGGACCAGAACGTTTTTTTTCTGCCCGATGCGGAACGCCCTGTCAACAGCCTGCGCCTCGACAGCCGGGTTCCACCAGCGATCGAACAGAACGACGTGGTTCGCTCTTGTCAGGTTCAAGCCAGTCCCGCCGGCTTTTATCGAGAGCACAAATATGCGCGGAGCCGATTCATCCTCCTGGAAGCGCGTCACCATCGCGTCGCGTCTCGCTTTCGACACGCCGCCGTGAAGGAAAAATACTTCCTCCGCAAAGCGCTCTTGGAGGCAGCGCTTCAGTATCTCTCCCATCTCGGCATATTGCGTGAACACCAGCATCCTGTCGCTATCGGCATTTGCGGATTCGCTCAGTATCTCGTCCGTTATTTCATACAAGCGTTCGAGCTTGCCCGAGCGATTTCCCGCTGACACCCCGCTGGCTGCCGATGGCTCGCCCAAAAACTGAGCGGGGTGATTGCATATCTGCTTGAGACGCGTCATCGTCGACAGCACAAGCCCCTGTCTTTTTATTCCCTCCGCCTCCTCGAGTATCCGCTCCGCTTCCGCCGCGACCGCTGCGTAAAGCGTGACCTGCTCGCGCTTCAATTTGCAGAACGTGCGGGTAATGACCTTATCCGGCAGGTCTTCGATGATATCTTTGTCCGTTTTGAGCCTGCGGAGTAGGAAAGGGGACGTGATTTTCCTGAGGCGGGACGCGGCGGCTGTATCTCGCTCCTTCTGTATCGGCGTGAAAAAATCGCGTTTGAAGGAAGCCTGGGAACCGAGGAGCCCCGGGTTGAGAAACTCCATCAGAGACCAGAGATCTCCTACGTGATTTTCGACCGGCGTACCTGTGAGAGCTATGCGATAGTCAGCGGAGATCGAACGAATGGATTTCGCTGCCTGTGTGTTGTAATTCTTGATGTTTTGCGCTTCATCGACGATCAGCCCACTCCACTGAACACGAGACATATCTTGGGCATCTCGCGCGACCACCGCGTAGCTCGTAGCCACGATCGCGCACCTTGACGCCGCGTCCTTAAACGCGTTGCCGGTAAGCCGCTCCGGGCCGTGATGTACCATCACGTCGATACTGGGCGCGAAGCGTTCCGCCTCGCGCCGCCAATTCTCAAGCACCGACGTTGGCGCGACCAAAAGCGCGGGGCGTTCCTCTCCCTCGCTTTTACGATCCAACAGCAAAGAGAGAGTCTGTATCGTCTTCCCCAGGCCCATGTCGTCCGCGAGACACGCGCCGAGTTTCCAGCGCGCGAGAAATGAGAGCCAGGAAAACCCCCGTATTTGATACGGGCGGAGAGACGCTTCGAGCCCTTCGGGCTGAGATTTTTCGCCGAAATCCTGCCCCTGCGTCAGAGTCTTCAGCATGTCCAATAGGGGACCGTCTCCCTCCATTTTTTCGAGAGCAAGGGGCGCTTTCCTGGCATCCAGCACGGTCCCAGCGAAATCCATTGCCGACATGGATTTTGGGGCATGCTTCAAAAAATCGAGCGCGCTTTGCAGCTCATCTTGGGAGAGAACGGTCCAACGCCCTCTGAATCGCACCAGGGAATTTTTCATAGAGGCAAGACGCTTTAACTCGTCGAGCGATAACTCATCGTCGCCCAGCATCACAGCCCACTTAACCTTGATTAAGCTCTCCATCGAAAGAGATGCCGAAGCGGACATCGCGGAAGTTTTGGACTCGACCCTGGCCTTGAGGCGGAAGAGTTTACGAAATCCCCTCGCTGTCCACCATGACGGAAGACGCACGATAAATCCTGCATCTGCAAGAGCGCCGGCTTGTTCCTCCAGGAACAGCAACGTCTCCTGGGAGCTCACCTCGGCTCCCGTCGGGGCGGGTGAACGCAGACTGCGGAATACCGCCGGGCACAATCTTCCCGCCTGCCCAAGAGCGGTTAAAACGAACTCCCTGATGCTGTATCCCTCCCGTTTGATCAACTTCAAGCGCTCGTCTGTTTTTACACCAGTCTCCTCCTGCGGCTCCTCCAAAATTTCGCCGATGCCGACCAAAAGAGACGGATCGTCGACAGGCTGGACGTAATACGCGAGAAACCATGCGGCTTCCGTGTCCTCGGATATCTCGCGGAAAAGGCTTTGCGCCTCGTCCGGATTGTACTGTTTAATGTCATCCGTCCCGATAGATTCCTCCAATTGCAGACAGAAACGATATGGGGCTGATGCGGTCGTCATTACTGGGCGTCGCCAGTTTTTTATCTGAGGCTCTATCTCGCCGAGTTTTTCGCTGGGGGCGGCGTCGGCGAAAAGCAGTTGACTCACCCACTCCTGATGCACGTTTTTTCCGCCCCCTGGCGCGGCTTGAGAACATAGCGGCGGCGCGCTCATGCGGACAATCTGATCAGTCAGAAGATACACGGCGTCAGTGACAAACGCCCTTCTCGAAAGCGGAGAGAGGCTGGGCTTTCGGGAAGCGGAATCATAGGGGAACAACGCCCGGCAAAGTCCGGGAACTGAGCGTATGAACGTCTCGCGGCGTTCCTGCTCCATGCCAGCCAAAAACGGTTCCCATACCCCGCGAAAGATAATTTTTTTTCCTGATTTTTTAGCTCCCTTGTAGATTTTGCCTTCGTGATTCCATTTGTCCCGGCGGAGCCCAGGTAAAAAATTCCCTCTGGCGACAAGCGCCCCGACAAAACGGCCGAGACATACGCAAAACGCGAGATCGGCCATGATTTTTACCCCTCTGGCGGTCTCGCCAACCATTCCGGGCTCCAGGGAAGTTAAAAATTCAGCGACCCGCGAGATGTCGACGAACAAGCCCTCGACGATCCACTGAATAAAATCGGCCGCATCTTGTTCGTGTCTCTCGGCAAGCAAGGGGGACGAGGGGAGCGGCAAACCCTTCACAGTGGGCAGGAGCGCTATAAATTTTGCGGGGCGCAACGCTCCTTCCTCAGCCAAACGCTTGAAAAAAGGCGATATCCCATCCAGCGCCGAACGAACGCCATCAGCACCCAAATCCCACGGATGAGGCCGCGGGGGCTTGCCACGAACTGGAGCCCCCTCCCCCTCAACCTTGTTGGTTTCCGCCCAAATCGCGAGTTCCGGTCCCACAAACGTCCCATGAAGAAAAATCATTCCAGTGCCCCTCCGCGCAACAGGCCACGACAATATTGCCCTGTTTGCCACACTATAATAAATTCGCGCTATTTTACTCAAACTTCGCACATGGAAAATAGGTCTCGCAGCACGACAAATCAATAATTGCCGGCAAAATAACAGTGGCAATGGCTCTCTTTTGGTATAATTATCTCGACTAAAGCTTAAAAATCCAAGGGAGGCCCTTGCCATGAACAGATTAACACAGACCGGAGATTTTGAAAATCCCCTCGATTCCATGATTGACGCGTTCTTTAACGATTTTGGCTGCTGAAAAACCTGGGCAAGGTTTCAAGGCTTTGCCCAGGTCTAAATGAAAGCATTATCCTGCCATCTTCAAGTTCGGAGATGTTGACGCCAAACGACATATGCGATGTTATATCGCGTTCGCTTCCATCGGGATAACGAGTGATGACGCTCAAGCCCAAATTGCTCAAACAAGAGGCCTCTGGCAATACCCAACCTCCTTATTTATTTGACGCGTGTGAATGGAGCGGTGTTTCCCGGAACGAGATTCCCTTCATCGTCCGGCTCCAGCTCGGTTACGTCAATCGTATCCTCATCCACCACTTCAAACGAGTATGCAGCGACGCCTTCAAAATCCAAATAACTGACCATATGACTACCGTAGACAATATAGCAACCAGTGCCTTTCCCACCTCGGTCGGCAGGAACGCCCTGCATTTCATAATCAAAAGTGCCGTCCGTCTTGTAGTCGAAGATCAGCGTCATCCCAGCGCTGGGAATATCAGACTGCCATTTCCCTATGAAGGGGTTGTTTAGTTGCAAAGGCAGGTTTTTCTTATTCACAGAAGACCTTTCAACGCGCGTGAATGGAGCGGTATTT
>JAITNX010000021.1 GCA_031290235.1 Synergistaceae bacterium | reverse complement strand
TACAGCGACGTGTCCCTCGCCGCGTTCGGGCGATATACGCGCGCTATCCCGAAATCTATGAGGAATATCCTGCCGTTCGGAGACAGCAGGATGTTGTCCGGCTTTACGTCGCGGTGGACGATCGACTTCCGCCCAAGGCACGCCAGGATCTCCAGAAGCTGTGCTGATATGGAGCGCGCGTCCTTCCTGGATATTCGTCCCGCCAGCAGCGCGTCGCTCAGCGGGATTCCTTCAATATATTGTTCTATGACCGTCGTGCGGTCTGAGAACTCTATTTTCTCGATGCTGGGTATGCCGGAGCAGGCGAGGGATGCGAGGGCGCTGAATACCTCCCTCTTGTCGTCCATGTAGACGCGCCTGATCCACGTCGCCCCATCCGTCCGGCGGGCGACCTTTTCGACGAGACCATTCTCTCCTTTTTTTACAAACTCCAGCGTATCGTATTCCCCTGATTCGCTTACAATATTATTCGCCAATGTTTGCCACCACGCCGACGCATGTTATATTTACAGCGATGGTTCATATTCCCGCCTGACTGGGAGGGCTGCCCTCATGAAAAAGAGCACAAAGGAATTATTGCATGAAATCGCCTCGGAGGAAAATATTCTCTCATACCTGGAGAAGAACGAGGGCGATCTGCTGGACGAGACCGCTGAGGAATACCTTCGAAGGAAGATGCTCGAAAAAAATTTGGCCGTGGCGGACATCGCCAGGAGATCTTCCCACGGGGACTATGTCTACAAGGTTTTCAGCGGCAGACGCAGGGCGAGCCGGGACATACTGGTCGCCATAGCGTTCGGGATGTCGATGACGGCTGACGAGACGCAGACGCTGCTCCGCCTCTCCGGAACGGCGAGGCTCGACCCGCGCGCCCCGCGCGACGCCGTCGCCCTCCACGCTCTGTTGAAAAAACGCGATCTCATGTATTTGAACGACATTCTGTTCGATATGGGCGAGGCTGTCTATTGATACAAAATCGCGATCAAGCGATAGACGAGAACCCGAATCCCCTCGTTTACCGCTTCATTCCCGATACAAAGCCGGCCATCCTGGAGAGGGCTTCTTTTATCTCGCCCTCGGGGCGGCAGTATGTCATCCTTATGTAGCCGTCCTCCGCGCCGAATGGCTGGCCCGGCACAGTCGCCACTCCGGTCTCCTCGAGCAGCCTGGCGCAGAAGTCGAACGACGGCAGGCCGAGGCCCTCGATGTTGGGGAAGACGTAAAACGCCCCCCCGGGGGTCGGTGTGTCAATGCCGTCGATCTCCGACAGCATCTTCACCATTATGTCGCGCCTTCTCCTGTACTCGGCTATCATCCTGTCGACGTCCGGCCACGCGGAACGCAGCGCCTCCGCGACGCCGGCCTGGGCGAATGAGTTGGAGCATGTCGCGACGCCCTGATGGCACTTCATTATAAATGGTTTCGTCTCAGGAGGTATCACGAGCCAGCCGACGCGCCACCCCGTCATCGAGAAAGTCTTGGAGGCCGCCGAGATTACGAATGTACGTTCCCTCATGCCAGGCAGTGACGCGATGCTTATGTGAGGAGTGTCCGAGTCGTATGCGAATTTTTCGTAGCACTCGTCGGATATCACCAGAAGATCGTGTTTTTTTGCTGTCAGGGCGATACCCTCCAGCTCCGCCCTGGTTGACGTCGCACCCGTGGGGTTATTTGGCGAGTTTATCAATATGGCTCTGGTCCTTGGCGTGATAGCTCTCTCGATGTCCTCGGGCTGCGGTCTGAAAGCGTCCTTCGGTTTTGCTGGCACGGCGCGCAGGATGCCGCCGGCGATTCTGATCTGATCGTTATACGCTGGGAAGTACGGCGACGGAACTATCACCTCGTCCCCTGGGTTGAGGATGGTCAGAAACAGGGTCATCAGCGCCTCGACAGCTCCGGCCGTCACTATAATCTCCCTGTCCGGGTCGAGGCTCAGGCCCGAATCGCGCTTGAACTTTGCCGCCAGCTCCCGTCTCAGCTCCGGGGTACCGGCCATATCCGTATAATGCACGTCTCCTGATTCGAGAGCCCTCGCCGCCGCCTTCTTTGCGGACTCGGGCGAATCGAAGTCCGGGCGGCCTATCTCCATGTGTATGATGTCGCGACCGGCTCTCTGCATCTCGTCGGCCTGAGCCAGTATCTCTCTTATCCCGCCGCCGAAGGCAATTTTCATCATATTGGCGTTTGGCAACCTATAGTCCATTAGTCCGACCTCCAAGTATAATTGTAATAGTGTCCTCAATGGAAATTATAGCGCATGTCCGTCCGGCGTAAATACCGTTGGATAAATCAGGGTTTTAATCTTTACCCTTTAGGCCCCCAGCGATAAATCAGCCCTTCTCCAGAATGAGTGAAGCTGCTGCCTCATGTTCGAAATGAGGCTATAATTCTCGCCGCCGCCAAGTCTGAAGGGCTGTTCATGGCGAAGAAGGGGAGGGCTTCCTCCGATGAATAGCGGACGGTGTGGCAAAATTTCTCCGGCACTATGAGGGATAACTTGAGCAAGCCCTTGTCCAGCGAGCGTTCAAAGTACTCGAGTGCGTCGGGTTCGTAGACGGACGCAAGAGTCTCCATTCGCCCAGTTTCCCTGCTGGCATACGTAGTCAGGAGCGTCGCTGGCGGGCGTTGTTGCCTGGCGTCCAGCAAAGTCCTGAGCGTAGCCTCGTCCATGAAGGGCATGTCGCAGGCCAACGCGAGGCATGGGGCGCCGAGGCGGCGCAGGGCCGTCGCGAGTCCGCTGACTGGGCCGGAATCAGCCACATCGTCCAGCCATGACTCGAACTCGTCATGTCCGCATCCGACCACCACGACGCGGCCGGTCACCAAGTCGAGAAGGCGCGCCGTCCTCGTCAATAAATCCGTGCCGCCCTGGTTGTCGAGCACTATGCGGCCCTTGTCAAAGCCCATGCGGGAACTCCTGCCCCCCGCGAGTACGATCCCAACGACGTCGGAATTTTTCATTCCCATGCTTCTGCCTCCGCAATTTTTGCCAGAATACTAAATTATTCGGATAATTTGCAAAATAATAGCATAATTTTCATCGAGGTAAAGATAGATGTTCGGATTTTCCATGAATTTATAATAAATAAATCCGTGCGCCCGGTTTCGGATGTGGGGGGCACCCACATCCGCAGGTTAACGAGTTTAAATTTCTGTGGATGTCGTTTATTTCTTGATTCACGAGATTAAGCCTTTTCACCCATTGGGTGAAAGTTCGATTTTGCTTGAATTGGCATTATCACAGGATTCAGCGCTATTATCATGTGTCCAACCTGCGGATGTGGGGGGCAAACTGGCTATTGACAATCGATCAATCCATGGTAATATATTCAAGCTCAAATCAGTAAATTTGCTCTGTTGCATCGGAGGTGAGGGTAATGTTTGTTTTTATCACTTTGCGGCGAGTCCGATGCAATCGGCCGTTTGGGCGGCTGAATTTCAATAGCGATGAAGGGGACATGGCGCCCTCGAACTGGCGACAGAGATGAAACGACTAGACTGAGAGCGTTTCTCGCAAAAGACGAAGGCTTTTAAGCCCGCACCCCGGAGCAGACGCCGAAGAAAGGCTGATGTTTTTTCAGTCAAGTAGACGTCCGGCTGGTTTCCGTTAAAGAACCGCTAAAGAGCGGGCGTGGCAAATAGGCGCGTCAATGAGGGTGGTACCGCGGGTTTGTATTGGCTTTTAGAACTCGTCCCTCTTCCTCCGCACAAGGAGGAAGAGGGACGAGTTTTTTTATTTGCAATGAACTCAAAAAACGTGGAGGCGATTATTATGAGCGAGGGTAAAAAAAAGGGCAAGGTAGTGCTGGCTTACAGCGGAGGGCTTGACACGTCCGTATCAATTCCGTGGCTGATGGACCAAGGTTACGAAGTGGTGACGATGACCGCGGACGTAGGTCAGCAGGCGGACAATATGGACGAGATCAATCAAAGGGCTGTCAATATTGGAGCTGTAACAGCCCACATGCTGGACCTTCGCCGCGATATGATCGAGAATTTCATCTGGCCTGGACTGAAGGCCAACGCGCTCTATGAAGGAGTGTATCCCCTGTGTTCCGCCTATTCGCGGCCGATAATAGCCCAGGCTCTCGTTTATATAGCCCACAAGGAGGGTGCTGTGGCTGTGGCGCATGGCTGCACAGGCAAGGGACAGGATCAGGTCCGTTTGGAGATCTGCACTAACGCGTTGGACCCTGCGCTCGAGGTGATTGCTCCTGTGAGGGACTGGCACATGACCCGCGAGGATGAGATGGATTACGCCCAGAAGCACAACGTGCCAGTTCCGACGACTGTGAAGAGTCCATACAGCCTCGATGACAATATTTGGGGCAGGGCTTGTGAGTGCGGGGTCCTGGAGGATCCGTGGAACAAACCTCCAAAAGGCGCATACGCTCTCACTGTCGATCCCCTGGAGGCCACTGATAAGCCCAGTGTTATCGAGATCACGTTCGAGAAGGGCATTCCAGTGGCGGTTGACGGCAAGAGTCTGGATTGCATAGAGCTGATCGATACCCTGAACAAGCTCGCGGGCGCGCACGGCGTAGGCAGGATAGACATGGTGGAGAACAGGCTTGTAGGCTTCAAGAGCCGCGAGGTGTACGAGTGCCCTGGCGCTGTAACGCTAATCACGGCTCACAAGGCTCTGGAGACGATAACCCTGTCCAAGGACGTCATGAGGGCGAAGTCGGACATCGAGAAGAAGTTTGCCGAGCTGACGTATGAGGGTTATTGGTTCTCACCGCTCATGGAGGCCGTCCAGGCATTCGTGGACAAGACTCAGGAGGTTGTGAGCGGAACGGTGAGGATTCATCTCTACAAGGGGCAGGCAGTCGTCGAGGGCATGAAGTCCAAGAACGCGATCTACCGCTACGACCTGGCCACTTACTCCGAGGGCGACAACTTCGATCACTCCGCGGCCGTCGGATTTATAAAGGTATGGGGCCTGCCGATCAAGACATGGACTCAGGCTCACACGCCAAAGGAAGCGACGTTCGAGAGGGCCGGCGACAAGAAACTCACCGGAGGTTCGTGCGCAAAGGCATCGTAGGAGACGGTCGCAAAAAATTAAGGAAGGGTTGATTTATCGTTAGGGGCCTAAAGGGTAAAGCGTAAAACCAGGCTATGCCATTTTGCGCGGCGTGAGATCGTGTCGCGCATTCCAATTTTGAGTCAAATAAAAGCATCTTTGACTCAAAATTGGAATTATTTCCCTATCCTGTCGATCAAGTTTCCGTCCTCTCCAAATTTCATATCAGCCAGTTCTCCGACTATTTCCGTTTCCGGCAGGGCTTCGACCTCCGGCAGCAGTGCCTCTGAGACAAAACACTCAGTCAGATGCAGCGTGTTTGGAATTTGAATGAGCCTTATCTCCTCCGGCTTTTTTACCCCCAGGCTTCGGATGGCGAGGTCTATCGTTTCCCTTTCGGTCTCCATGTACACAGGGGTCGCGCCTCGTATCATAAAACCGGTAGTTACACAGTTGAGGTATGTCACGTAACGGTCAATCTTCTCCACCAGTTTTTTTGTCGCGGCGTCGGCGAGTCCGATACCGTTGGCGTTGCCGTGCGACTCATCAGAGAGATCGAGGACGACAATCTTTTGTATGGCTGGAACCTCTGGTTCCGGAACCCCCTCTATGCGCAGACGGCCTATTATATTGGTGTCTATGCCAGTGCCGCTGTAGTTCTTTCCCATCTCCTCTATGACAAGGGCGTCCAGGTTTTTTGCAGGCAGCGACGGCATCAGAGAGCGCGAGTATTCCAGGATTTCGGGCTCTGCGCTCCTGAAATCCTCTGCCGCCACGCCCCTTATCATCGCGGTCTCCTCGTAGCCGTTTTCCACTATCGCGAAACCTGCCGCCACCGGCATCTTTTCAGTGATAAGTGTCCCTATGTCAAGCAACAACTTAGGGAGCTCGCCGCTGCCCCTGCTGTGAAACTGGGCTGCGCCCTCCGGGCCGCCCAGCCCCACGACAAGCATCTTAAAAAGCCCGCTCTCGACGGAACCGTGAAAAGCCGTATGCTCCTTTATTCTATTCACGGACAGTATAATATCGACCGATAAAGCCGACTCCAGGACATACGCCTTCAGTCCGCCCAGCATCTCGCCGATCTCCACGCTCTTCGCGCAGACGACGACAGGGGCGCCAATGGATTCCTCCGTGATCCCAAGGCTGCGAAGGATCTCGCTCTGACCGTCCTCCGAGCCGCCGCCATGGCTTCCCATCGCGGCAAGCAATACAGGCTTGCCGCCGGAAGCGCGAATCTCCGCGTTCAAAGCCCGCAGCACATGCAAAATATCCCTTATGCCGCGACTGCCGACCGTGATGCCGACACGTTTGCCGCCTTTCACGACATCATCGAGACGCAGACGCTTGAACTCATCCCGGATAAGGGCCGGTATATCGCTCACGACGGGACGCTTGAACCTCTGCCGAACCCTGACGATTCTGGGCATATTGGATTTATTTTGTGTACTCACTGCCGATACCCCCCTAATTCCAGTGGTATGATCTTGCTTTTACGCTTTACCCTTCATGCCTTGATTTAAATTGGCATTATAGCGGCAACATCTCTCGTCGCGATGATCTCAGTGTCGGTCCCCGCCGGACCGACGATTATCGTCTGTCCCACGCGGACTGGGGCGTCTATCTCCATGCCTCGCAGGGAGTTCATGACGTCCCGAACCTTCGCGAGCGGGATGGGACTCTTTGTACGCACGCTGGCGCATATATAGTCGCCGTCCCTCACGAGAACGCTAGTAGCGATTGTTCTCATCGGGGATTCTATCTCCTGTCGCAGCCATTTCTCGCCCCTTGGGCATTTAGCGCCGCTGAAGGCGATCAGCTTTGGGCTGTCTCCGGGTATGAACTCCGCGTCGATGGCGCATCCATTCGGACATACCACGCAGATGAACTCTCCCTCGATGGCTGGCGTCGTATCGGTCATCTTATCCTCACCTCCAGAGTCGTTCTTCCTTTTTCAGCGATACGCCGCATTTTTTTGGAGTCGAGAGTCACCCTGACCATCTCCGCCGGGTGCAGTCTGCCGTGCTTCTCTTCGGCAATGACAACCCCATCTGAGAGAACCTCTGCGACGCCATTTCTCGACGGTTCCAGAACGCGAAAGCAGAGCGGCGTTCCACGGCCGTCGGTCAGAGTATTCCAGCGAATTGTCTCTGGCACGACGTAGCGGATCCCGCGTCCAGGGGATACTGTGATGTCGCGGCCCGATTTGCTTGAAGCGCGGGAACCAACGTACTCAGCTACGAAACGGCCGGCCCTGGCCGCCTCCTCCGATACCCAATCGACGAGGTCGTGAACGTGCAGGGCGTTGCCGCATGAAAATATACCGTCCAGGCCTGTCATACATCGATTATCGACCTTGGGACCGCCGGTGACTGGGTCGAGCGGCACCCCGGCCTCTCGGGCAAGCTCGTTCTCTGGGATCAGGCCGACCGACAGCAGCAGGGTATCGCACTGGACGAAGTTCTCGGAACCTGGTATTGGCCTGCGCCGTTCATCGACTTTAGCGGTCACCACGCCCTCCAGACGCCCCATTCCGACGATCTCGACGACTGTTGTGCTGAGGTGGAGCGGTATTCCATAATCGACGAGGCACTGCTGTATGTTTCTCGGCAGCCCGCTGGAGTAAGGCAGCAGCTCGAAGACCGCCTCGACATGAGCGCCTTCGAGAGTCATGCGCCGCGCCATTATGAGTCCTATATCGCCGGACCCCAGTATCACTACCCTATTGCCAGGCATAATATTCTCCATGTTTACGAAATTTTGCGCCGCACCAGCCGTGTAGACTCCGGACGGGCGATGGCCGGGTATGGAGAGCGCGCCGCGCGCGCGCTCCCGGCAGCCCATGGCCAGGACGACGGCGCTGGCCTCTATCTCCTCCATCGTTCCCTCCCTTGAGAGCAGCAGGTCTCTGTCCGCAGAGAGGTTCAGAACGATCGTATTCAACATTACGTCCACATCCAACTCGCCGACCAGCTTTATGTACCGCGCCGCGTACTCTGGACCGGAGAGGGCCTCGCCAAAACGATGGAGGCCGAACCCGTCATGGATGCACTGGTTCAGAATACCGCCAAGGCGCCTGTCCCGCTCTATAAGGAGTATGTCACGGCAGCCAGCCTCGCTCGCCGCGATCGCGGCGGCCAGCCCAGCCGGGCCTCCGCCTATTATCACAACTTCTCTCTTCGCCGGGGCGCTCATTCCGAGGCGCCTCTCCGGCGCACTACGCCAGTGAACATATACGCCCCTCCGCCTCTGAACCTGTAATCCTCCGGAGCGTAGCCGTATTCATCGCGGAGCATCCTCGTTATCCTTGGGATGCAAAAGCCGCCCTGACAGCGCCCCATCATGGCCCGGGCGCGGTATTTGATGCTCATGAGAGTCCGGGCGCCAAGCGGGTTCTCTATCGCGTCCCGTATTTCTTTCTTCGTTACCCCCTCACAGCGGCATATTATCTCGCCATACTCCGGTTCGGCGTGAATCATATCCATTCGCGCTTCCCTCGGTAAATGAGAGAAGTGTCCGACGAACCCGCGGCGCTCCGCGATGAAGTTTGTCCGCTTTTTCATCTCAAGTCGCCTTTCTACTATGCCTCTGACCTCGACCGCTATGGCCGGGGAGCTTGTGAGACCTGGGCTCTCTATCCCCTGAAGGTGGATAAAACCTGGCGATTCGGTCTCTTCTATTGTGAAGTCGGCGTTGCCGCCAACTTCCGGCGGGGTCTGTTTGGGCCTGTTGCCGGAGAAGTTTCGGATAAAATCGCCGGACGCGAGGCCAGGCAAGAGACGCTGCCCCTCCATTCGCAGAGACTGCATTATCTTCGCGGTCGCCCTGTAGTCCTCACGATCCTCGTCCGGAATATAGGACGCGCTGGGGCCTATCAGGATATTCCCGTCCACTGTCGGGGTAAGGTGAATGCCAAGGCCAGGGTCGTTCGGTCCCGGAACAGGGTAGATCAGCGTTTTAAGAGAACCGTCCAGGCGCTTGTCCAGCACGTAGTACTCTCCCCGACACGCCCATATCACGCCGCCGCCTACGCCAGCCATCCTGCTGACCTCGTCGGAGTGCAACCCGGCGGAATTTATCAGGACCCTGGCGCGGAAAAATTTTTTCCGCCCGCCATCGCTCAAGTCGCTGGCTTCCACCTCGAAGATGTTTTTAGCCTCATTGCGCTTAATTCCGTCGACCCTGTGCTCCAGGCAGAAATCAACGCCGTTTGTGTGCGCGTTCTCGGCAAGGGCTATTGTGAGACCGTAGGGGGAGATGATGCCGCTCGACGGGGTCCAGAGTCCAAGGATCCCCTCGATGCCGGGCTGTATTTTTTGCATGGCCTCGTTGTCGAGTAGCTCCATGCCAGGAACTCCATTGGCGAGTCCTTGATCCCGCTGCTTATAGAGACCAGGCAGATCATTCTCCGAAAGGGCAACCGTGAGCTTGCCGATGCGTTTTATGGGCGTCTTCAGTTCGGAGCAGATTTTGTCCATCATGGAATTGCCCCTGACGTCCAGAACCGCCCGTCTCGTCCCTGGTTTGTAGTTGATGCCGGAGTGTACGACTCCGCTGTTGCGGCAACTAGTACCGAACCCGACGTCGGGTTCCTTCTCCAGCACTCCGATTTTAAGCTCGTAGCGCGAGAGTTCGCGGGCTATGGCGCAGCCCACCACTCCAGCCCCTATAATGACCACATCATAAGTCCCGTTCTCGCCGACCATCACACGCTCCTGTAGGAATGTTTTTTTAAACCGCTGTTAGATTCGTATCCGAATGCTTAGGCGGATATTTGCCGTATATTATGAGACAAATACCAAACCCGATACAGCCCGGCATTGTCTGTCAGTTCATCAGAATCTTTGGTAAAAATTCCTTCAGGCTCCGGCGTTCGTTGCCGTCGCGTCCGACCAGAGGATCGGACGCGATCAGCGCGTTTAAAACCGCTTCCTCTGTCGACTCTGCCGTTGCCTTGAAGAAGTGGTCGATGTGATCCTCGTGAAGCGTTTCCCGGTGAACCAAACCTCCGTCAGGAGAGGCGTGCGGCACGCGGCACGCCGTTGAAAACGCTACGGCGACATCTCCGCTGCCATCGCCGATGAAGGAGCCAGTCCGGCCTACGCCGATGAAGGTCCTTTTGCAGAGGCGCTTCAACTGCCTTGAGTCCATCGGCGCGTCAGTGGCAACAACTATTATGACAGAACCGCGCTCCAGTGAGGAGTAGGCCTTCGTCAAAAGCTCGGCCAGGCTGGGGCCGATGTGCCGCCCGGCGATCGTCAGGCAGGACGTCTCTCCGAAATTTGCGTTTACGAGGACACCCACTGTAAATTTGCGTCCTGCCGCTTCGAAAACGCGCGACGCGCTGCCGATTCCGCCCTTCAGCCCGAAACAGGACATCCCTCGCCCAGCGCCGACGGCCCCTTCCTCGAAGTCGGCGGAGGCGGAACAAAGTGCCGCGTCCAAATGCTCGCGTCCCAGGCGAGATGCGCTGGCGTCATTGAGAAAGCTGTCGTTGCACTCGCAGATCACTGGATTGACGCTACCTGAGGAACGGCAGATATCCGCGTTTTTCTCCATCTCCAGGCGAAAGAGCGCGTCATACAGCAGCCCTACGCTCGATACCCCCGTCAAGACGATCGGCGTTTCGATCGTTCCCTTTTCTTCGATCTGCATCAGGCCGGCGCTTTTACCGAAGCCGTTGAACACGCTTACCGCGGCCGTTATTTTGTCCCTAAAGAGTGAACCTGCCGCGGGTGAAACGACCGTCACCCCTGTATGAACCCCTTTTTCAGGTTCATCCAGCAAGCAGTGACCGACGGTAACGCCCCCCACGTCGGTGATGGCGTTGCGAACTCCAGGCGTCATGGTTCCTATGACGACCCCAAAATCCCTAACGCGCCGAACGCCTATCCCGTTTTCTCCCATATTTATGACCATTCCTTTCCGCACAACCGTTTACACAAGCGACGTCCAACGCCAACTCCCCCGGCAGGGATAGCATAGCATGACAAACGCGATAAGGCACAAAACGAAATCAAAAACAAACGTTTCATCGCGACTTGGGCTCATTTGCAATTGCGGGCAAACGTGATATACTGTCATAGTTGAAATAAAGAAGAGGAAAGCGCCTCTCACCTGCGGGCTTCGGTCTGGTGGGTAAAAAGCTGGAGCTTGAACAAGTCCTTGCGGAGCGGCGTGTATGCGTCGCTCCGTTTATTTTGACCATGGTCCGCGCTCTGCGCGGATAATATATTTTGTTATGCCATCAGGAGGTGGTTGATCATTAGCAATACCAACATCAACAAGGAAGACGAACCACGCGTCAACTCCGAAATCCGAACAAGCGAGGTCCTGCTGATCGACGATCAGGGAAACAAGTTGGGCGTGATCCCAACGCCCGAGGCGCTGAGACTGGCGGAGGAGAGGGACCTCGATCTCGTGGAGGTAGCGCCATTGGCGCACCCCCCGGTATGCAGGATTCTCGACTATGGGAAGTATCGTTTCCAGCAGCAGAAGAGGGATAAGGACGCGCGCAAGAAGCAGAAGAACCAAACCGTCAAGGAGATGAAGATGCGCCCGAAGATCGATCAGCACGACTATGACTTTAAGGTCAGGGCGATCAAGAATTTCCTGGAGGATGGCCACCGCGTGAAGGTGTCGATCTTCTTCAGAGGCAGGGAGATGGCATTCCTCGACAGAGGCAGGGAGGTTTTAAACCGCGTCAGGGCGGACATAGAGTCGCTGGGCAAGGTGGAGACCGAGCCTCGGATGGAGGGGGCGTACATGAGGATGATGGTGAGTCCTCAGGCAAACCAGCCCGCGCCAGTACCAGCGTCAAAGCCGGAGAAACCCGAGAAACCTAAGGCGCCTAAAGATCCCGGAGCAGCCAAGGTGATTGA
Source organism: Synergistaceae bacterium (assembly GCA_031290235.1). Taxonomy (GTDB): domain Bacteria; phylum Synergistota; class Synergistia; order Synergistales; family Synergistaceae; genus JAIRWR01. The sequence goes on along the minus strand of JAITNX010000021.1, from coordinate 4,829 downwards.
CGCCGATTCGCAGGATGGCGACGAAGAGGATAAATAAAATATAAGCGGTAGAGATTGCAGGAAGGAGAGTCACAATGCCAAAGATGAAATCGCACTCCGGAACAAAGAAACGTTTCAAAGTGACCGGAAAAGGACACGTGTCATACCAAAAGAGCGGACGCCGCCACATACTTGTGAACAAGAACCAAAAGAGGCTTCGCAGCCTCCGCAAGAAGGGCATGATAACGCCCTCGTTTGAGGCAAAGCTAAAGCAGCTCATTCCTTACGCGTAGTCCGGCTGCAAATCCTTACCGCCGCGGTTAAAATACCGTGGCACGGCAACAAGGCGCGATACAATCGTTGGTTTTACGAGATAGATTACGATTCCGCATTGCGTCCACTATGGGCGTGTGAGTCGAACAAGGAGTGACCATATATGCGTGTGAAGGGTTCAAGCGCCAGCAGAAGAAAACTGAAGAAACTGTTCTCGATTACGAAGGGCTATTGGGGACGAAAGAAGAACGTATACAGAAAGGCGAGGGAGGCATATCTGAAGTCCCTCACCCGTATGTTCCACGACAGAAAGAGGAAGAAACGCGACTTCCGGAGGCTGTGGATAATAAGGATAAACGCCGCTGCCAGGTCGAACGGAATGCAGTACAGCGTCATGATGAACGGCCTCAAGAAGGCTGGAATAGCGGTCAACCGCAAGATGCTGGCCGACCTCGCCGTACACGACGCCGCCGCGTTTACGCAGCTCGTCTCCAAGGCCCGGCAGGCCCTGGCGGTATAATGAGGGAAAAACTGGCGGAGCTCAAGCGTACAGGCGAGGCCAGAATAGCATCGGCCGCTACGACACCTGAGCTGCAGAACGTAAAGGCCTCCCTCATCGGCAAGAGGGGGGTCCTCGCTGAAATCTTGAGGGAGATACCGGCGCTGGACATATCCATACGGCCCGAGATGGGGTCGGCCGCAAACGAGCTGAAGAACCATCTCTCGAGTCTCATCGACGAACGGGGGAAGGCGCTGCAGCTTGCGAGTTCGGCAATATCCCCCAACTTCGACCTAACCGTCCCGGGTATCCCGCCATCCGGCGGCGCCCTCCACCCAATTACCCAGATGAGCTACGACTTGAACGACGCGTTCCGCTCCCTGGGGTTTGAAATTTTTCAGGAAAACGAGATAACGAGCGAGCTGTATGCTTTTGACAACTTGAACTTCCCGCCCGACCATCCGGCGAGGGAGAGCATGGACACATACTGGATAGCGGGACATGACTCTGGGCGAGGCGGGGATCGTCTCTGCCTAAGGCCGCACCTCACAGGCGCGAGCGTTCGCTACATACAGACGCACCGCCCTCCCTACCGCTTCGTCTACCCTGGCAGGGTCTACAGGAACGAGACGACCGACGCCAGGCACGAGAGGGCTTTCTTTCAGTACGAGGCGCTCGTGGTGGACAAGAACTTCCCATTCACGGCGGGCAAGGTGATGGTGAAGAGCATACTGGACAAGGTCTTCGGACGAGACGTCCCAGTGCGAATGAGGGTGGGATTTTTCCCATTCGTAGAACCAGGATACGAGATAGACATGAGTTGCCTCGTCTGCGGCGGGACTGGTTGCAACGTCTGCAAGCACGTCGGCTGGATAGAGATAATGCCCGGAGGCACGCCGCACCCCAATGTACTCCGGGCGTCAGGACTCGACCCCGCGGAGTACACTGGTTTCTACGTCAACATAGGATTGGACAGACTAGTCATGATGCGTTACGGCGTGGACGACGTCAGGCTCTTTCATAGCGCTGACCTTCGTTTCCTGAGCCAGTTCAAATAGCGGAGGCGCGGTGAGATGAAGATATCGCTGAACTGGATAAGGGACTACGTCGATCTCCCGCCGGACCTGGATGTTTCCCGGCTCATGTACGACCTGACCATGTCTACCGTGGAGGTCGAGAGCGCTGAACACCTGGATGAGAGGTTCGCCAACATGACCGTGGGCCTCGTAAAGGCGGTCCTACCCCACCCCAACGCGGACAAGCTCAAAGTATGCCGAACGGACATCGGAGGCGGGGACGTCCGGGAAATCGTCTGCGGCGGCATAAACCTTCGTGACGGCATGAAGGTTGCGGTGGCAAAACCAGGCGCTCTGGTCAGGTGGCACGGCGCCGGCGACCTCGTGGAGATAAAAAACGCGAAGCTGCGCGGCGTGGAAAGCTACGGCATGATCTGCGCCTCGTCCGAGATAGGGTTATTCGAGCTGTTCCCCTTCAAGGAGGAAGCTACGATAATCGATCTGTCCGATTTCGAAGCCGAACCTGGGACCAGCCTCGCAACCGCGCTTGGGCTGGATGACGTGTTGCTTGAGATTGACAACAAATCCCTGACGAACCGGCCAGACCTGTGGGGACACTACGGCATAGCGCGCGAGCTGTCCGCCCTTTACAACGTCCCACTTAGGGAGTTGCCGGAGTTCACCCCGCCAGCCGGGCTCGGAGACTTGCGCATCGTCATAGACGACGCTGATAGGTGCTCCAGGTACATAGGGGTCAGGATAGACGGCGTCTTCACGAAACCAGCGTCGTTCAAAATACAGAGCAGGGTATGGCGCGTCGGGATGCGCCCCATCAACTCGCTTGTCGACGTGACCAACTACGTCATGCTGGCCGTCGGACAGCCGACCCACGCCTTTGACTCGGGCAACATAGAGGGCGGGATAACAGTGAGAAGGGCCGCTTTAGGCGAGAAACTGCTGCTCTTGAACGGCAAGGAGCTGACGCTCACGCCGAAGGATCTGGTGATAGCCGACGACGAGGGCTCGGTCGGCCTGGCCGGAGTGATGGGCGGCGCGAAGGATTCAATACTGGACGAGACTACCAGTATAATCCTGGAGATAGCGAACTTCGAGCCGATAGGCATAAGGAAGACCGCGCAGCGCTACGACCTCCGCACGGAGGCGTCGGTGCGCTACGAAAAGGGCATCGATCCCCAGAGGGCTGATCAGGCACTTAAACTGGCGGTCCAGCTCTTTGCCTCGGAATTTCCGGATATGAAGGCAACTGGTTACAACGACAATTACCCTCGTCCACTTGAACCGACGCGGGTGAAAGTCTCGCTCGACTGGATGGCCCGGAAGATGGGCCGCGGATTGGACAGCGACGACATACTGAACATGCTCGGCAGGCTCGGGTTCACATCCGAAATATCGGGCGACGAATTGAGCGTTACCTCCCCATCCTGGCGCTCCACCGGCGATATCTCGCTGCCGGATGACATAATGGAGGAGATCGCCAGGCTGCATGGCTACGAGAATTTTGAGCCGACTCAAATAACGACTACGTTCGAGAGATCGATCAACCAGAGGGAACTGGACGCGGAGCGCAGGCTGCGCGAGTATCTGTCATACCGCTGCGGTATGCAGGAGGTCTTCACGTATCCCTGGGTAAAAGACGAGTATCTTGACGCGGTATTTCCAGACCGGGCAGGGATGCTGGAGATATCCACCCCTCCAGCCCCGGACGAGAGATATATTCGCCCGTCTCTATTGCCAAACCTCCTAAAGGCAGTGTACGAGAACTCGCACTACCTGGACGAGTTCGCGATCTACGAGCTGTCACAGGTCTTCTTTGACGGCGGCTACTCAGCCCCATACGACGAACGCGAGCGTCTGCCGAGGCAAAGAAAGCGCGTAACCGGAGTCCTGGTCGGCCCTGCCGGCACGACGACGGAACTGTTCAGGCGCGCAAAGGGCATAGTCGAGAACATGCCACGATATGCCCACATGGAACCTCTGTCATTCGCGCAGATAACGCATCCTCACTGGGCGGACGAAACGGTATGGCTGGACGTCAAACTCGGCGAAGAGGGGATAGGACACCTGGCGCTGTTGTCGAAGCGATCTGCCCTGGCCGCCGGGATTAAACAATCCTCAGTAATGGCGTTCGACCTGGACGTGGACTCGCTTTTACCTCTCGCGTCGCGCACGAATAAGTTCTCGCATCTGCCGGAGTACCCGCAGGTCGAGTACGACATATCGATGCTGTTCGACGAAACGGTGAGATGGGAGAGCGTTGAGTCGGCAGTGCTTGGCAAGAAAAGCGCGGCCGACCTGGTGCGCTCAGTCTCCTTCGTGGACGAGTATAGGGGCCGTCAGGTCCCAGAGGGAAAGAAATCCATCACGCTCCGCCTCATGATAGGATCGGACAAGAAGACACTGACGTCCGAGGATATAGAGGCGGCCGCGGCAGTTATAAAAAAACGCCTCACGAAACAGCTTGGAGGCGAAATTAGAGGATAATAATAATCCAGCATATCCCAATTGAAAGTGAAATGGCATAACCGGGGATCGCGGATTTTTTCCACTCGATCCCCTGTTTTTTTATTCGTCCGGCTCTCGAAACCCACAATTTATCGCGGCACAAAATAACCTAAAATCATTATTTTGTTCATTATCCCATGAAGAATTTCTCGGCGAAGAAAACATTGAGATGATATCATACTACTTATAATAATGATGTTTTACATATAAAAACACATATATAAATATTATATATAACTATTTTACGTATTAAAACCAGATATTTGACAAACGCATAAAAATGGGATATATTTCGTTTGTTAGACTATAAATAAACCATAAACGCTAGTTAGTTTATTTTTTTTGATATGCGTTACCTGAATGTCATTTATTTAAAGGAGAGATCTTGAATGGCGTTTAACTTACGTGGGCGCAATTTTTTGACGCTCAAAGACTTTACCACTCAGGAGATAGAATTTCTTTTGGATTTGTCGGCCGACCTGAAGGCAAAGAAAAGGATTCTGTCGAGGACTCAGCTTTTAAAGGGACGAAACATTGCC
>JAITNX010000135.1 GCA_031290235.1 Synergistaceae bacterium | reverse complement strand
AATCATAACAAAATTAGCAATTTAATTTCCAAAATATTCTCAGTGATTTTTCGAGTCTGACTCGGAACTGCCTGCCTGTCTCTGTTCACCGCCTGGAGCACCGCCCGAACTGCTTTCGTCTCCGCCCTTGCCAATCCCCTCGCCGCCGTCTGCCGTCGGGCTTACACCGCTTTCGCCGCCGCTCGACGATGCGACGCGATCATCGCCCTTGCCCCCGCCGCTGTCGCGTCTTCTGCGCTCTTCCTCATTTTTCGCTATCAGGGCGCGCTGCCTCGCTCTCTCCTGATCAACCGACACTACTATTTCTCTCTTGAGTTCTCCGAGCGTAACATTTTCCGTCGCGTTAGCCATTATCGTGCCGCAGATTGCGGACCCGCCGTCAGCGGCCTTCATGGAACGGACTGCCTCCGATATCTCGTGCAGAAGAGAGATCGAAGCGTCGAACGCGTATCCGTTCAGAATAAGAGTTGAGAACGTATCCGAAGCGACCTCCGGCAAAACACCCGCTCTCGCGGAGTGCATCATGACGGTTGCCGTATCCTGCAACTTGCTTGTCCCATACAGCCTGTGAGTCACCCCAAGCGCCTTGCCGAGCGATATGCCGGCATTTTTGGACACGCTCAGAAATTCCTCCTCCTCAGCGAGCGAACCGGGCTGAAAATTTTTTATAATGACGGTCCCTATGAAGAGGTATTGACGCGCCACTCTCTCAGCGTCCTGCCGTCTCATACCGGCCTCTGAGAGAGCCTCTCTCATTCCAGCCTCGACAACGTCCTCAACGTCCAGCGCGACAGCGGGCGGAGCGAGCGATATGAACACAGCCAGCATGACTATGAACGCTAAAAACCCCCTTGGTTTTTTTGTAAAGCACTTCATCGCTTAAACGCCGTCCTTTCGCTCATCGAGCCAATGGCCTCCCAGTGATTAGCCACAGAGGAGGGGGAGCTGCCAGTCCTTATATCCAGATACGCCATATGTATAGTCAGCAGCTCAAGGTCGGTCCTAAGCTCGCCCATTGACTCCACAAGGTCACGCACCTTCAGCCAGTCCACGCTGTCCTTGCGCAGTTCCTCTGTTATCGCTGACCTATACTGGCTTATTCCATCGGTGAAGGGCTGTTCGGATTCGGCGTTGGCAAGCGATATGGCGCCGGCAGGCCGGTTAACCGCCCAAAGCGAAGGAGTTACGACTGCCGTGGGCGAGAGGTTCCTTGCTATTCTATCCTCGGCTTGGCGGAAACCGATCACGTTGCCCGCGGCGAAGAAGAGCAGGCAAGCTGCCATCCCTCCCAGAATCGCCGCGCAAGCGCTTAAACGAGTGCCGGCTAAGACGCTCGACCCGTGAGGTTTCCTGGGCAGAACAGGAGGCGGCGGGCAAGAAAGAGCCACAAGGCGCGAAGCCATCACCCCGCATATTTCCCGATACTCCCTCATCGTTGCGCGACATCCTTCGCAGTCCTTCATGTGTTCGCCTAGGACGGTCATCTCCTCCGGAGTACACTCGCCGTCACAGGCCTTGCTTATCAAGACATCGTACTCGGCACAACCGGCGTCATCTTCCTCTTTCCTCGTAAAATCATCTCTCTCGAAGCTCAAGGCTCATCACTCATCCTCTTTATTTTTATTTTTAGCGTCCGCCTGCCCCGCAACACCAGTTGCGCAAAGGCGTCCGCCGTTATGCTCATCATCTCGGCCGCCTCGGCGTAGGAGACGCCGCTCGCGACCAGTATCAAAGCCTCTCTCTGCCTCACTGGCAAGGCCGCTAGCAGTCTTTCTATGTCGATACCCTCTATTACGCTCTCCTCCGGCGAGTGGGTAAGGCTCTCCGGGACCAGTCTGCCGTCTTCCTCAAGGATCTCAGTAAGGGACTCGACGCTCTGCGAATCCCTGAAGCCGTGCGGACTCCTGAATCGATGGCGTACAAGATTGCCCGCGATCCTGAGGACATAAGCTCCGAACTTCCCCTCGGCCCTGTAAGATGGAGCGGACCGGTAAACCTGGATGAACGTCTCCTGAACGACATCCTGAGCCTCGTGAAGATCTCTGAGCGACCTGAGCGCATAAGACATGATTCTTCTGCACCACATCTCATACAGTTGAACGAACGAATCCTCGTCGCCCTCGGCGATTTTCATCATTAAAACGTCTTCCAGCATTCGGCGGTCACTTCCGTCATCTCTTATGCCTACATAGAACATAATGCGCTAACCACCTCTAAACTTACGCTCAGGCCTCGAATAAAAATATCCGAGCGACATTTTAGCGCAGTTTGAAAATTTTTTCGACAACCTTAAAAATCCCGCGTCATTTTTGGCGGGCTTGAAGCATTAAGCATATTGTATGTTACATGTAGTGGTAATGCCGCAGGCCTGAGGGGCTAGCACGATCAAAGCGCCCGGTTTGCAAGAACTTGTAAGGCTCCGCCCAGCGTTCCCGTCGCTCAGGGTAGGAGCCTTTCGTTTTTCCCCCTCCCTGTTGTATAATCCTCAGTAGCCGGAGAAAAATACCAAGAGAGGAGGTTGTTCCCAATGGGGAAAAAATTTTCTATCGTCATCGCGCTGGCGCTGCTTATGATATGTACCGGGCGCGCGTCCTCGTGGGAGGATGGCGGCGCGATATTTGGCACTGATATAGAATACTCTGGAATGAAGGTCTCGAAGAGCGGAGTGGACGTCAGACTGACGAACGTCTCAGCGTCCGACGTGAAGGTCTCCCTGAGGCTGACTTTTCTGACTCGCGATGGCAACACAGTCGGATACTCGCTCTTTGGCCTCCGGGAGATACCGGCAGGGACATACGTCGATATCCGGGGCAATTACCTGAACGGCGCCTGGAAGCAGTGCAAGGACTCCGAGCGCATGACGTGGCAGAGGATGACATACGAACTGGTCTATTAGGAGACGACAGACGACTGGAGATGAATATACATGAACGAAGCGCTTGACGCTGCGAGAGCATACGGAAGAACATACCCCGACATAGCCGGCATAGCTGACGCGTTCCTGGCCCCCCCATCGAACGGGTCGGAGCGCAACATACCTTATCACACAACGGACATGCCGTCGCTGTCGGAGCTTGGAGCCATGATGAACCTGCTGAGGGCGGCCATATTTCCTGGCTTCTTCAGCCCAGGAGGAATGGGCGAGACCTCGCTGCGCGTGCAGCTCGCGTCAAATCTCGACACGATATTCCGCATATTGTCCGAGCAGATACGGCTCGGCATGTGTTTCTCCAGTGCCGGCGAGGAAGCCGCTTGCTCGCGCTGCGGCGAGATGGCCCAGGACATGGCCTGCGACTTCATGAAGAGCCTTCCTAAGATTCGCGGTCTTATCGACAGCGACGTACTGGCGGCATACGAGGGAGATCCCGCGGCCAAGAGCAAGGCGGAGACCATATTCTGCTACCCATCCTTACAAATAATGACGCATCATCGCATCGCCCACGAATTGTACAGCCTGTCCGTTCCGGTCATCCCGCGCATTATCAGCGAGATGGCCCACTCAAACACCGGCATCGACATTCACCCAGGGGCGTCGATAGGGGAGGAGTTCTTCATAGACCACGGAACAGGGGTAGTCATCGGGGAGACGGCAATAATCGGAGACCGCTGCAGGCTATATCAGGGAGTGACCCTGGGCGCGCTCTCCTTCCCCAAGGACTCGAACGGAAACCCAATAAAGGGACTTCCCAGGCACCCGATACTGGAGGACAACGTCACCGTGTACTCCGGCACGACAATCCTTGGCCGGGTCACAATAGGCGCGGGATCGGTGATAGGCGGAAACGTGTGGATAACGAACGATATTCCGCCCGGATCCAAGATAGTTCAGCAGAGGTCCGTGGCCCCAACGACCGAAGATCGCCTCATGGGTTGTTAATAATAGCCGCAAAATACACGCGTAGAACGCGAAGCGGCATAAATATTTCTGGCATCGGCCGCGCGCCTATTATGCCCTTGCGGTGGCCATCAAAAGTTTTATCCTGTTGAGCTGGTTGACGTTGCTCACGCTCGAATCATAGTCCAGCGCCATGACGTTTGCGCCGTGATAGCGGCGTTTCAGTTCCTTCATGATTCCCTTGCCCGTTATGTGGTTCGGCAGACACGCGAAGGGCTGTATGCAGATGACATTCCTCACGCCGCTCTCTATCAGCGCCATCATCTCACTCGCGAGGAGCCATCCCTCCCCGGCCTGGTTCGCGGGGGAAACCATCGACTCGGCCTTCGCCAGCATATCGTATATATTATGAGTCTCGCCAAACCTCGTCCCTTGCAGCGCCCTGTTCATAGGCCGCCTCATGCGCTCCAGAGCGCTGATTCCGGCCTGCCCCAATAATCTCGATAGGAAGTTGCCGGAAAGCTGCTTGTGGCAGTACACCGGGTCGAAGAGGCAGTATAGCACAAAACCGGCGAGATCCTGCACGACAGCCTCCCCTCCCTCTGCCTCTATTATCTCGACCAGCCTCTCATTGGCATTAGCATGGTATTTTACCAATATCTCCCCGACTATGCCCACGCGCGGCTTCGGCGCCGGGTCGACCGGCAGGGAGGCGAAATCCTCGACCATAATGGCCACATCGCGCCTAAACGCTCTCCAGCTCCCGCGAGCCACGTTCTCTTTGCATCGCAGGACCCACTCCCCGTACAATCTGTTTGCGCTGCCAGTTTCCGTCTCGTACGGTCTCGTCCTGTACAACAACCTCATCAACATATCGCCGTACAGCAACCCGAGCAGCCCGCGCCACAGCGCCGAGGCCGGGACCGCGAAACTCTCCGCCCCAACGTTGGCCTGAGCGTTCGCGGCAAGAACCCTGACATGCCCGAAGCCGGCGGAGTCCAGCGCCCTGCGCAATAATGGAACATAGTTACTCGCCCTGCACGCTCCACCGGTCTGAGCATAGAGGCAGTCTGTTGTGTCGGTGTCGTACTCGCCGCTCTGCAGTGCCTGCAGAAATTGGCCCACCACCACCATCGCGGGGTAACAGGCATCGTTGTTCACGTACTTCAGGCCAAGCTCCACCGCGCTCCTGCCGCCTTCAGGAAGCACCTTGAAGTCCAATCCGGCGTGCCTCATGGCGGTTTCGAGGAACTGGAAGTGATGAAACGACAGCGGAGGGCAGAGTATAGTGCGGGCGGCACGCGCCATTGATCTCCGGGATCCCTTAATCACGCCCACGCTCCGCTGCGCCCTGACTTCGGCAGTCGCGGCTTCCGGCCTCTCCTTTCCGCCCTTCATCCTGACAGACGCGAGCAGCGATCTTATCCTTATATTAACAGCTCCGTTGTTCTTTCCCTCGTCGATCTTTATAAGAGTGTGCAGATGCCCATTGCGCTCCAGTATCTCAGCCGCCTGATCGGCGCTTATAGCGTCCAGGCCGCAGCCGAACGAGTTGAGCTGCACCATGTGAACTCCCGCGAAATCCGGATGGCGCGACACGACTGATGCGGTTCTGTAAAGGCGGGAGTGGTAGACCCATTGATCCACAACGTAGAGAGGATCCACGCCGCCGATCTCATCAGACCTGTGGCAGACCGAGTCCTCAGTGAGCACCGTCACTCCATAGCCCGCGATAAGCTCTGGTATACCGTGATGAACCTCGGGATCGAGGTGGTAGGGGTGCCCTGCTAGAACCACGCCCACTCCGCCGGTCTCCCTGACGTATCTGACCGCGTAGTCGCCGAACCTCCTGACGTCATCCTTGAAGGCCCTCTGAGCGGCCCTGGCCTTCTCGCAGGCGCGCTTTACCTCGCGAGCCGTGACTCCAAAGCGGGATAGCTCCTCAAGCAAACGACACTCTATTCTGCCGCTGGAGCTGTATATGTCGAACGGCATGGCCGGATGCATGAAGTCCACGCCCTCAGCCTTCAGACTGTCCATATTCAGAGCTACGACGTCCGGATACCCCGTAACGACCGGACAGTTGAAGCTCTGGTGGGCGTCCTTGAACTCCTCCGACTCCCTCTGGATTATAGGGAAGAATATAAGCCGCACTCCCTTGTTCAGCAGATCCTCGATGTGCCTGTGAACCAGTTTTGCGGGGTAACAGACGGTCTGAGACGTGATAGTCTCTATACCCAGGTTCTCATCGGGCCGCTCGCCCGACAACTCGACGCGCCATCCAAGCTCCGTAAAGAGCGTGAACCAGAAAGGATAGTCCTCATAAATGCCAAGAGCCCTGGGAATGCCGATATTCCCTCTGACTGCCTCAGTCTCAGGTCTCGGCTTGTAGAAGTCGAAGAGCCTTTTATACTTCATCTCGTACAGGTTCGGGGGGGATTGTTTCGCGCCCGCGCCGGAGGCTGCGCCGCGCTCACAGCGATTGCCCGAGACATAGCTCCTGCCGTCGTCGAATTTTGTGCAGGTCAGTATGCACCTGTTGCCGCACCCTTTGCACCTCGACGTGCCGCTTTTAGCGCTCATTGCCCTTACAGCATCCGCCCCTATCAGAGAGCTTGGCTCCTCTTTGCGGACGTCCCTCGCGACCAGGGCGGCGCCGAATGCCCCCATGAGTTCCGATATCTGAGGTCTGACGACCTCCCTGCCAGTCACAAGCTCGAACGCGCGCAGCAACGCGTCGTTCTTGAAGGAACCTCCCTGGACGACTATGCGGCTTCCCAGCTCGTCTGAAGACCGAATTTTGAGTACTTTGTAAAGCGCGTTGCGGACGACAGAGTAGACGAGGCCGGCCGATATATCCCTGATCTCGGCGCCCTCCTTCTGGGCCTGCCGAACCCTGGAGTTCATGAACACCGTGCAGCGGGATCCCAGGTCGACCGGCATCATGGATTTCTCGGCCTCTGCCGCAAACTCCTCCACCGTCAATTCCAGCGACTCCGCAAAGCTCTGAAGAAACGATCCGCACCCGGACGAGCATGCCTCGTTCAGGAACACGCGCCTTATCACTCCGTCGCGCACCCCAAGGCATTTCATGTCCTGCCCGCCTATGTCGATCACGAACTCGACGCCTGGCAAAACAAACTCCGCGGCCCTGGCGTGGGCCACTGTCTCCACCTCGCCGAGGTCCATGCCGAACGCCGCCTGTACAAGTTTCTCGCCGTAGCCCGTAACACCACTGCGCGCGATTCGAACTCCCGGCGGGAACTCGTCGTACAGCTCAATCAGAACGTCTCTCACAGTCCTAATCGGCTCGCCGCCGCCATTGAAGCAGTAACGGGAAAACAGGAGTTCGCCATCCGTCCCGATGAGCACGACCTTAGTGGTGGTCGAACCGACATCCACGCCAAGATACGTGTCCCCGGAATACTCGCGCAGTTCAACGCGCTTCACCCTGTGGATGGAGTGCCTTTTTTTGAAATTCTCCCTCGCCTCTTCGTCCATGAAGAGTGCCGGCAGTACACTGACAGAGTCGGTGTTGCGGGACTTGAAAAACGCTATCGCCTTTCTGTGCAGCTCTCCAAGATCAACGACGTCGCCTTTTTTTTTGCCGAGGATGGCGGCCCCTATCGCGACGAACAAGTGCGGATTCTCTGGGAAAATGCACTGGTCCTCCCGCAGCCCAAGTGTCTCTACAAAACGGGTCCTAAGCTCAGAGAGGAAGTACAGCGGCCCTCCGAGCAACGCCACGTTGCCGGCTATTTTCCTCCCGCAGGCGAGTCCGCTGATGGTTTGGTTCACTATTGCCTGGAATATGGAGGCCGCAATGTCCTGGCGCGACGCGCCATCGTTCAACAGTGGCTGAATGTCCGTTTTCGCGAACACTCCGCACCGCGACGCTATCGGGTATATCGTCACATGTCCCTTCGCCAGATCGTTCAGGCCAGCCGCGTCCGTGCCGAGAAGCGACGCCATTTGATCTATAAACGCGCCTGTGCCCCCGGCGCACGTCTCGTTCATCCTCTGATCTATTCCCGATGGATCGAAAAACGTCAGCTTAGCGTCCTCTCCGCCCAACTCTATGGAAACGTCCACCCCGCTCAGGTACCTCTCGACGCTGGCTGAGCAAGCTATAAGCTCCTGCACAAAAGGCGTCTGCAATCCCTCCGCGATGGCAAGCGCCCCAGAGCCAGCGACCGCGATTGTCTTCATTGAATCGCTGTACCTATCCCTTATCTCGCCCACAAATCCCCCGAGTGTCGTGCGGATGTCGGCGAAATGCCTGCAATAACGGCTATATATGATTCGATCGTCTTCGTCCAGGACGACAGCTTTTGCTGTAGTCGAACCGATATCCAACCCTACATGAAGTAAGGACATAACACCCCTCCTCACAGATAATAACATCTCCCGCGTAACTCAATGACACCTTTAAGGCATCATGGCCTCACGCTATTTTTACCGATTTGGACCGCAGCCTTAATAAGTTAGGGGTAAAACGATAAGTCACTAATTCAGAAAAACCATGTCGGAATGCGGGCAGGATATCTGAGCTTGGCCAATGAGCGCATTCCATGAATTGAATCGAAACTCCTCCATGCCGGCGAAACGGTCGCCATCGACGCGGCACGCGACATACCTCATGATCGGTATAACCGCGGAGAAAGCCCCGTTTCTGCTGCGAAGGTTATTCTGCTCCGCAGCGGAGAGGACCCCCTCTGACGTGGCCTGTGTCACGAGTATATACGAACTTACACCGACAGGAGCAATATCTGGGACGATCCTTTTTGGAGCCCACAACATAAAGATATGAAGCCCAATGAGCGATATCATTATGAATAGCGCGGACACTCTCCGTGCAAGTAACCCCGACAAATCCACGACATCACCCCTAAATTCGTATTGAAATTAAAACACGACTGTCATATTAACACATATCCCCTCTTTTTTCCAGATCCCATGGCCGATTGGCCCCTGCCTGACAAAATGGAGGATTCTAAATTCTTTAAATATTGATAGCTGGAAGTGCTGGACATATTCGACAACTGATTGTATTTTTATATAATATAAAATCACGAAACAATTAACAGGGGGATAGAAAATAATGGCGACAACGGCTTCTAAACGTGATGTGCTTTTGGAGTTCGACGGGAACCTCCCGAAGAACAGGGTGATTGTCGATAAAATCCGAAAAGAGGGAGTACTCGGGGTGATGTTCAACAAGGACGACTTCATGGCCGCGGTCAAATGGGCCACGAACCTTGCATACGGCTACAAGGATTTTTACGCGCCCCACAAGGATCGCATGGTAATCCCCCTTTCGGATCTTCCGTTTCTGAAGCAAGATCTTGTACAGGCTCACCTGATCATGATCAATTATTATAAAGCCAAGGACAACTTGGAGCAGGTGGAATCGATGAAGAGCAGCCTGATAACGCTTGCCAAGTTTCAGGAGGTCGCCGAGGAAGACATGGAGACGATGAGGCTCTGGGACGAATACATGCTTGCCTCGAAGCAGACGCTGGACGTGGAGGCCTTCGGCCGCTACGACATGGGAGCTCTCAGGGGAAAGGGACACCTTTACGAGCGTTTCTCGAAGCTCGTCGCAAAGGAGATTGGGAAATTCGAAGCGGAAGTTGGCAGGGCGGTTTTATGAGAGGTAAGGAAAGTAAGACTTACTATGAACGGATGTGAGAAAAATTATGTTGGATGTATCGCGCGTAACCTCTTGACAATTTATAATTCTTGAATCGGAGAAGACATATAGATTATGGAAAAAACCGCCGCGAGCGTCATTGGCGACCGCATAAATTCCTTCGAGCCCATAGTGGGAGAATCACCGCTTCTTTTGATCCTTGGATCCATTCCCGGCAAGGTCTCGCTGGAAAGCGGGCGCTATTACGACAACGAACGCAACCATTTCTGGCGTCTGATGTGCTACGTGCTGAAGGAACCAAAATGCCACCCCGACTACGTGGAGCGCGTCGCCATGCTCAAACGCCGTCGTATCGCCCTGTGGGACTCTGTGGGTTCATGTGTGCGCGCCGGATCACTGGACAGGAACATACGGGAAGAGCGCCCCAACGACATTCCAAGGCTGATGCGCGACCACCCCACCATCCGCGCTATTTGTTTCAACGGCCGCGCGTCGGAGGCTGTGTACTGCCGCCACCACGCGGAGAAGATGAGGGAATACGATATCCGCTATCTTCTTCTGCCGTCCTCGAGTCCGGTACCACGAAAATTCATCAAAACCTTCGAGGATAAATTGGCGCAGTGGATAGAAATTCGCCGCATCCTAGACGGCACCATGGCCCTGTAATTATAATCATTATAAGATTGCTGAGAAAAACGCCGCAGATGTCCGCTTCTCCGTTCACGAATTGGTGTTCTTCCTCAGTGAACCCGATCCCTATAATCTCAGACCTGAGTTCGCGCTCGTTTTTTTCGGCCTTGGCATATTTTCACCGCCTCCCTTGAAGATGCCATAATGTCATCGGGTAAGTACCGATGGGAATTGAAGTGGATAGGCGTAGGCCCTATATGTTACCTTTGAAGATGCCATAATGTCATCGGGTAAATATGACTCACTTGTCTCGAACCTCATTTTGCCTCGGGCTGCCACATCGGCATACGTATATAGAACTACAATCGGCTTATCGTTTGCATCGAATAATACAACGGCAACGCAAACTATTTTGTCTTTGTCGCTTGCGTTCTCGACCCGTCCAGAAACTTTTATTCCGTTGGTTATATTTGCAAAATTAAGGTCGGTAACAGGAAACAGTAGCTGTAAAAGAACCACTTTTATCTTCAAGGTCAAGTGTACCTGATTCGACCCAAATCCGCAGGTTAAAGTATTACAAAACGCAATCAAAGCAGTAGTAGCCCGAGTTTTGCCCTT